>CAZCJJ010000006.1:0-43294 GCA_964499045.1 uncultured Opitutales bacterium | reverse complement strand
ACTACGAGCTGCTCAACAACGTGCGCATGACCGGCGACTGGGAAGCCTGGCTCGACTTCTTTGCCGAGGCCGTGATCGTCACCGCCACCCAGGCGGTGGAAACGGCCCAGCAACTTCTCGATCTGTCGAACCAGCACCGCGACAAGATCAGCGGCCTCGGCCGGGCGGCGGCATCCACCCTGCAGGTCCACCGGGCACTGATGGAACATCCCATCGCCACCTCGGGCTCGTTGGTGGAGAAGACCGGCATCACCCCGGCCACGATCAACAAGACGCTCGGCCACCTAGAGCAGCTCGGCATCGTCAAGGAGCTGACCGCCCAGAAACGCAACCGTCTGTTCAGCTATGCGGGCTATATCGAGATCATGAGTCGCGGCACCGAGCTGCCGGGTTAGGCCAGTTCGGTTCCGGTTTTCGGAATCGAATCGTGAGCACTCAACTTGGACATCTGTTTAGCCTGAAAAATTCACCGAATTGCGTGAACCAGGTGGTTGTATTGTCAGTCATTCACATCCAGCAATTATTGAAGAACCCCAATCTGATTCTCCCAAGCCTTGAATCCTGCCCACGCGAAAGTTCTCGGTTTATCCCAATTGGTCGGGGTGCAGGGATTTGAACCCTGGACCTCTTCGTCCCGAACGAAGCGCGCTAGCCAGGCTGCGCTACACCCCGATTGATTAAAACGAGAGAGCAGAATTGCCAATTGACCGGCGGTGTCAAGGGAAAGTGTGTGTCCGGAATGCTAAATAATTATCTAATGTCAAATTTAGTTTTTTGAATAGTCAAAGAAGGAGGTTGACAGAAGGGAAAGGGTTTTCTTACTAGGCTGTTTGTGAACAAGCATCCGATTCCCTTGGAAATCCATGATTTGACGGTGGCTTATCAACGTAAGCCTGTTCTTTATGGGGTGGACGTATCCATTCTCTCCGGGGTATCGGTTGGGATCCTTGGACCGAATGGGGCGGGGAAGTCGACCTTGATCAAAGCGGTGATGGGATTGCTGCCCTTGAGTGGAGGCTGGGTGAAATTGTTTGGGGATAGCCGGAAGTCGGGTTTGCGGCGTGTCGGCTATGTGCCTCAGCGGGAGAGTGTGGACTGGGATTTTCCGATTACGGTGGGGGAAGTGGTGATGATGGGGCGCTACGGACGTCTGGGTCTTTTCCGTTGGCCGGGGCAGCGGGACCGCGAGGTGGTGGCGACCTGCCTGCAGAAAGTGGGCATGGAAGCTTATGTAGGGCGCCAGATCGGGGAGTTGTCAGGTGGGCAGCAGCAGCGGGTTTTTCTGGCCCGGGCTTTGGCGCAGGAGAGCGATCTGTATTTGCTGGATGAACCCTTTGCCGGGGTGGATGCGGCGACGGAGGCGGCGATTGTCGGCTTGTTGCGTGAGTTGAGGAGCAGGGGGAAAACGGTCCTGGCCGTGCATCATGATTTGGGAACGGCGAAAGACTATTTTGATTGCCTGATGCTTTTGAACATGAGGTTGATCGCATTTGGGCCTTCGGCGGAGGTTTTTACCATGCCCTTGCTGCAGAAGACCTACGGGGGGCGTTTGAACATTCTCAGTGAAGTGGCGGATGCGAGGGCCCGCGAGAAGGTGACGGGGGTTCGCAGTGATGAGTGAGGGAGCAAAAAGAAACGCGGGACTGCTTTTGCGCCCGGTGCGACTCAGACAGCAGCCCCGGTTCGGGTGTTTGCTGTTGTGCGGGTTGTTCGTGCTGATGGCAGCGCCTGCTGAAGCGGCCCGGATAGGAGATTTTTATGAGGTAACACTGTGGGAACAGACCCTTCGTTTTTTCAGTATGCCCGAAGGGGCAGTCAGGAATGCGGTGCTGGCGGCAGCATTGATGGGCATCAGTTGTGGATTGATGGGGAGTTACATGGTGGTCCGTCGGCTTTCATTGATGGGTGATGTTTTGGCTCATGCTGTGATGCCCGGGGTGGCGCTCGGATTTCTCTGGGCTGGAACAAAGGACCCGCTCGCCCTATTCATCGGAGCAGTGGGGGCGGGATTGGTTGGGTCGGTCTTGCTGGACTTTCTCAAACGAACGACCCGGATCAAGGAGGACAGTCTGCTGGCGATGATTCTTTCCGGTTTTTATGCGGTGGGGATATGTCTTTTTACGATGATTCAGCGGCAACCCAGCGGAAACAAAGCCGGGCTGGAGCAATTCCTCTTTGGGCAGGCGGCAGCGGTGGGCAGTGGAGATTTGATTCTGATGGGGGTGATTGCGTTGCTGGTGGTGGGAGTCGTGGTTTTTCTGCACAAAGAACTGCTTGCCTGCAGCTTCGATCCCCAGTTTTCGCAGGCCTCCGGGTTGCCGGCCCGTTTTATTCAGCAAATGCTGTTAGTCCTGCTGACCTTTGTTGTGGTGGCTTCCTTGCAGGCGGTCGGGATCATTCTGGTGTCGGCTCTATTGATCATTCCTGCGGCGACGGCCTATTTGCTGGTGCGCAGGTTTCAGCAGTTGTTGTTGGTGGCGGTTATCACCGGAGTGGTGAGCGGGATTTCCGGGGCCTATGTCTCGTATTTGGGGAGCAGGCTGCCAACGGGTCCCTTCATGGTGTTGGCGGCAGCACTTCTGTTTGCGCTCGCGCTGCTTTTTTCCCCGCTCCACGGGTATTTGCCCTTGTGGTTTTACCGTCGTCAAAGGGACAAGGGGATACGGATGGAAAATGCACTTAAGCGTGCCTTTCAGCTGTTGGAGTCCGGTCAGGCAGACCGTTCGAGCTTTTTCAGTGGAGATGACTTGTCGATGAATCCCGCACATGAGGTGTCTATCTGGAATACTTTGCAGAAGAAAGGTCTTGCCACCTACCGCTCCGGAGCGGGGTACCACTTGACAGATGCGGGCTGGGAGCGGGGGCGTAATGTGGTGCGCAAGCACCGTTTGTGGGAGCAGTATCTGACAGAGGCGGCGAACTATCCGCCGGACCACGTGCATGAAGATGCGGAACAGGTTGAGCATTTACTGGAGGATGACACGGTGCACCGTCTGCGGGAGAGGTTGGGGGATCCCGGGGAGGATCCTCACGGTAAACCCATTCCCAGAAATCCGGAAGGAGTGAAAAGATGACATTGGGGGAATGGTGGAATACGGTGGTGTTTCTCCCCTGGTCTGAAGACCTTTGGGGGACAGGCTGGATTGTCGTGATGGGGGTGCTGGTCAATACCTGCTGTGGTTTGGTGGGAACCTTTTTGATCTGGCGCCGGATGGCGATGTTGGGCGATGCACTGAGCCACAGTTTATTGCCTGGGATTGTGGTGGCGGCACTCCTGACACACAGCCTGCACTCCTGGGCTGTTTTCCTGGGGGCGATTTTGGCCGGCATGCTGGCGTCGATGTTGATCGGTTTACTGGAGCGGATCAGTCCGCTCAAAGCCGATGCCATCCTTGGTGTGGTGTTCACCAGCATGTTTGCCCTGGGGGTTATCCTGGTGAATACGATGGCCGGAGATGTTCATCTCGATGTGGAATGTGTGCTTTATGGAGAGATTGGCTACATCCCGCTGTTCGAGCCTCTGGTGATTGCCGGACGGGAGATGGCCCCTGTGCCAGTTGTCCGGATGGGAGTGATCACCCTGTTGGTGATTGTTATCATCACGCTACTGTACCGGGGGTGGAAGACTCTGGCCTTTGATGAGCAAATGGCGACACTTCTGGGGATGCCGGTCCGTTTTCTCCACTATGGCTTGATGGCCATGCTTTCGTTGGTGGTTGTCAGTTCCTTTGAAGCCGTGGGGGTGATCCTGGTGGTTGCGATGCTGGTTTTCCCGGGAGTGACGGCGGGCTTTTTTCTGCGACGCCTCTCGCATCTGTTGTGGGCGGTCCCCTTTTTATCCGTCTTTTACGCGCTTACCGGATTCCATCTGGCCTACTGGATGGATACCACCATTGCCGGAGCCATGGTGGTGATGGCCTCTCTGTTGTTTGTGACCTGTTGGCTGCTCAAGCTTGGGATCGTCGCTTTTTCTCGTGGGGGAAACTCTCCTCCAGCAGGGGAGCCCGTGGCCGGGCCATAATGGAGGGACTGCGGACCGGTCTTCCTTTATTGGTTAGAATTTGAACCCCCCTGTCATCCCAAAGTTCAATTAGATCCCCGTCGATAGTATTGGTCACTTCCACCTGTTCCAGCCCCCGCTTCTTCAACCATTTGCGAATAGGGGGGATGCCCTCGGGGTGGGCGGCCCGGGCGGTGACTATTTTGACACGATAGCCCTGTTCCAGCCATTCCTTGACCCGTTGCAACATGGCTGGCACGGGTCTCCCAACATGCTCGAAGCCGCGCCAACCTGTGAAACGAACCAGAGTGCCATCCAAGTCCACCCCAATCCAAGGGCCTCCGGCAAGGGTTGCCTCCGGCAGGGATTCCTTTTTATCGGATCCGGAAGAGGCTTCCGAGCCAAACCATTTTTTCAATAAACGGCGCATGGGATAATAGTCAGGAAGCGAGACGGTCAGACGGCTGTGCCTGGGCGAACTTGATTTCAAAGGCAGCGGCGTCGGGTGTATTTTCTTCCGGAGCCCAGGAGACGAAGTCTTCGGGCGGTGGTTTCTGGTAAGGGCCGCTTTTGATTTCCATCACAACCGTATTCGGTTCCAGAGCGACCAGAGTATGCCATGCACCTGCCGGTACTTCGTACCCCCGGCAGTGACCAGCGGCTTCGACCTCAACACGCTCCAGCACGGTGCCGTCGTCGCTGAATATCAGGATGGCTGCCCGTCCACGCAGGGCGAGGATCAGCTCCCATTTCGGTGGTTTCATGTGACGGTGCGGGCGGACATAGGTGCCCGGTTCCATGGCCATAACCAGACGGTGAATAGGGTCCTCCAGTGTGGGATGGAGATTATGGTGAGCCCGTTTCCTTGGCGAGGCGGCCGCTTGTCCGGACAGTGAATCGAATAAAGGCTGATCGAGTGCAGTGGAACTCATGGCATGAACAATGCACAAGTTGGAGAAAACTGGCAAGCCGAAGGGTGGAGTTGAATCCAAACGGACTAAAATTTTCATAATAGAATTCACTCCGGCGGGAAAAGCGGTTCACTTGGGCTTATGCAATTGGGGTCCGAGCTCAAACTGAACTGTCCTGCCAAAATCAATATTCTGCTGGCGATTACTCATCCACGTGAGGACGGGTTTCACGATTTGGTGAGTCTGGTGGCTCCGGTGGCACTGGGGGATACCTTGACGGTTTCGGTGACGGGCGTCGGCGAAGCCGATACACTCGAATGCCAGCAGGAAGGTGTTCCGACAGATGGCAGCAATCTGGTTTTAAAAGCGGCGGCGCTCTTTCGCCGGAGTGTTCCGGTGCCGGAGGCTTTTCATTTTGTTCTGGATAAGTGCATCCCGCATGGTGCGGGCCTGGGGGGCGGGAGCAGCGACGGTGCCAAGGTATTGCAGGCCATGAATCGCCTGACCGGGCATCCGCTGGGGGTTGATGACCTGCGTTCACTTGCGGTGGTATTGGGCTCGGACTGTCCCTTGTTTCTGGAGGAGAAACCTGTCATCATGAGAGGACGTGGAGAGCAGCTTGAAACCTTGTCGGCCCGGGAAGCCGCGGCTTTGCAGGGCAAACGGGTGCTGTTATTCAAACCGGATTTTGCCATTCAGACCGGATGGGCCTACGGGCAGATGAGGGCTTCGGGCAAGGATTACTGCCCGTCCGATGAAGCGGAGTGCCGATTACGTAAATGGAGAGATTCCCTGCGGGATGAGGATTTGCCGCTTTACAACAACATGGAGACCGTGGCCTTTCGAAAGTATCTGGCCCTGCCAGCCTTGCTGCAAATACTACGGGAACGTTTCAATGTGGCTGTCCGCATGAGCGGCAGTGGAAGTGCCTGTTTCCTCTTCCCGGGCCCGGATGAAAATGAGGAGGCCATCACTGCGATGATCCGCGAATGCTGGGGAGACGCAACCTGGCTTGAGTGGACATCTTTGCTGTAATTGGATCGGTTATTGGCAAAAGTTTGAAACCATACCCTGCCCCTGGGGTTATAGGCGAAGTGGAATCGCCCTGATTCGGTTACGAATCGGGATTCATTTTTTTTATTAATAATGGTTGTCGGGAAATGGTCGTATACCGGGGGGGCATGTTGGCTTTTGGGAGATGTGCGCATATTTATGATACGGATTAAGAAAAATACATCAAGCTCAATTTGCTTCATGGGACTACTGATTGCAGGCTTGATGGTGACGGTATTGGAGGCTGCGGAGCCCAGAGTATATGAGGTTTACCTGCTTGAGCGCGAACCGGAACTGGGGGCAGCTCCGGATGAGTATTCGCCTTGGAATAACATTCCTGCAGGGGCTCAGTTCTATCGGCTTGGGCGCGATGAACTGGCGGACAGGCAGACGGTGTTCGGCATCGGATACAGTTTTGACGGGTTATGGATCGGGGTAAAGTCCGACGAGCCTGATATGGCGGGTGTACGGGCGGCAGAAGGGGATGGCGGCAGTCTCTGGGCGGAGGATGGGATTGAAATCTTTTTTTCGCGGGAGGGTGGACCCCAGTATCATCAGTTCATCGTCAATACACTTGGGTCCAGGTGGAGCCGCAATTTGGATTATGAAAAATGGGAAGCCTTTGGCTTTCGGGGAGAGGAGGCCTGGTTTGTCGAATTAAAGATACCTTTTGAAGTGTTGGGTGGTTTCCCGGAGGAAGGTGAAACCTGGTTCTTTAACATAGTCCGGACTATTTACACCCTGCCTTCTCCTCAGGCCAGTACCTGGTCGCCTCGCTTATTGGCGGGTTATGGTGAACCCGAGAATTTCGGAAGACTGGTGTTTATGGAAATGCTGCCCCCGCCAGAGGTGAAGGGGCAGTTTGAAATTGACCGGGTGGAGGAAAGGGAGGACGAACTGTTTGTCTATTCCAAGCCCTCCTTGGGGACCATGGTCAGGAAGGGGATGGAGGACCGGCAAATCCATTATTCTCAGGCAGCCTATGTCTCGCCACGTCTGGATCCCTCAAGGAAACAGCTCCTGTATCATTCCAAATTGGGAGGGGCGCTGGGCTTGTGGCGGGTTGATTTGAAAGGCGGTGAGCTCGTCCGTGTGACCGACGGCAGGCAGGGGGTATGGTCTCCGGATGGCAACCGTATCGCTTTTGTCCGGGAAGGCGGTGTTTTTGAGGTGGATCTGAACAACGGCGACGAAAGATTACTGACGCCCGAAGGGTGGGATACCTGCGGCTACCCTTCCTACCGGAGTAACGATGAGATTATTTTTGTCGCATCCCGGAACGGTGAGGACGGTATTTATAGCATGCCCACGGGCGGCAGTTCCGACCCGCATCGACTGCTGGTCGCAGCCAAGGGTATTGGCAGTGCCCCCTCTCTTTCACCGGACGGGAGCAAGCTGGCCTATCAGGACGGGGCCCGTATCCGTATAACCGATCTGGAGACAGGTGAGCATCGTTCGCTGGCAAGCTCTGCCGGTGCCCAGGGTTGGCCAGTGTGGGCTGAGGATGGGATGGGTATTTGCTTTATCCAGTATCACGATTCGATGGTTGGGGGCGGCGACCTTTATTTTGCGAGTCTCAAGGAAGCGGGAGATGCCGGACTGGTCATGCGTGACATCCATGTCTCTTTTGACTGGGTCGGGGTGGCCCCCAATATCGCCAGCCGCACGGTTTTGCCTGAGGCGGAAACGAGCTTTACGCGGGAGGAGGGTTCCGGCAGGACTCAGATCGCTAATGCCTGGTTGTCATTGCAGTTTGATGCAAGTAGTGGCGATCTGGTGCTGGCGTCGAAGAAGGCCCGGGAATCCACGCGCGTTCATTTTCTGGACCAGAATAAGGATCATGCACCGGTGGTGGACATGCATCTGCTGGAGCAAAACGGCAAGGCTTTGCATGTGGAATTGAAACTTGCTCCAGTGAGCGGGGAGGAAGCCCGTGTCCAGTTGGTACTGTCATCGGACAGCCCCATTCTTCAGGTTACTGCGCCTCCGGTGATTGGGAGTGTTTCCCTGATTCAGCCTTTTGATTATCTGGTTGTCCCGGATCGCTTGGCTAACGATATCGTCCTTGCCCCATCCAGTACGAGTTCATCTCTGGTGAACGTTCCGCGTGCCAGCCAGTACCTTGTCTTATCCGGAGACAAGGGAGAAGGGATGTTGTCTGTGATCACAACGGATCCACAACAGTCAATGGTGCTTTCGAGGCGGGAAGATGCCGCCGGTTTTGGCGGTGTCATAATCCGGACATCAGGGGAGCCCTTCTTTCTGGTGCCGCTTCAGGGGCCGGCCCTGTGGTCCAAGGTGAAGGTTGCCAAAGGCGAATCCGGGAAGAAAGTTGAATGGAAGCCGCCCTTTCAAGCGCAATGGCGCTTTGCCGGAATCGGCCGGATTCCCTATTCGGAAACATTGGTTCCCGGCGGGGATGGTTCCCTTGAATCACTTTCCGGGGTAGAGGAGGATGCGCTGGAGGGGCTTGTTTATCTCTATGCACGGACACGGCACACGCCAGTTACGGTTGTTTCCGCTTGGGATGGACTGGAAGCGGCACTCGGACCGCGGAAGGCAGGTGCGCGGATCGACCGGGAGGGTATCGTGTCCTATCGAGTGGCGGATGAGTGGGTTCCGCTTCACCTCTACCGTGAGTATCTTTTGGAAGACGATGAAGTCCGGGGGAATCGCAGTTATGTGTTTGCCGGACTGCGTCTGGGTACCCCGGCGTCCAAACAAATGGTTCAGCACTGGCACGATGACATTATCCATATTCTGCAAGGCTTGGATCAGCGTATCGTTGAGTACAGGAGATTCTTCCAAAAGCTGGAAGATGAAGGCCGTTTGCCTCAAGGGGTCACATTTGACGGCGAACACACGGCGATGACGAAGGCGGCCGCTATAAAATTAAGTCCGGAAACGATTCAAGGTATGAGGAATTGGCTTAATCACAGGGCCAACTCCATGCACGACAAGGCCTTTACCGGATTTTTGGAACAGGCAAGGACCTTGCTGCGTGAGCGACAGGAGGTTTTAAGGGAATACCGTACTGTGGTGAAGGAATTGCGTGATCAAGCTGGCCGGAACATTGCCGCAGGGGCAAGTGATGTGGAGTTCAATGAAAAGCTCCGGGATCAGGCCGCTGAGGTATTGAGGAACCGCTATTATTTTGAAGGGGATTGGCGCGGAGAGCAGCCAGTTGCAGCGGGGGCAGGGTTATGAAATATTCATTGAGATTAATAGGATTGTCTTTGGTGTTTGGGGCATGGCCGGGGACGATGGGGCTATGGGCAAATGCAAGTGCCTGGCTGCCGCAGGGGGATCGACTGGTTTCCAGTGGTGAGCACGCGTTGCTGCTTGAACGTGACACCGATGTCCTTTGGTTGATCATGGGCGGTGAAGGTGTTGCGCAAGCCTTGTCTGTTATTCCCCTGGTGAATGGGCATGAGGCGGTAGGGATCAGTCTGGAACAGAGTTCGGCTGGAGATCGGTCTGTTGAAATTTCCTTTGGTCAGGGGGATGATCGTGCTTCCGGGTTGTTTGCGCTCAGTGAAAAAGGAATACTGAGCATTGATCCGTCCGGGCAATTGACGGGAATAAGACTGGGAGGGGATATCCGCTACGCCATGTTGCCGGGTATTTTTCTGGAAGATATTGTTTATGATCCTTCCCGGCAAGCGGTCGGTGAAAGCATCGTGCTTCCCTCGGAACGGGTGGTGGCTGGTTTCCTTGGCAATGGAGAGGGGCTGTTCGCGGCAACCTGGGAAGAGAATGACCAATCCGTTAGTATCATGGGGACTCCGGGAGAGGAAACTCCGGTGCAGCGCATTGAGATTGGATTGGCGGGGGAGGCCATCCACATCGGTCTTGCTGTGGCTCCAAAAATTTGGATCTGCGAAAAGGCTCCGAAAAATTATACGGAAGAGGATGTGGCAATTGAGTGGAAACGCCCCTTTGCGGCAAGCTGGCGAACCGGGATTTACTTTAATGGAATGCCCTCCGACCTTGAAATCGAATCGAAAAAAGTTACGAGCTGGCGCGGTTATCATTACCCTGTCTGGTTTGAAGGGGAGGATAAGCTTTGGCTTAGGACCCGTGGAGCTTTTGATCTGATGGACGGCGTTGTCTTTGCTTATCCCTTCAGTGGAGATGCGCGTTCCTTGAACGGCCTGCTTGAGGCTACACCCCAAGGCGATTATTTTAAGGATTTATTGCGAAAGAGGCTCCCTTATTCAGGTCCTGGCGGAGCCCCGGGTGTCGGCTACACGGCTTGCTGGGGAACCGATTTGTTGCGGGAGACCTTACTGGTTTCGGAATCTCATCTGCGGGATCAGGCCTTTGTCGATGACTGGATTGATTCCGTAGTACTGAATTTTGTTATCGGTACCCAAGGCAGGCGAACCGAGCACCATGAATTGATTGTCGAATTACAAAATAAAATAGAAAACTGGAAAAGAACTGAAACCAATCCCGGTGCCAGGGCGTTTCTAGACGCGATGACAGAACAAGCGAAAGCGGCGGAGGGTGCCTATTCTGTGATGTTGGAGCGTGACGGCCACGACAGCCCGGAGGGCTATATCCAGTATGTTGCGGAACTTGGCGAGAGGCTTAAGCATATCATCCGCACTCCCGGTACGGAACTGGCTCCGGAGTATGATTATATTGTGGGGCGCATGAACCATGTTACCTGGGCTCATCAGGAACATACCGGCGGGCGCCGGGGCGGTTTCGGGCACCAATGGAGACTCTGGTTCCAGCAGGCCGGTTTGCAGGTGAAAGTGCATCCTGAGGGCCTGCCTTATGCAGAGGAGATTCGCAACGCGATCCGAAAGCATTTGGCTAAACGGAGCTGGGAAACACTGACTTACTGAAATCCCTTTCACTGAATTTCATATTAACCTTAAACGATCATGATGAAACATAGAGGTAATAAACGTTTATCCCGCAGTCTGCTTTCCGCATGGATGGCTTTCACATTAACCTGCCTTCCGGCAATGGCGAAGCCGAAGGAATTTACCACCGAAGCAGGGGAGACGATGGTCCTGATTCCGGGGGGCACCTTTGCGATGGGGCCGTCCGGGAAGAGTAGCGAAGTAGAAGTGGATGCTTTTTACATGGCCAAGCACCCCGTTACGCAGGCGAGTTTTCAGCGTGTAATGGGCACCAATCAATCCCGCTGGCGTGCGAATGATCACCCGATGGACAGTGTGACCTTTGCCGGCGCAGCGGAGTATTGCAATAAGCTCTCGGAAATTGAGGGCCTGGAGCCGGTGTACAATACCGAGACCTGGGAGATCAATTATGAAGCCAACGGATATCGTCTGCCAACCGAGGCGGAATGGGAGTTTGCCGCGCGCGGTGGTACGAACACCCGTTTCTTCTGGGGGGATGAGCCAGCCCGGGTAGGCCTGTTTGCCTGGGTCCGGAACAACTCGGGCCAACGCACCAGGCCAGTGGGGCGGAAGATGCCCAATCCTTACGGGCTGCATGACATCTATGGCAATGTTTCGGAATGGTGTAATGATATTTTTGAGGAAAATTACCGTCCGAAGGAAGGAGCGGTCAATCCGAAGGGACCGGAGGAAGGAAGACTCAGGGTAGTGCGTGGCGGTTCCTGGAGTTCTTCCCCGGAGGAGGCCAACTCTATATACAGGAGTGGAGCGGAGCCCGGTTATGCCGACGTGTGCATTGCCGGATACGATGTCTATGGGTTTCGTATCGTCAGACCGGTGAGGGACTCTGAGTAAGACGAGACAGGACCTGTCAGCTGTTTGAACCCTATGAATTGAAAAGGCACAAGCCGATTATCAAACTCTGCGGTATTAAGTTATGTTATTCCATACTTGGCAATTTCTGATTTTTTTCTCCATTGTTTACCTGCTGTATCTCAAGGTAAAGGGTACCCGCTATCAGCTGCCGCTGTTGCTGGGGGCGTCTTATTTTTTCTATGGGTGGTGGAACCCGCTTTATCTGTTGCTGATTGTATATTCGACCCTGCTCGACTTTTGGGTGGTGCGTTGTATGGACCGGGGCAGGAAGAAACGCTTCTGGCTGGGGGTCAGTATTGTAAACAACCTGTTCCTGTTGGGCTTCTTCAAGTACGGGCAATTCTTTGCCGATAATCTGAATGCCTTGTTTGGGTTTACCGGGATCCCGCTACATGTGCCGATGGCGGACGTCCTGCTGCCAGTGGGTATCTCTTTCTACACCTTCCAGTCGATGAGTTACACGATCGACTTTTACCGGGGGCAGATTCCGAGGGAGCGGAGTTTCATCCGCTTTGCTACATTCGTCTCGCTCTTTCCCCAACTGGTGGCAGGTCCGATTGAGCGTGCGGCCACCCTGTTGCCGCAACTGAAGGATGAGGTCCGGATCACCTGGCACAATGTGTCGGATGGGTTGACGTTGTTCATGGTGGGATTTTTCAAGAAGGTGGCACTGGCCGACTTTCTCGCAATGTATGTGGATCCGGTGTATGCGTATCCCCAAGGGCATGGCGGTTTCACTTTATTGATGGCGACCTTCTTCTTTGCCTGGCAAATTTATTTTGACTTCAGCGGTTACACCGACATGGCCCGGGGGATAGCGCGGATGATGGGCTTTAACCTGATGCTCAATTTCAACAGGCCCTATCTGGCCACAAGTCTGGGGGATTTCTGGGGCCGGTGGCACATCAGTCTTTCCTCCTGGTTCAAGGACTACGTTTACATTCCACTGGGAGGCAACCGCGCGGGGACGGTGAGCACTTACATGAATATGTTCATAGTCATGGTAGTGTCGGGGCTGTGGCACGGAGCAGCCTGGACCTTTGTCATCTGGGGTGCTCTGCATGCCATCGGCCGTGTGTTCACTCGTGGTCTGGAGCAAACGGTATTTTACCGGGAGCGAGTCCCCACCATCTTTAAACAGCTTCTGGTCTTCTCTTTTGTGCTGTTCACCTGGATTTTCTTCCGGGCTGAAAGTCTCGGCGACGCCTGGTTTATTGCCGGGCAAATTTTCTCCAGCAGTGTCTTTACAGTAACGGAGGTTCCGTATCTGGCCTTGTTCTTCTGTTTCGCGGTATGGGCCTTTCAATACCTGGATGAGTCCCGGGCAAGCTTCCTTCTGGGTTCGGTTTACGTGCGGGTTGCTGCTGGTGTCTGCATCATCACCTATGTCCTCACCTTCCTGATGACGGGAGGAAGTGACCAGGCATTCATCTATTTTCAATTCTAGTCATGAGCAATTTTGAATCCAATACAACGACGAGTGAATCCGAGGGGAAAAAATCCACAGAGTCTCCCGTAGAGTCGAGTCGGAAGCAGGAACCGAAGGAGGAGATATTTCATTTCAGTTCCGAGACCCTGCGCATGCGTATGCGTGAATGGGCGGCGGTCTTTGTTCTGGTCGTGATCGCGGTCCTGATGTTGCCCCGCATCTGGACTCATGTGGATCGCTTCTCTCCGGAAGCGAATTTTCGCTTCCCTTACGAACTCAGTAACGACTACTGGTTCGTTTCGCGCTGGCTCAGTCAGGCGGCCAAGGAGTTTCCCTATCTGGTTCTCGGAGATTCTGTTGTCTGGGGTCAGTACGCGGGCAATGACGAAACGCTTCCGGCACAACTCAACAAGCTTCTTGACCGGGAGGATTTTGCCAATATCGGCGTGGACGGGCTGCACCAGGCGGCGATGTACGGGCTGCTTCGTTATTATGGCAAGGACATCCGCAATACCCATGTGCTGATTCAATTAAACCCCCTGTGGATGAGTTCCTCCCGTCATGATTTGCAGGTGGATGAGGAAATGCGTTTCAATCACCCCGGTTTGGTTCCCCAATTATTTGGACGACCCCCGGCCTACAGGCCCGAGCCGGAGGAACGGTTTCTTGCGGTGATGGAACGTACCATGGATTTTTTTGCCTGGGGCCGCCATTTGCGCCTGGCGTACTTTGACAATCTGGATTTTCACAGCTGGGCTGTTTTGAATCCACAGGAGAATCCCTTGAAAATGTTTTATGCAGATTTGCCAGGTGTTGATGAATATGCCCGCAGTCGTCCGGTCCCCTGGACTCAGGCGGGGATTCAGGAGCAGGATTTCCCATGGTTGTCTTTGGAAGATTCCTATCAATGGCAATCCTTTCAAGAGGTGATCGCGTTGCTGGAGTCCCGCGGGAACAAAGTATTTGTACTGCTTGGGCCTTTCAATACTCACCTGATGAGTACCGGCAGTCTGGAGCGTTACGGGATTCTGGAAAAAAGTATAATTGACTGGCTGCAGGAGAAAGGACTCCCCTACAATGCTACCATAACCATCCCGAGCGAGGAATTCGGTGATGCCAGTCACCCGCTGGCCCATGGCTACGAACTCATTGCGCAGCAACTGCTGGAAGATCAGGCCTTTCAAAAATGGATGAAGTGAAATGAAAATAGAAATAAAAACCAATATTTTGCTAGTCGCATGGCTGGCTCTGGCGGGTATCCCGGGGTTTGGGCAGGGGTTTCTGTTGCGGCAGGATCTGGATGGCATCCCGGGCCAGGTGTCTCCGGATATCACGGAAGGGATAGAACTGGTGGTTGGTCGCTTACCCGAACGCCAAGCGGTGCAGTTGAAGGACCGATCCTTGACCTGGGAACTTACAGCTAGAGAGCCATACAACATTGAGTTCTGGGTTAAACCTGTGGGTTGGGACGGGGCCAGCGATGAAAAAGTCGTCCTGGCTGTTTTTCGCACGGAGGGCGGTCTGTTGAGCCTCTACAAGGCTGCGGAGGCGGAGGTGCTTGTTCTCGCCATGGACGGAGTCCCGCTGGGACGCTATCCGGTTTATGACTGGAAGGATCATTCCTGGAGGAAAGGACAGGAACGTTCACTGTGGTATTATATTCACATCCGTGTGGATAATGACCAGGCGGTGCTGAATGTGGACGGGTTTCCCGCAGAGGTAAGCGATGCGAGTGCGCATGGACTTGGAGCGCTGCAGGAGGTAACGCTCCATGGCGGTCGTGGAACTGCGTTTTCGGAGT
This sequence comes from uncultured Opitutales bacterium, assembly GCA_964499045.1. Taxonomy (GTDB): domain Bacteria; phylum Verrucomicrobiota; class Verrucomicrobiia; order Opitutales; family CAZCJJ01; genus CAZCJJ01. Next base: position 28,347 of record CAZCJJ010000006.1, on the reverse strand, counting down.
TGCTGGTGTCACAGGGTGTTATGGATGCGGCGGCGCTCAGGAGCCGCTACCGCAGTCTTTACCGGGGTGGGCCAGTATTGGAGCCTGTGACCATCACGGTTCCCTGGGTGGATAAAGCTCCGACTCTCGCAGGAACGGTTCCGGAAAAGGAATATGCGGAGATGGCAACACTCACCGGTTTTAATCAAAACACCGGAGATGTAGCCGGACGCTTTGAAGGCTCGGGGATTCAAGGCTACATTGGGTATGATAATGAGGCGCTTTATCTGGCACTGAATACACCTTATCAGGGAGGCCTCAATGCGACGCATTGGGATCGTTGGGACATGAATCTCTGGGATGAGGAATCCTACGAGTTCTTCCTGTGTCCACCCTGGTCAGAGGTTCCGGAGTACTGGCTCCTTGTTGGCAATCCACATGGAGATCAAGCCGACCTGAAAGGGACGGACCTGAGCTGGAACGCAAACTGGCAGTGGAATGCCGCGATCAGCGAGGGGGTGTGGTCCGGTGAAATGCGGGTTCCCTTTGCGGAACTCGGTGTGTCGACTCCGGAGGATTCAGAAGTATGGACGATGAATTTGTTCAATAGTCGGAGGCGAGCGGCCTGGAGTCCGGCCCGTGCCTACCACGATGTCCGTGCCTTTGGTGTGTTGCGTTTTGACCGCAATGCGCCGGTTATTCGCGCCGGTGCATTTCTGCCTGTGGAGGACGGACTGGCGATTCCCTTCCAGATTACCGGACGGGGACCAGCCCGTACGTTTACTCTGGGTTATGAAGTCTATGGGGGAGGCGACACGCTGCCACGCCATTCCAAATCCTTGACCTTTGAACTTGCCGACGGGCAAGCCGAGGAAGTTTTGCTGGATATAGCCTTTGACGGACTAGGAGAAGGGATTCTGGTCGTCTATATCCGTGAAGGGGAAACCACACTGTTTTACCGCAGTGGTGTTTTCCCCTTGGCATCACACCCCGTTAAGTCAGCCGCAGTGGTGGAAAGTGCCTCCGATGATGAACAGGAGTATGCCCGGCAATGGACTGTCGAGGAGATGGGAGAGGAAGTATTGGGGATGCATCGTTGGGCTGGTGGACAGGCGGGTCGTTCGGATAAGGTCATGAGCCCCTGGACTCCTATGGAAGTGGATGGCGGTACGATTGCCTGCTGGGGCCGGGAGTACACCTATCAGGACACGTTGTTTCCCGCCAGTATAACCAGTCTGGGCGAAGAGCTGTTGGCGGGTGCTCCCTATTTTAGACTGAAAACCCCATCGGGCACTCACATCATCAAGGAGGGGGATGTGGTGATCACTCCTGTCAACGATCGTACAGTGGAAGTACGCACCCGGAGTGTTGCCGGTGGGTTGAGGTTCCTGGTTGATACGGAATATGCCTTTGACGGGCTGGCCAAGGTGTCGCTTGTTATCAACAGCGAGGGAGAGGCCGTTCCGGTGGATTCATTGGAGTGGGTGATTCCATTGCAGGGGGACAGGATCCGGCTCTTTCATTATTTTGCCTCCTATTCCGCCATTCCACCCGGCACTGCATCTGGTGCGGTTCCGGAGGGAGGTATCAAGCTGGATCGTTTCCGTGAACTGATCTGGCTGGGGGCAGAGGGAAGCGGGTTTACCTGGTTTGCCGAAAACATGAAGCACTGGCGCTTGCAGGATGAAGACGGAATACAACGCCTGGAGCCTCTGGCGAACGGCGATTATGAACTGGTGGTTACTCTGGCAAACAAACCATCCATCGTCGATGGAGAGTGGCACATGGTGTTTGGTCTCCAGGCAACACCCACCCGTGCCCGGCATCCCGCGCTCCATCAACTGAGTGAAAACAGCCGCTTTGTCTGGAATTGGAGAAGATGGGGGGATGGTGATTTCTACCCCTTCCACGACAAACCGGAAAAGGCCAGAGAGCGCATTGCCGAATTGCGTGAGAATGGCCGGGACTTGATGGCGACCACGTCTCTGACCCATTTCGGGCGTTTCCGTTTTTACGCCAATGCCTTCGGACCGGTGGATCATCCCGGTCTTGAGCACCGGGAACTCCTGCTGTGGGAACCCTGGTGGCGTCGAACTACGATGAGCGAGGTGAGGATGCCGGTTATTCCGGAGGAGCAAACAGCCGAGGGCGACTGGTATGGAAAGCGATACCAGCCACGCGGGTTCATCAATCTGTGTCCGAACTCCCCCTTTCAGGATTATTATTTGTGGCGGCTGGAGCAGGAGGTGAAGAGTACGGGGCTTTCCTCTATTAATCTGCTGCAACCCTCCTCTGCCCGCTGTGCCAATGGCCTGCACGATTGCGGCTACATCAATTACCAGGGTGACTGGGCCCCGGGCTTACCGATATTCGCCATGCGCGAAATGGTCATGCGAATGAGGCAGATATTACACGATTCCGGGCATGAACCTTATATTCGCTGGCACAGTGGGGATGCGGTCCTCGGGCCGGTACTGTCCTTTGTCGATGTGTTCCTTGGTGGTGAGGGATATACCCATGGTTCACTCAAGGTTCTCGAATTCTACAGCGACAGTCTGACTCCGGAAAGGATGCGTGTACACCATACCGGACTGCCCTTTGGCTTTGCTCACACCATTCTGCCAAAGTTTGAGACCAAGTATGCCCCCACTGAAGCTTCGGTATTGGATATGGCAGGACTGTTTTTTGTCCATAACAGCAGTCTGCTGGGCAGGGCCACACGATCCCATTCAATGGCGGGCTATCTGGCGGCCAAGCGATTCGCTTTCAATCTGGACGGGAAAGAAACGCAATACTACTGGGACGGGGAGGGGCCGGTGAATGTAAGCGGTGGCGATGTTAAATTCATTCTGCACTACGATAGCGAATCGGCCCTGCTCATTCTTTTCAATCCGGAGGAAGTCGTCGCTGAAGCGGAGGTCCGTTTCAGCGGGAGTGGAGACCTGTCAGCCAAGGCACTGTCCGGGATGAAAGATGTCATCAACGGTGAACAACTCAGCCCGGAGAATGGTCTTTATCAGGTTCCTCTCAAACCGAAAGGTATGCGGATGTTTGTGATTGGGGAGTAGCCCGCATATCTTGTGAGATAAGCGGGTCGGGATCCAAACAGCCGGAGTTGTTTCACGAAACAAGGTTGATGATGGTGTGCAGCATAAGGTTGGCACCATTTTCGATGTCATCCCAGTCCGTCCATTCCGCCGGGCTGTGGCTTTGGCCACCTTTACTGGGAACGAAAACCATGGCTGTGGGAACGTGCCTGGCGAGGATCTGGGCGTCGTGGGCCGCGCCACTGGGCATCCGGAGGTAAGGCAGTTCGAGCTTGCTTGCCTGTTTCTCCAGTAAATCAACCAGTGTGGAATCGCATTGAACGGGTTCGATTTCTGAGAGGACATCAAATTCGAACATCAAGTGGCGGCGGCGGGCAATCGCACTGAGTACTTTGCGGATAGACAGGCCCAACTCTTCCAACAGGGCAGGGGAAGTGTCCCGGACATCCAGTGAGAATTCGACCTTTCCCGGGACCGTGTTGGGGGCTCCGGGTATAATCTCCACCTTGCCTATGGTGGCCCGGCTGCGTTCGCCGCCGTTTTCCTCCAGAATTCGTGGAATTTCATGGGCGAAATCGGCCAGCCCCATAAAGGCATCATTGCGCATATCCATCGGGGTCGTCCCTGCATGATTGGCTTCCCCGAGAAAACGCACATTCCAGCGAAAAAGGCCGGTGATTTCCTCCACCAGTCCAACACTGTGACGTGTCCGGTCAAGGACGGGGCCTTGTTCGATATGCAGTTCCAGATAAGCCGCGAGGCTCTTCGGATCCCGCCGTGCTTCCAAGGCCTGCATCGGATCGAAACCACAGTGTTGCATCGCATCATGGAGGGTAGTGCCTTCCGGATTTCTGGATTGATGAAGCGTTTCCGGGGTAATGAGTCCACAAAAAGCCTGCGAGCCGAACATGCCTCCGAAATGCCCCTCCTCGTCACTGAAAGCCACCAGTTCAATCGGGCATCGGGTGGTAATCCCATGGTCCTGCAGGGTGCGCAGACATTCGAGGCCTATGATGACCCCCAAAGTGCCGTCCAGTGCACCAGCACAGGGAACGGTATCGATGTGGGACCCGATCAGGAGTGAAGGTTGTTGTCCTTTTTTTCCCAGACAGCCGAACACATTGGCCGCTCCGTCCATAGTCGGCTGAAGACCTCTCGTCTCCAAGCGCTCGCGCAGCCATGCCTTGCCCTCCATATCCGCCTGGGTGAAGGCCATACGGTAGATCCCACGGTCCTCTTCATGGCGTCCAATCCTGGACAACTTGTGTAAATCCTCCTTCAGGCGATTCAGGTCAATCCGGCAGGTGTCGAATGATTGTTTAGTGGAAACCATGGTCAGCACACTAGTGGCAAAATGCTTTCCTTACAAGTAAGTGCTTTGGTTTGCCATGGAGCCAAGCCGAATCCGGCGTTGGGCAAAGCCCTCTCTCTGCTGAGACGGGTGTTCCGCTGGTTTCTTCCGGCTCTTTTTCAAGTCTGGGGTTGAATCCTTGGCACTGGCGGTACATCGTTGGCCGGATCATGGCATTGGCAGATGGTTATCAGGTAATCGCCCGGCGTTGGCGGCCCCGGCAGTTCAGTGAACTGGTGGGGCAGGAGCATATCGTACGCACTCTCCGGAATGCCATTGAGAGTGGGCGTATCGCCCATGCCTTTCTTTTTGTCGGTCCGCGTGGAACGGGCAAAACATCCGCAGCCCGCCTGTTTGCCAAGGCCCTCAATGCCGAAGGTGGTCCGACGGTCGAGCCTTCCGGTGACACCGAAATAAGCCGAGCCATCATGAACGGCACCTGCATGGATGTCATCGAGATCGACGGGGCCTCCAACAATTCGGTCGATCAGGTCCGGGCTCTGCGGGAGGAATGCCAGTACACCCCGGCCCAATGCACCTACAAAATATACATCATCGACGAGGTGCACATGCTGAGTACCGCCGCCTTCAATGCCTTGCTCAAAACATTGGAGGAGCCGCCCCCGCATGTGAAATTCATTTTCGCGACAACAGAATCGAACAAGGTTCTGCCCACCATCGTTTCCCGTTGCCAGCGCTTCGAATTTCGCCCCATCCCCTCCGATGTCATCGTTGGGAAATTGCGGTCGATTTGTGATGCCGATGCAATCCGGATCGAGGATGCTGCACTGGAATCCATCGCCCGTATGGCAGACGGGGGTATGCGGGATGCCCAGTCTCTTCTCGACCAGATTATCTCCTTTTGCGGTAACGAAATCACCGAGACCCATGTGCTTGATGTCTATGGGCTGGCCTCCGCCGAATCTATCCGTCATGCGGTGGACTGCATGCTGATGGCCGACCACCCGGCGCTGTTCGAGCAAATAGAAACCTGGGTGACGGAAGGACGTGACCTTTACCGTATCCTGCTCGATCTTGTGGCCGAGGTTCGTCAGCGGCTCGTTGCCGCGATTTCCGCCCGGGACAAACAGCCGGAACCGCTCATGCGCATGCTGGATGCGCTTCAGGCCGGTGAATACCATGTCCGTTCCGGTCTTTCGCAGCGGGTGAACTTCGAGGTTTGCCTGCTGCGGGCGGTTGAACAAAGCCGTACCCGACCGATTGACAAGGTGATCCGTGATTTGTCCCAGCTCGCCGCCGGCCTTCCCGAAGAAGCCGGCCAAAAAAAAATCTGAGGACGAAACGGCCGACTACCGGCGCTTTGTTTCTCCGGATTACGTGCCCTCTGCCCGTCCGGTTGCCATGGCGAGGCAAAATCCCTACGGTTCGTCCACGGACTTGCAACCGGAAGCTCCGGCAGATGAAGGCCAGCCGCCGCCCGATTACTATGACCGGACAAGCGAGGCGGAAGCTCCAGCGACTACGCCCGGGGCGGCACAGTCGTCAGGCAGAAAGAAAGTATCCAGCGAGACGGTGCCCCCGGTTTTTCTGCCCGGCACAACGGAATTTGACAGTGCTCTGGCCAAGGTTTCTCCTTCCACGCGGAAGACGCTGTACGAACTCCTGCGGGCCGAATTCAAAGTTCTGAAAGTTCTGCCGGAAAAGGATCCCCGCCGCATCGACAGCACACCGCCCCCGGAGAACCCGCCGGACCCTGCCGACGAGACGTAGCCCGCATATCTCTGTGTGATAAGCGGGCTACGTCGCGTGGAGCAACCTACCTGCCCACCTGTGGCCCTGCGAACAGGTCCTTGTTCTTTTTCTTGTTGAAATAGGTTTCGAAGACGGCGCGCGCGATGGGGGCGGCGGTGCGGCCACCGGCAAAATTGTCGTTGGGGTCGGTGCCCTCAACCATGACGGCGATGGCAATCTGCGGGTCTTCAATGGGGGCGAAGCCAATAAACCAGGCCAGAGTAAGCCTTTGGCCCTCGTGGGTGATCTGGGCGGTCCCGGTTTTACCGGCAATCCGTAGGCCATCGATCATGGCGAAACGGCCGGTACCGGACAGGCTGACGGCACGCTCCATCCCGTCCAAAATAGCGGCGTATTCCTTATCGGTCAGGCCGATCGGTTCACCGCCATGATCCACTGGGCTTGTCCGGTTTGGATCGTGGAGGAGGGTGAGGCGGGTGCGTGTTTCGTTCCGGGCCAGCGAAGCTGTAAAGGCGGCCATATGCAGGGGGGTGGTGAGGATGAACCCCTGTCCGATGGACATATTGGCGGTGTCTCCGGGTACCCACCCGTAGCCCTGGGTTTCGCGTTTCCACTCTTTGGTGGGCACCACCATGCGGCTGGCGGCGAAAGGCAGTTCAATGCCGGTGGGCTCATCCAGTCCGAAGCGTTTGCCCTCCGCACTGATCAAATCGACACCGGTATTGAGACCGAGCTGATAATAATAGACATTGCTGCTTTTCTCCAGTGATCTGGCGAGGTCCACGAGACCGAAGCTGTTGCGGCTGTGTTCGGGAAACTGGCGGTTGCCAACGCGGAAGTATGAACCGCATTGCAATTGTTCCTCCGGTGTAATGGCTCCGTTGCGCAGTCCGGAGATGGCAGTGATAATCTTGAATGTGGAACCGGGGGGGTAGAGCCCCTGGGCCGCACGGTTGAGCCAGGCTCCGCGCTCATTGATATCGCTATAAACGGTTTGGGGTATGAAGGGTGACAGATCGTTCAGGTCATAAGAGGGGTCACTGGCCAAGGCAAGGACCTCGCCGCTGGCGATGTCCACTGCGACAACGGCACCGGTTTTCCCGTCCAAGGTCCGCTCAGCGGTGAGTTGCAGGTCAATGTCGAGACTGGTGTGCAGATCGGAACCCGGTTTGGGGAGGACCTCGGTCACTTTCTCGTATTGAAACTGGAAACGGTCCACCAGCCAGATTTCACCTCCGGGCTGCCCTTGGAGGTGTTCGTCAAACTGGCGTTCCAGCCCGCTTCTGCCCGTTTTCCCGCGGTAGGCAAATGTGCGGAGATCATCCCCGGGCAACTCTGTGTTCAATGCCATGTCGTTGTCTGGTGTCACATAGCCGAGGGCGTGGGCGGCGGCTTTGCCGTAGGGGTAGCTTCTGGCGGTGTCGGTGTAGATGCCGATGCGGGACCCGATAGGCAGTTGTTCGATCAGGCGGGCGTACTCTGCGGGAGTGAGATCATTCATCAGCGGGTAGGGCATCAGGAGACGATGCCAGAAGTGGCGCCGCAGGTCCCGTTCGCTTAGAGTGGCGTCTTGTCCGAGGATTTCGTTGATTTGGTCCAGGTAGCGCTGGAGGACAATGGTTCTGGATTCCCATTGGGTTTGTTCCCAGTCGAAACGAAAAGGCTCGGTGGATCCGGATTCCTCATGGGCCGCCCGTTTCTGGGCCACCTGCCTGAAGTATTCTTCCCTGAACTCGTTTCGTAGTTCGTTCAGGTAAACGACAGCCGAGTAGCGGGGACGGTTATCCACCAGAACCCGTCCCTCACGATCGTAAATTTTTCCTCTGGGTCCGGGCTGGATGATACGCCGCTGGTTTTGTATTTCCTCCTGACGCTGGTAATCCCCGTAAAGAAAAAGTTGCCTCCAGGCCAGGCCTGCAACCAGGACGGTGCAAGCCAACCCGACAATCACGAAAAAAAGGGAAAGCCGGGGGTGACGCTGGGGCTGGTAATCAAAAATACTCATGCTCGTAACCCTTTGAGTGTCCTCCAATAAAAATACGTTCCGGGGTATCAGCGACTATCATCCTGAATATCAAGGCGAAGATCGCAGCCGACAAGGTACATGATAACCCATTCAAAGGAAAGAAACCAGTAAGCCAGCGGAAAAAAGAACAACAGTGAAAGCCCGAGGTCCGCTAACAAACGCTCCCAGTAAAACAGGCTCAGGCGATACTCTCCTCCGAGAAAGACTCCTTGAGCCAGTACGAGCACCAGAGTGACGACCAGACAGGTCAGTACTTGCTGGAAACGTGTTGCACGTCTCAATCCCTGGCGGAGGTAGAAGAGCACGGTCGCGGCGCAACACCAGAGTATCAAATGGAAGCCGAATACAATCGGCAGAGCTGCATCGACCCACAGCGCAAAGAGGGCAATGTTGAGCAGGGCCCAGCGCAGGCGCAGAAAGAGTGCAGGAAAAAAAAGATAAAGCCCGTCGGGAAATAAAGTGACGCCATAGATGCCCAGTGTCTGGTTGACCAGTTGCAGCAGGTAAAACAGCAACAAGTTGCACGCAAACAGAACAAAAAATCTCAAATCCAGAGTCATGGCTGGTGCGACTCGGGGAGGTCCATCCCGACGGGTACGACAATGGCAACCTCATTCAGGCTGGACAGATCGGGATTGAGCCGGACGGTTCCGCGTTGAAAATAACCATCGGGTCCGGGCTCAAGGGAAATCACTTCGCCGATAGTCAGACCCTGCGGAAAAATGCCACCCAGCGGGGAGGAGACCAGGCGGAGAGCGCCACCGGATGCAAGTCTGACATCGGGGGGGATATTGAGGACCTCACCCCTGGGCGGGGCGAGCGGCGGATTGGCCAAGCCCTGATAGGTGACGGGGGCATCCTTCCCTTCGACATTTGCTGCCATCCGGAATCCGGGGCTGCTCACGAGTTCAACCACGGAGGTGTAGGCATGCACCTCGCGAACCCGTCCGACAACCCCCCCTTCATAAATAACGGCCGCCCCGACCGGAATGTTGTGGTTTTGCCCTTTGCGCACCACCAGTTGTTGCCACCAGACGGTGAGGTCGCGTCGCGCGACACGTGCCACCTCCAGATGGTAGCCGTCCTCCCGGGGGAGGCGGAGCAACTGCTCCAGCCTTTCAATCTCACGCTCCAGCGAATACTGTCTTTGCAGGCTGACCTGATAGAAGGCATTTTGCCGGGCCAGGTCCCGATTGGCCTCAATCAGTTCGTTGCGTGAGCGGCTTCGCAGGTCCCAATAGGTTTGGAGGTCTTTGGCCTTCGAGGCGGCGACATTGACCGGGGCCTGAAATTCATAGAAACTTGCCTGGCCGAAACGTTTGACGAAGGGAGGCAGGAGCAACCAGCACGCCAGAAAGAGGATCAGGGAGACAAGCGGTTTGATTGCGGCGATACGTTTTCCGGGCATGGTGTTCGAGAAACTCTAACCCGCCTTCAGCCTGCATTACGAAGCCACCAGCTGAGATCCTGCAAGACGGCCCCGGTGCCGTTGGCCACGGCGGACAAAGGCTCTTCCGCCAGCACGACAGGCAGGCCCGTCGCTTCACTGATCAGACGGTCAAGATTGCGAATCATGGAGCCGCCGCCGGCCAGTACAATCCCACGGTCCACCAGGTCGGCGGAAAGCTCGGGGGGGCAGCGCTCCAGCGCAGAGCGGATGACTTCAATGATGGAGGCAAAGGTGTCGGAGAGTGCTTCCCGGATTTCCTGGGAGGAAATCTGGATGGTTTTGGGCAGGCCAGCCACGGCGTCACGCCCCTTTACATCCATGGTGAGTTCTTCTTCGATCGGGAAGGCGGAACCGACGCGCATTTTGATTTCTTCGGCCGTGCGCTCACCCACCATCAGATTGTAGGCCCGTTTCATGTAACTGATGATAGCATTGTCCATTTCGTCACCTCCGACGCGGAGGCTTCGGGTAAAGACGATACCGGCGAGGGAAATGATTGCGACCTCGGTGGTGCCTCCCCCGATATCGACAATCATGTTGGCGGCTGGTTCTTCAATGGGCAGGCCGACGCCGATAGCAGCGGCCATGGGTTCTTCCAGCAAAAAGACTTCCCTGGCTCCGGCGTGGATTGCGGATTCCTTGACTGCCCGGCGTTCCACCTCGGTGATTCCGGAGGGAACGGCCACCACCACCCGCGGGGGGATGAATTTGCTGTTGTGCGTCACCTTCTGGATGAAATGGCGGAGCATCGCCTCCGTGATTTCAAAATCGGCTATGACCCCATCCTTCATCGGCCGCAGGGCGGTGATGTTTCCCGGGGTCCGACCCAGCATCCGCTTGGCTTCGATCCCGACAGCCCTGACTTTTTTGGTATTGTTGTAAACGGCGACCACGCTGGGTTCGCGTAAAACAATCCCCTTGTCCCGAACAAAGACCAGCGAATTAGCTGTTCCTAGGTCGATCCCGATATCGTTGGAGAAGATGCCTAACACGCTGTGGAAATTCGCCTGTTTAAACCTGATTGTCAAAGATTTAATGGAGCTTCCCCCCCTTGATAAGCCCGATTTGGGCGCTTTCAGAGCGAAGTCCCCTTTATCGGGTGAAAATGTGCTTTGGTACGGAAATGACAGTAAGCTTGTTTCAACCCTTGTCCCAGGGCTGATTTGTTGCATATAGCATCATCATGGAATGGAAATCATGCGGTCAGTTTGAAGAGATACTTTACGAGAAATCCGGGGACGGGATCGCCAAGGTCACGATCAACCGCCCGCACCGGCGCAACGCATTCACGCCGGATACGGTTGCCGAAATGATTGCGGCTTTCACTGATGCCCGTGAAGATCCCGAAATCGGCGTGGTCCTGCTGACAGGCCAAAACCCCCAGACCGACGGGAAATACGCTTTTTGTTCCGGAGGAGATCAGACCATCCGGGGCGACCGCAAGGGGGGGTACATCGGCAAGGACGGTATGCCGCGGCTCAATGTGCTCGACCTGCAGAAGCTGATCCGTGGGATGCCCAAGGTGGTCATCGCTCTGGTGGCGGGCTATGCCATAGGTGGCGGGCATGTTCTCCATGTCGTCTGTGACCTCACACTCGCCGCCGACAATGCGGTCTTTGGACAGACCGGCCCCAGGGTGGGCAGTTTTGACGGAGGCTTCGGAGCCAGCTATCTTGCCCGCATTGTCGGGCAAAAGAAAGCCCGGGAAATCTGGTACCTTTGCCGTCAGTACAATGCCCGGGAGGCGTTTGATATGGGACTGGTCAACAAAGTGGTTCCGCTGGATCAGCTGGAATCCGAGGGCATTGCCTGGGCCCGGGAAATTCTGGAGAAAAGCCCGCTTGCGATCCGCTGCCTAAAAAGTGCTTTCAATGCGGACGTGGATGGGCAAACCGGACTCCAGGAACTGGCTGGCAATGCCACCTTGTTGTACTACTTGACTGATGAGGGAGAGGAAGGGCATCAGGCTTACCTCCAAAAACGGAAACCGGAATTCGGAAAATTTCCCTGGTTGCCGTGATCTTCTTCAGGCCGCCTTGGTGATAAGTGGAATTAATTTAAGAAAACTCACTGAATAAGAAAGGCTTAATGTTTTGGCCACAACTGATCGAAAAGGCTTGCCTCTGGCTCATCTCATGAAATGAAAGCCGCATGATTTCGGCAATGGAAGCACTCGAATCTCTGCGTGAAGGAAACCAGCGTTTTGCCTCCGGGCTGAGGGATATTAATTGCAGCAGCCAGCGGCGGCGGAATGAAGTGGCGGAGCGGCAGGAGCCCTTTGCTGTGATTCTGGGGTGTTCGGATTCGCGGGTCCCGGCTGAGATTGTCTTTGATCAGGGGCTGGGAGACCTTTTTGTCATCCGGGTGGCCGGGAATATCGTCGCCTCGTCCCAGGTCGGAAGTGTGGAATTTGCGGTGGAAATGTTTAAAACCCCGTTGGTTGTCGTCTTGGGGCACTCCGCCTGTGGTGCTGTGCAGGCAACGTTAAAAGAATTGGAACGCCCCCAAGGGGGACGTTCTGCCATGTTGCGGTCCATCGTCGATCGCATCCGGCCTTCTGTCGAAACACTGCTGGAGGCCAGCCGTGATTGTAATCCAAAGACCTTAATGCACCACGCAATTCGGGCGAACATCCGTACCTCGGTCAATCAGCTCCGCCACGGATCTCCGATTATCGAACAACTGGTCAATGATGATAAATTGCTCATTGTCGGAGCGGAATATGACCTCAAATCCGGAGTCGTCGATTTCTTCGCCGGTTTGCCGGAGGAATGAATCCGAAAGGCTACTGTACTGTTTGTGAGATAACCAGTTAGTGGATTAAGTTTTTTTAAGAATTTTTTACACACTTTCAGGTTGACCATCCATGTACAATGTTGTCTTATCCCGGAGTAGCCTAACGGCTATCTCCTGATGGGGGGGGCGGGGTTGGTTTTTCGCTTCCAATGTCACCTCTTCTGTTGGGAGGGCAAATTGTTATATTTGCTGAAGCTATAAGTCTCTCTTAGTCGTCGTGCCGGGGTAGTTCCCGGCACGGCTTTTTTTGTTCTAACCCGCTTATCCCGCTTGCCTGAATTTGCATACTTTTAGGTCGCTATCCGGATGATAGGATTTACGATGCTATTTCTTAAGGAATATTATGAAACGGACAAGTGGTGAATCCAGTCTGGCATATAAATGGCGTTTTCGACCCGTGGGAGGCGTCGAACAAGTGGTCCTTGAATCGGGCGAGGACTTGCTGCGTCTTGACGAGTTGGACCAGAAGCTGTGGGTGGCTTTAAGCTGTCCAACCCAAGGTTTGGAGTTCGATGAGGTTACGCTGCGTCTGATTGATACGGATGCTGACGGGCGGATCCGTCCTCCCGAACTGATCGCGGCGCTTAAGTGGGTAGGCCAGCGGTTATCGGATCCAGACTCTCTGCTTTCCGGTGATGCCGCATTGCCGCTTGCAGCTATTTCCGAAACGGCTGTCGGGGGGAGCGCATTGATATCCGCCGCCCGGCGCATTCTCAAAAGTATTGGTAAGGCGGATTCCGAAAGTATCCCTGTCGAAGAAGCGCATCAAGCCGCCAATCTTTTTGCAAGACTGCCTTTTAACGGAGATGGGGTGATCCCTCCTTCCTCAGTGGAAGACCCGGCAGTCAAGCAGGTTGTTGAGGAGATCATCGCCACGGTCAGCGGTGAACCCGATCGCGGCGGAGAGATTGGGGTGACCCGTGCAAAGGTCGAAAAATTTTATTTGGAAATCGAGTCTTATGTAGCCTGGTGGCAGGCTGGCGAAGCGGAGTCTACTGGTCCGGACCGTCTTCCTCTGGGGGAGGGCACTCCGGAAGGACATCAAGTGCTTCTGCGGATAAAAGACAAAGTGGATGACTATTTCTTTCGCTGTCGTCTGGGCGAATATGATTCCCGTGCCGTTTCTTATTTGAATTATCCGGAAAAAGACTATGCCGAACTTTCGGCCCGAAGTCTGGCTGTCATACCGGATGAATTGATGGCCCGGCCGTTGGCTGTCATCGATGTGGGTCGTCTGCTGCCTCTCCTCAATGGTCTGAATCCAGCTTGGGAATTAGCCATCGGGGATTTTAGGGACAAGGTCATCAACCCTCTGCTTGGAGAGGTTGAGGAACTCCGGGAGCAGGACTGGGAAGCTATTAAAGAAAAGTTCGCCAGCTATGAGTCGTGGTTGAATGCCAAGAAGGGTGCGGCGGTAGAGGGTCTGGGGCTTCCCCGGATCAAGGAGATTCAGCACGGAAACGAACGCGAGGCCATTGAGGCTTTGATCGAACGTGATCTGCTACGGGCGGGCGAAGCGGCTGCGCTGCAGGATCTTGATCGGCTGGCCCGGTATCATCGGGATCTGTATAAACTAACCAAAAATTTTGTCTCCTTCCACGGTTTCTTTTCAAATAGTGAGTACGCTATTTTCCAGGTAGGATACCTTTACATGGACAGTCGCCGTTGCGAGCTGTGTATCGAGGTGAATGATCCGGGTATTCACGCGACTATGGCAGTTCTCAGCCGTTGTTATATCGCCTACTGCGAATGTCGCAGGCCAGGTGTTCCACCGATAAAGATAGCCGCCGTCTTCTCCAATGGTGACAGCGACAATCTGATGGTGGGCCGTAACGGAATTTTTTATGACCGCCGTGGACGTGACTGGCATGCGACTATTGTTCGCATCATGGAAAACCCAATCAGCATTCGACAGGCATTTTGGTCCCCCTACAAAAAGTTCGCCCGCTTTGTCGACGAGCAACTGGCCAAGCGGGCCGCACTTGCTGACGAGGCGGCAACGCAACGGTTGTCAACGCTCTCCGAAAAAACAGCTCACGCTTACCGGGGCGTACGGCCAGCTGAATCCAACCGGCGAGTGGATGTTGGCACGGTCGCCGCCATCGGTGTTGCCTTGGGAAGCATTGGTACGTTCCTGACCGTTATATTGATGCGGATGATTGAATTCGGCCCCTGGCTTCCAGTTGCCTTGGTCGGTGTGATCCTTGCCATTTCCTGTCCTTCAATGTTTCTGGCCTGGTTAAAGCTGAGGCAGCGGACCCTCGGGCCACTTCTTGACGCCAACGGATGGGCGATAAACGGAAGGGTGAAAATTGGAGTAGGACTTGCCCGCTCGCTTACCCATCTGCGGAAACTGCCACCGGGTGCCGTCCGTGAACTGCCAGTCGAGATAGATCGTGAATCGTACCGCCGGAGGCTTTTCTGGCTCTCGGTAGCGTTAGGGGGTACGGTTGTTGTTTTTGGTTATTTCAGTTATCTGAACGGCTGGTTCAGTCTTTTTCCCTGATGGGGAATCTGTCTTATCGCTATCGATTCCGTAGGCTGGGAATGTTGCCGGCGCATACGGGACTACTGGCCCTGTTATTCCTTGCAGGAGAACGAAAATCCCAAAATGAAGGCGGGCAGTCTACCCCAGAACTGCCCGCCATTGTTTTCTACTTTATCTCGTTGCTTGTTACCCCATCTCCCGTAGGAGAAATTGAATAATGCGATTAATAGAATGAATCGACCGGGTAAAGTCAACTGATTTTTTTGATTATTTTAAAAATAATCGGAACTACTCCTTTGTTGGGCGATTCACGGGCTTCCGTTGTCTTTCACGCGGGCCGGGGCGTTGCCGTTCCGTCTGTTCGGCCTGTTCTGCCCCTTTCGCCCGTTCGGTTCGCTGCCTTTCCGTTCTTTCGCGTTGTTGGCGCTGTTGGCGTCCCTGCTCCATGAATTCGCGGGCGTTATTAACTTCCTCATCGCTGAGTTGCTTGTCCCCCTCCTTGTCGAAGCGTTCGACCAGGCGTTCGATGTCCTCATCGTTCATACGGCCCCGGGGGGTCTGCCGGTTTTCTCTGGCCAGAGTTTCACGGGCCTTGGCGCGTTCCTGTGGGGAGAGCTTTCCGTCGCCATCGCTGTCGAAACGTTCGAGCATTTTTTGACGCATCCCTTTCCTGCGTTCCATGGCTTCTTTGGCCTGCGGCGGCAGTCTCCCTTCGGCTTCCAATTTTTCAAGACCAGGGGGTGTGGCCGGAGGACCTTTTCGTGTCTGTTCCCGTTGCTGTTTTTCGGGGCGTTCCGCTTTTTCCGGTCGCTCCGGTCGCTCCGGTCGATTGGGTTGCGCCTGAGTGGAGAGAGTGAGGGCGCAGGAGAGAGTGGCTAATACAATTACGGATATCGTTTTCATAATGATCTCTGGTTCCGGTGAATTTTCCCCTTAATGGGGTTTTCCTATGTTAAGCCGCCTGCTTTTTTAAAAGTTGCACAGAACGGTGTGTTCACTGAGAGTGACAGCTTTTGAGGAGAACGTCAATCTCCCGGAAGAAAGCATCAAGGCACCTATGTACCAGGTAACATTCAGCGATCAGAGCATGGCGCAGCTTAACCAGCTGCCGATTGGCCAGCAAATGCCTCTGGTGGAGAGGTTTTCGTCCCTGAGCAAACAGCAATTGGATCACCCCACGGAGGATCTCGGGCGGATGATGCGTGATGGGAAGGTTTTCTACCGTTTGCGAGCGGGTGAGTTCCGGATTTATTTCGAAGTTCGCGAAGACACCCTGTACAGCCATTTTATACTTCATCAGCATTCTCTCGCCGATTTTGTTTTCCGCTTCAAGTTACCCTATAATGAAGAAACACTGGTTGAACAGCACCAGTCGTTCTGGCAATATCTCGACAGTCTCAAGAAATGAGCGACAAGCCGATCCCAACCGAGGCCCGTGAGGTTCCGTACAAGGACATCAACGAAGCCAGTCATATTTATATTCTGCCGAATCTGTTTACCGCGGGCAACCTGTTCTTTGGTTTCCTGGCCATCATTTGGTGTATTCGGGCCCGATACGATGGTGGGATTGCTCCGGTGGAGGTCACCGGGCTTTATACCCAGGCGGTTTTTTTTATTCTGGCAGCCGGCCTCTGTGATTTGCTGGACGGTCGAGTGGCCCGCCTTGGCGGACGGGAGTCTTTGTTTGGCAAGGAGTTTGATTCAATTGCTGATGTGGTTTCCTTCGGGGTTGCCCCGGCGCTGATGGTTTTCTTTCTTATTCTTGGGCCGACGGACAGTTATCCCTTTTTCCGTCAGATTGGCTGGCTGATCGGGTTCATTTACCTCTTGTGTGCGGGGGTTCGTCTTGCCCGTTTTAATGTCATCACGAACCCCTTTATTCCCGGGGTGGATGTGAAAAAAGCCGGGAAGGACTTTCTGGGGTTGCCCGCTCCTGCGGCCGCCGGGACGATCGCCTCACTGGTTCTGCTGTTGAACGCCCTGGAGTTGCGCGGGTTCGCTCTCTTGCTTCCCCCGCTGATGCTGCTGATTGCCTGGCTGATGGTGAGCAGTGTTCCTTATCCGAGTTTCAAGCATGTCGGCTGGACCAGCCGGATGTCTCCGAAGCATTTTATTCTCTTCATGGCGATGGCGGCTGCGGTGATCCTATTCTGGCGCTACTCTTTCACCGTGCTCTTCCTCGGGTATATTTTCTACGGGTTATTCCGGAACTTTCGCCGTCCCCGTCCCCAAGTGGCTCCGGATCCGAAGGAGGATGACGAATGGCGGATGAATGAAGAATGATGGGACGATTTCCCTGTTGGAGCCGCCTCCAGGCGGTCTCCCGATCCAACCGAAGACCGCATGAATGCGGGACTTGCTCCAGCAAAACCGTCTCAATTGAAATACCGTTGGGCATCCTCAGGATCGAGGATGGGGCCTACATTGAAACGGATACACGAAACACTTCACTTTTGCCCGGTTCCACCCAGTGTACACCCTGTCCAGTGGCCTGGCAGTTCGGAGGTCCCATCCAAGGTTCCACGCAGTAAAAAGGGCTGTTGTCCTTCTGGGTCCAGGTAACGAGAGTCATCCATGGATGGGGGACGGGAGTGTCACCGAAGCGGATGCAGATATCCTCTTCGCCGCCCAAGGGGCCGAAGCGCACCTGATTTTCTCTGAGTTTGCACCGGATCAGGTCCACAATAGCGGGATCGTTGAAGTGGGCCTCGCGGGGGAAGTCCTTCACGGGTACGAGATTACCCGCTCCGTCCTGATGAAAGGCTTTTTTTGCGTCGGCCAGGATCCGGTAGTCCTTGCGTTCCAGATCCGGGTGCCAGGGCAGGGTGAAGTAAAAGTGGTGACCTGCGGACCAGGGGATGGGCATTTTGTCTTCATTTTTCAGTTCCAGGTCCACGTAGAGTGCGAGGTCTTCAAAACGGTAATGGACCCGGAAGGTGTAGGCGAAAGGGTAGGCTTCCCGGGCGGCATCCGAGGGTAGGAAGGTTGCGGTGAATCCATGCGTATTCCATGAGCTGAGCTCAAACTCGCCGTCGCGGGCGTAGCCGTGCATTTGCATCGGGCGGCGTTGTTTTTTCGGATCCCTCCAGTAGCCGATCTCCCCCTTGTCAAAGCAACGGGCGGTAAAAGGGAAAAGGATGGGGTTGCCCCCGCGTACATTGGCGATTTGTTCGAAGTCGGCCTCTTCCGGCCAGTGGATAATGTCGCGGACAGAACCATCCGCCAGACGGATGTGCCAGTTCATCAGGCGCGCACCTTTTTCCGGCAGGGCCAGAAAGGTTGAGTTGCCAACAGACCATTTGCGGATGGTCTGTCCCTTGAATTCGATGGTTTCCATGGATTGAACCTTGCGGGAGTGGTGAAAATAAGCGTTTTTTAATCAGGAAAAACAGAAACGGAAGGAAAGTCAAAGTCCCCTGTCTTGATTTTAATAACATTTCGCTGCATACTGGACTTCCTGTTGATACGCTATGAACAAAACCAATCATCCTGAATGGCTATTTCGTGCAGTCGCTACCCTTTGCGTCCTGTTTCTCCTGCCCGCTTTTTTGTCGGCGGATGAGGTGGATGAAAGGGTTCAGGAGACATCCCCGGCAGAGTCCGTCCCGGTGCCGGAGGTCGATGAAGCGGCGGGAACCGGGACCGCAGAAGACGTGGCACCCGCCACCTCCCGCACACCGAATAACGGCGAACAGTTTTCGGTTTATGTGGTACCGATTGAGGGACCGATTACCGGACCTCAGCTCTATATATTGAGACGTGCCTTGAAGGAGGCGATTGAAGAGAAGATTGATGCGGTGGTGCTTGATATGGATACGCCCGGCGGGGCATTGGGGACGACCCTGGAGATGATGATGGCCCTGGAGAACTTTGAGGGCGACACCTTCACCTTTGTCAACCGCGAGGCGATTTCGGCAGGATCCTATATCGCTGTTGCCACCAACTATATTTATTTTCATCCCCGGGGGTTGATGGGGGCAGCGGAGGCGGTCACCGGAACCGGGGAGGACGTCAATGAAAGCATGGCCCGAAAGATCAACAGCTACTTGCAGGGGCGGGTGCGTATTTTGTCGGAAGATCACCGCTACCGGGCGGAGGTTCAGCGTGCGATGATGGATCCGGACTTTGTTTTTGAAATCGACGGGAAAGTGCTGAAGGAAGCAGGCAAGTTACTGACTCTGACGGCGAAAGAGGCGGTGGAGGAGTACGGTGACCCGCCTGTACCGCTATTGGCCGAAGCAATTGTTGAGACTGTGGAGGCGATGCTGGACCGTCATTACGGGGAGGGTCGCTATGTCATAAAAAACTTTGAGCTGACCTGGTCGGAGACTTTTGCCAAGTGGTTTCAGGGGATTGCGCCGGCGATACTCGGGCTGGGGTTGCTCCTGCTTTTCATTGAGTTCAAGACACCGAATTTCGGCCTCATCGGCGGGGCGGGGATTGCGCTGATCCTGCTGGTGATCCTGAGCAACTACTTTGCGGGATTGGCGGGGAACGAGGAAATCCTGGTTTTTGCTTTTGGTGTATTGTTGATTGCGGTGGAGATCTTCTTATTTCCCGGAACCTTCATTGCCGGCGGTCTCGGCATCATCCTTGTCTTTGGAGCTTTGCTCTGGGCGATGGCGGACATCTGGCCGGGCGACGGGTTTGCGGTTGACCCTTCTGTTTTTCAGGGTCCCCTTCTGCAAATGGCTCTGGCGCTGTTGATTGCGGTGGTCGGATTCCTCCTTGTCATGCGCTTTCTGCCCCGAACCTCGGTCTGGACGCGGATGGTGGTGACCTCTACGGCTGGTGGGGTGGGGCCCTTTGCCCGTGCGATGGAAGGGGTGACTGAAGAGGATTCCCTGGTTGGTAAAATCGGAGTGGCGGTGACTGCGATGCACCCGGTGGGGGAAGTTGAAATTGACGGCGTTCGCTACGAAGGCCGCCTTGAGCGGGGCAGTGTGGCGGCTGGAACGGAGGTCAAGGTGCTGGCTCGCAAGGATTTTAGTTTGCTTGTTCACCCGATTGGTTGATAAATGCTGCTTGACTAAATGGAACTTATTTTAGCACTCCTTTTATTGGGGCTGGTTTTGATTAGCCTCGAGATCCTTATCCCGGGGATGATTCTGGGAATACTTGGCGGGATCGCGTTGATCGGAGCCTGTGCTCTGGCTTTTCGTGATTACGGATTCAGCGGGCTTGGCTATACCGTGATCGGCGGCGGCCTGCTTTTGGTAATCACTCTTTTTATCGAATTCAAGATGTTGGCCAGAACCAAGGTCGGGGAGCGTTTCTTTCTCAAATCGGTCAGTGGAGGCTCCGCAGAAGGCAAGGAAGAACGCCGTCGTGTCCGCGAAGAGCTGGTCGGGAAGAAGGGGGTTGCGCTCAGTGTGCTTGCGCCGACAGGGGTGATTGAAATTGACGGCCAAAATTACGAGGCTTACTCTCAAAGCGGTATGATTCGCCCCGGCCATGAGGTTAAGGTTGTCTCTCAGGACAAGTTCCGTTTGGCTGTCCGTGCTCTCTGATTTTTTTATTATACAAACGTTTCTAAACTCAAACCACATCCAGATATGTTATCGTTTACCGGAATCGCACTCATCATTGGAGGGATTATCCTCCTTGTTCTGCTGATCATTCTGATCTCCTTTTTTAACACGTGGTTGAAAGCCATGCTTGTCGGCGCCCCGGTCAGTATTGCCACCCTGATCGCCATGCGGCTGCGTGGTGTCCCCTACAATCTGGTGGTGGATGCCCGTATTACCGCCTCGAAGGCCGGTATCCTGCTGGATACCGATTTGCTGGAAGCCCATTATCTGGCGGAGGGTAATCTGGTCCAGACCGTGCAGTCGATGATTGCGGCGGACAAAGCCGGGATTTCCCTGACTTGGGAAAGAGCCTGCGCGATTGATCTCGCCACCAAGGGCACTGGCAAGAGTGTACTGGAGGCGGTCCGCACATCCATTAATCCGAAGGTGATCGACTGTCCAAACCCGGCCAGCGGCCGTAACACGATTGACGGGGTGGCGAAGGACGGCATTCAGGTCAAGGCAAAGGCCCGTGTCACGGTCCGTTCCAACCTGGACCGCTATATAGGCAGTGCTCTGGAAGAAACCATCATCGCCCGTGTGGGTGAGGGGATTGTCACCACCATCGGTTCAGCTGAGAGCTACAAGTTTGTTCTCGAAAACCCCGACCGTATTTCCAAGACCGTGCTGGACCGCGGGCTGGATACCGGGACGGCCTTCGAAATCCTTTCGATTGATATCGCCGATGTCGATGTCGGTGACAACATCGGGGCGAAGTTGCAGGAAGCCCAGGCGATTGCCAATAAAAACATGGCGCAGGCTCAGGCCGAAATCCGCCGTGCCGCCGCAGTTGCGCTGGAACAGGAAATGCGCGCCCGGGTGCAGGAGATGCAGGCCAAGGTGGTTGAAGCCCAGGCCCAGGTTCCGCTCGCTCTGGCCGACGCCCTGCGTTCCGGCAATATGGGCTTCATGGATTATTATCGCCTCCAGAATATTCAGGCCGATACCTCCATGCGCGAGGCCATCTCCGACCCTGAATCCAAGTCGGATCAATCCTAATCCGCTTCACGGGTAACCTGCGGTCTTTTGCAGGTACCCATTCCCCTCTTCCACGACTCCATGGATAGCTTACTCGAGTATCTCATACCGCTGATCATCGTCGTTTTCTGGATTTTCGGAAAAATGATGGAAGGTCGTGGGCAGTCACGGGATGACTCCGGGGAAAATGAGCATTCGCATGAAGACGGAAGCTGGGATAGTTGGGAGCAGGACGAGGAGACGGAACGTACCCGTCGTATCCAGGAAGAGATCCGTCGCAAAATAGCCGAGCGCCGGGGAGAGCCTGCACCTCCGCCCTTACCTGGCCGTCCGGCAGCTCAGGGCAGGCCCGTATTTCCACAGCCGACCACCTACCATACCGAACCGCAGGTTATCCGGGTGGAGCCGCCGCGCCGGAACTATGCGGCTGAACTGGAAGCCCGCGAGAAAGAGTTGGCGGAAACCCTGAAAAAGGCGGATGAAATCCGGGCAGGTGCCGAACAGGCCTTTCCCAAAGGACGACTGGCCCGTACCGCCAGGGAAGCCCGGACTGCCCGTACCGCAAGGAAGGCAAATCATCAGAACCTGAGGCATGCTCTGCACCAGGAAGTCATTGATGGCCTTCAGAACCCGGATGCGGCCCGCAAGGCCTTCCTGTTTTATGAGATCCTTGGAACACCGGTAGCCTTGCGCACCGATGGGCACCCGAAATTGATTTCAGATACCTGAGCCGACGCTCAATTCACTGTTTCGGATTTACAGGTGGGAACTTCCAGTTTGCCCATCCTCTTTGAAATTCGGTTTACGTTTTTCCCGGAAAGCCCTGATTCCTTCAGCATAATCCTCGCTATCATAGACTTTGCGCCGCAAGGATTGTATCCGCTCAAAAGTCTCCGCATTGATTGGGTGGCCCTTGGTTAAAAGCCGGAATTGTTGCTTGATGACCTGAACGGCGAGCGGTGAGTTGGCCAGAATCCTCCCGGCGACTTCAAAGGTGAAGTTTTCCAGTTTTTCCTTGGGGACAAGATGATTGAGTATTCCGAGATTGAATGCTTCTTCTGCCAGGATTGGGTGGGCGGTCAGGAACATTTCCTTGGCCTTGTTGACACCCAGTATGTTGATGAAATGGATCATGCCGGAAGGATTGTAAGGGATTCCCACTTTGGCTGGTGTCATCGCGAAAGTCGTGGTTTCACAGCCGATCAGGATATCACAGGAAAAGGCCAGATCGGTTGCTCCGCCCCAGACGCCCCCCTCAACCATCGCAATCACAGGCAAAGGATAGTCCATGATCCGGCGGATGAGTTGTTCCAGATGGCCAGCGTAAGAGAGGGGGTCCCTTCCCGGCTGGGGCAATTCGTTGATGTCGTGGCCCGCAGACCAGACGCTGGAGCCACTGTTGGCCCGGAGAATGACAACCTGAATGTCCGTTTCCCTGAAAGAGTCGAGATGGCTCAGTAGTTCTTCGATCAATGCCTTGCTTAGGCAATTGCGTTTTTCAGGATGGTTAAAAGTCAGGATGCCGATGGCACCCTTCTGGTGGGCAAGTATGAGGCTCATAAAGGGGAGCGGATTGTGCCGGAAAGGTGCCGGTTCCAACCAGAGATTCGAGCCTGCTCGTAAAGTCAATAGGCAACCCGCCTGCGGGGAGGGGTATGCCAGCCGCTTTTTGGGGTCATTATTAAACTTGAAAAACAGGCGGCTTGGATTAGGTTATTTACATCATGCCAGCAGGTACTGCCAAAAGCCTGACCGGAAGTATGGTTGCCGGTTCCGAGAGCACTGTCAGTGAGAGAGACAGTGACCTTCAGCTTGTGCGCCGGGTGCAGGCTGGTGATGTGGCGGCGTTTGACCAGTTGATTCTGAAATACCGGGAGCGGCTTTACAGCGTGGTGTACAATTTGACCTCGAACCGGGAGGACGCCAATGACCTGACGCAGGAGGCCTTTATCAAGGCCTTTCGCTCCATTGGTAAATTTCAGGCCAAATCCTCTTTTTTCACCTGGTTGTACCGAATTGCGGTGAATACGACTTTGACCCACCTGAAAAGGACCCGACTGAAGCGGTTTTTCAGCTTCGATAATCTGGATGAGGAAATTTCCCAAAGCGAGTTGGTGGAAGTACTGGCTTCCCGGACGCAGACCGATAAGCCGACTTTAATGCGTGAATTACAGGAAAAATTGAACGATGCGCTGCAAACTTTGTCTCTAAAGCATAGGACCGTGGTTGTACTTCATGAAATTGAAGGACTTAGCCATCAGGAAATTGCGGAAATCATGCACTCAACTGAAGGGACGGTTCGCTCTCGCCTACACTACGCCAAACAACAACTTCAAAGCCTTTTACAGAGCTATCTGGGCTAGTTAACAGATCCTTACTATTACATTCAAAAGTATGCAGGAAAACAAACACTCAGAGCCAAAACCAATTGGATTGAACGACCTTCTCAAGCTGAAGAGTCATGAGAAACCCTCGCCGGAATTCTGGACTGTCTTCGAAAGAGAATACAAGGAAAAGCAATTGCGGACTCTGGTGGTCCGGGAATCCCATTTGGTCCTCTGGTGGCGCGGTTTTTTTGAAAAAGTGGGACCGGTTCTTCCCGTGGGGGCTGCCGCGATTTTTATCTTTGGTATTTTCCTGGGGCCGATTGCCAGCACGACCACCCATGTGGCTTCCCCTGAAAAGGTGGCTGAGGTGTCCTACTATCCTGAAGCCCGCAGTACGGAGCATCTGACCGGAAACACCTTGGCACAGGACCTCTATGATTTTGCCACCGCCTCGACGACCTATGTCGTCGGCACTTTGGGTGGCGAAATCCGTCCGGCAGTGGGGCAGGGCGTTACCATGGTTCCAGCCACCCGTGCGATGCCCGCGAGCAATCGCAACGGTGTTCGCTATGCCTCGGCAACCTTCCCGGGCAGCGAAGTCGGCCAAGTCCGTAGTCAATCGGTAAGTGCTGTTTACTGATTTCACAGGTATGGCCTTCCCCAACCGCCATTTCCTGGCTCTTCTGGCTTTTTTTTTTGCCGTTCCTTCCCTCTCTCTAACTGGTTCGGAAGGAGCCTTTCTCAGCCTGCAACGCCGGATTGTCGATATCCACGAGCATAATCATCCTGCCGTCGTCAAGGTGTTTGCCGCCTTCAATGCGGAGGGTGCCGGAACACGCCGGATGCTGTTTGTCGGAACGGGTTTCTATATCAGCAAAGAAGGACACATCCTCACCAATACCAATGTTACCTTTGGGGCGGACCGGATCTGGGTGGAAAAAGACGGCATTGCCTATGCCGCCGAAGTTATTGGCCAGGATCCATTGACGAATATTTCCCTGATCCGGACCCTGACACTACCTCCTGATTTCAAGTTTCTGCGTCTGTCGGAATCCCCGGACCCCCCGGTTGTTGGTAGTTTTGTGGTGGCGTTGACCTGTGAGCTTGGGATGGAGCCGGGTCCGTCCATGGGTTTGGTCAAGGGCTGGAATACCAGTTACGGCGACCGCATCCTGCCAACCATATTTCTTCGTACCTCCATTCCTTCCGAAGGTGGAGAGGGGGGATCCCCGGTTTTTGATTTAAACGGATCCCTGGTTGGAATGATTGTGGCCGCCTTGCCCGAAATCCGTTCCTCCTTTGTCCTTCCCTCCCGCGCAATTCAGCGGATACGGGATGACATCCTGTTTTCCCGTGAGGTCAGTTATGCCTTTTTTGGCATGCAGACCCGTGAGGTATCGGATCTTGAGCATGGCCCCCGCATTGTCGTTGAAGAAGTCAAAACGGCTGGACCGGCCGAATCCGCCGGCCTTAAGGTCGGCGACCAACTGCTGCGGGTGGGGGATTTTGCCATTGAACGTGATGCCGATTTGAGAATGGCATCCTTTTTTGCCCGGCCCAATGAATTTGTGCAGATACGGATTCTGCGGGAAGGCGAGGAAATGGAAATTGCCCTGAGGGCGGGCAAGCGGGAAACCCCTATTTCGGCGACATCTCCGCTGCAGTCGGCGGAGGCTGGCATCCCCACGCTGGGCCTGCCTCCGGCTGATGAAGAAGGTGAATCCGCAGTCCAGGAACCCTTGGCAGAAGAGGCATCGCCGGGTGAGTCTGCGGTCATCGCGCCGGGCGATGTGGAATCAGAGCAATAAAGACTGCTGTGTTCCGGGATCCTCCGGTTTGATGCCCAAAACACGCCAGGCTTTGCCAGTCAAAATCCGTCCTTGTGGTGTCCGTGCGAGGTAGCCTTCCTGAATCAGGTAGGGTTCATGGACCTCCTCCAGTGTATGCTCATCCTCCCCGACAGCGACGGCGATGGTGCCGAGGCCAACCGGTCCTCCTTTGTAGTTTTCCGCCATGAGCCGGAGAACCCGCTTGTCCATCTCATCCAGCCCATGAACATCAATTTCGAGTAACTCCAGCGCTTCGGATGCGACGGGTTTTGTGATTCTACCATCCGAGCGCTGTTGGGCGAAATCACGCACAAAGTTGATCAGGTTATTGGCCACCCGTGGGGTGCCTCGGGCTCTCCGGGCAATCTCGGTCGCTCCCTCCTCGTCAATATCAACCCCCAGCAAGCGACAGCTACGCTTGATGATTCCATGCAGGACGGCGTGGGTGTAGTAATCAAGCCTGGTTTGCAGGGTGAAACGGCTTCGCAGCGGCGATGTCAGCAAGCCGGTCCGCGTGGTGGCACCGACGAGTGTAAAACGGGGGATGTTCAGGCGGACACTGCGGGCGTTTGGACCCTGATCAATCATGATGTCGATCCGGAAGTCTTCCATCGCTGAGTAGAGAAACTCTTCGACGGTCTTGGGGATACGGTGGATTTCATCGATAAACAGGATATCCCCCTCATTGAGCCCGGTAAGCAGTCCAGCGAGATCTCCGGCTTTCTCGATCACAGGTCCGGATGTGATCCGAACATCCGCTTGCATTTCATTCCCAAGAATAAGGGCGAGTGTTGTTTTGCCCAGGCCCGGAGGGCCATGCAGCAGTATATGGTTCAGGGCCTCTCCCCGTGTTCTGGCGGCTCCCACCATGACCTGGAGCCGTTCAACGGTTTTTCCCTGGCCGGCAAAATCGCTGAAGGACAGGGGGCGGAGGGCTTTTTCCTGTGTTGTTTCAGGGCTACTGAGGGCCTGACTGATGAAATCCGTACCTTTTTCCATGGTATAAGAGTAAGGTTTTGTTTCAGGCTTCTACCGCAAGGTCTTTGGGCATGGCGGAATCGGGCAGGCGTTCGACTTGGGCTCCCAGGGCCTGCAGTTTCTTTTCAAAACGATGATAGCCGCGGTCGAGGTGATAGATCCGCTGGATCCAGGTTTCGCCGGTGGCGGCGATGGCGGCGAGGATCAAGGCGGCACTGGCCCGCAGATCACTGGCCATGACGGGGGCACCGGACAACGGGGCACCTCCCTTGATGATGGCGCTTGCGCCTTCGATTGAGATGTCCGCTCCCATCCGTTGCAGTTCCGGGACATGCATGAAACGGTTGGGGTACACGCGTTCGGTGATAATGCTCAGCCCGGGGGTTTGGGCCATCAGGGTGCACATCTGAGCTTGCAGGTCTGTCGGGAACCCGGGGTGGGGCAGGGTGATGACATCCACTGGCTTCAGGCTTCCGCGTTGTCCGCGCACCCGGAGGGTGTCGGTACTCAGAATGCTATAATCCAAGCCGGCCTCTTCCAGCTTGTCCAGCAGTGCGGATAGGTGCTCGGCTTCGGCACCTTTGATCGTAATGTCACTATCCATCATGGCGGCGGCCAGGACGTAGGTGCCAGCCTCAATGCGATCCGGAATGACACTGTAGGTGGTGCCCCCCAGCCGTTCCACCCCTTCAATCGTCAGGGCATGGCTGCCGACTCCTTCGATTTTGGCCCCCATGCTGATCAGCATCCGGCAAAGGTCGGTGATCTCCGGTTCGCAGGCCGCACTATCGATGCGGGTGACCCCCGGAGTGAGGACAGCGGCCATCAGGATGTTGGCGGTCCCGGTGACGGTACTGCCGTGGCGGCCTCCGAGAAAGACATGTCCGCCCCGGCGGGCCTCGCCCTGCACATAAATGTAACCGTTTTTCGTGCTCACCTCACAACCGAGTTTCTTCAAGCCTTTCAGGTGAAGGTCAATGGGGCGCGGTCCGATGACGCAGCCTCCCGGCTGTGAAACCTCCGCCCGGCCGAGTCTCCCGACCATAGGCCCTAGCAGGCAGATGGACGCCCGCATCTGGCGGACCAGTTCGTAGGGGGCCCGGTGAGCCACCTCCCCGGCGGTGATTTTCCAGGTTGTGTCATCAATCCGGACAACCTCGGCTCCCAGTCGCTCCAGTATCTCTGCCATAAAGCGGAGGTCGGTGAGGTTGGGAACATTTTCGATGATGCAGGTTTCCTCTGTCAGGAGTGTGGCGGCAAAAATGGGGAGGCAAGCGTTTTTGGCTCCATCCACCTGGACTTCACCTTTTAGGGATTCACTGCCGATGATTCGAAATACGTCCATGCGAGCCAAGCGTAGAATCCGGAAGCAGACAGGCAATGCTAATCACGGGATTTACGCTCTCCATTTTCTGAAGAACTGACTTTTTTTAAAAAAAACCTTGGCAGTGAACGTTAAACGCGTACCGTTCTGCCTTTCGTTCTGGAAACCATTCCAGTTCCTTGGTCTTTCGGAGGGGTATCCAAGTGGCTAAAGGACGCGGACTGTAAATCCGTTCGGCTTGCCGTTCGTCGGTTCGAATCCGACCCCCTCCACCATTTACAAGAAAAACCCGTTATTCTGGCATTCAGCCGGGTAACGGGTTTTCTTTTTTCCGGGGCAAGAAGCAAACTGAAATTTTGATCCCTTCAACTTCAACTTTCCCACTTAAACTCTCCCCGTATGATAAATACTACCATCGGTCTGTCCGACTGCTTAACCCGCATATCTCACCGGCTTGTTGGCGAAGGTTATATTCTATTGAAAAACAATGC
>CAZCJJ010000005.1:0-46451 GCA_964499045.1 uncultured Opitutales bacterium | reverse complement strand
GCCCGGAAACTTCAACAATCGAGAGCGTGAAATGGCGCTCCCGATGTTCGGTTGAGTTTTTCGAACCTGAGCTGGCAAAAACCCCAAACCCCGTAATCATCGTCGGCTCTGCTATATCGAAGAACTGTCCCTGATCCTCCCGATTGCTGCGTACGACAGGGTCAGCCTCTGAATCATAAGCGGTTGTCCACCGCCAGTATTCACCGCCATTGCTAAAACCCTCAATATTCGGTGGTAATTGAGTATAAAGGACATTTTCGGTTGGAAGGGAGGCTCCGCCGGTCACGGTAACGGTTCCAGCCGCTTGAGCGAACCCGACAGCCCCCAATAAGATGGAGGTGGCCAGAAGAAAACATGTGCGAGGGATATTATTCATAGTATTCATTGGGGTTGATAATTGCGGATTTTCTTAAACAAGAGTTGCGTCAAGTTTCTAAGTCCGAAATTCGGATACATGAGGCATGAGATATAGTTTATAGATAAGCGTAGCTCTGCGGGCCAGCAAGCAGAGATTGAATAAAAATACACATTAATCATACCGATATGCTTTTAAGCAGATCCCAGCGGAGGGTAACGGGTTAGCCCGCTTCACTTACTGAAGGTAATACTGCGAATCCAAAGATCTCGGGTGCTTCTCCAGTTGTAGACAAAAAGTGAGGAGGAGAAGGCATTTTCCGGAACTTGGATTTCCCCTTCTGCCACCGCCCAGGCATTTTCCACTGGGATCGGGATGTGGTTCCGGTCGGGTTTCTCGTCCAACAGATGAAAATTCAATGAGGCTGAGCTGATTTGCGACTCTCCTGCGGTCTTGAAATATTCAATCCGGTAGCGATAGGTCTCACCGGGCTGGAGGTGAATGCCGAAGCTTTCATGGTTTGCCTCCTCGCCGGGCCCTAGCCTGAAGGTTGGAAAAGAGTAGGTTTCCGTGTCATTGAGCCGGTTCGCAAAGTCCTTCTGGTCAAAGAGCGGGAAAAAGCGACGCTTCAGGGTACGCTCACCGGAGCCATCGCTGATCCGGGCTGTATAAATACCGCTGATGTCATCCTGACCCGGAGTGACCTCAAGTACCGTTACTTCCCCTGCCGGGACGACCACGTCCCTCACCTCCGGAGTCTTCCCCTTTTGAGGATTTCCTTCGACACGGAGACGAAGTTCCGTTGCCCCCGGATTAGCCAGATACAACTGGCCCTTTGTATCCGGCTTGTGAGCATCGGAAATGTAGGTGATCAGGCAATCTTCCAGCCCATTCGCCTTTTCGACAAAAAGGAGGGTTCCGAAAGCCGTATCCGGGATCGCGGTTTCGAGGAAAACACCGTTCCAGGTAAAGGGCCAGGCTTCAATGGTACCGTTGGTACGCACCAGAAAGCCATATTCGGGTGAGAAATCATCCTCCGGCAGATAGGTGATCCGCCCTTCGACCTGCTCATCATTCAACACGGTCAGGAGAACAGCGGAGCGATCAGGCTCATCCATACGGAAAACCCGTGCCGGTACCGGTGCCTCCAACCCGAGGGTGTGACGGAAAGCCGCCGGATACAACCAGTGCCGCAGGGCTTCCCGTCCGTCCAGAATGCCGGTTGTCACGGGGGTTGTGTACACCAGATCCATACGGTTGCCATTCAGAAATGCCCCCTTCACCCGGATGACCCGGGCCAGATTTCCCTGATTGGAATGCCCATCAAAAAAGATTCTATCCGGAAAGCTATAGCGGCTTATATCGGTCTGGTTCATATCATCGACCGCCGCCCGGTTGCGGTAAAGACCGGACACCATGTGCGCGGCCCATTGGCCGGAGAGGTCCATTCCACCTTCCACCAGTACGGCAGCTTCTGTATGGCCCAGCTCGTTGAGACGTTCCCTTGTGCGCTGTACCGTTTCCGCGCGGCCCAGACCCCACCGGCCTTTGCCATGGTCGAGTTTGCGCCCGTCGAACGATTCCCGAACCGCACCGGTTCCCATGACATCATAATAGAGTGAATGGGCTCCCCAGTCATCAACGTAACGCTGAGCCCAGTCCGCAACCCAATCCTGCCAACGCGGATCCGTCAAATCCGTCGGGATCCAGCGGCGACCAGCCGAGGCACTCCCTTCCCCGGCCCGGAACGCTGCCACCTGTTTCCGAAATGCTTCTTTTTCCTCCTCCGTCATGACAAAGGGGATCGGCTCGCCGTCCGGATTATCCACCCAGCGAACCTCATCCAACAATTCAGGTTCCGGGAAAACAGTGGTCTCAGGGTATTCTTCCTGCCAGACGGCTCCATTGTAAGCAATCCCGGCCATGTGATTCCAGTCCAGCCGGTCCGGCAGAAAGTAAAAGCCGGTCCTGACTCCAAGGTTGTCCAATGCAGCCAACCCCTTCACCAGAGAGGCGGAACCACCGAAAAGGGGGCTGGGCTCCGGGAAGGTGGAACAGCAGCCGCCTCCGTTGGGACCCGTCATCTGCCCCCACACATGCATATAATTGAGATTGGCCAGCATGCTTTGCCTGCCACGGTCCACCATGTCCATGAAATCGGTTCCACCGAGCTGCCATTGTACATTCAGAAAGCCATCGCTTTCCTGCAGCCACCCGGGGTATTCCGGATGCTGCCAGTGCTCATGGTACCAATCCCGGTAATAATCCGCCGCCACATGCCAGCGGAATGGATGAATCAAAAGAACGTAAGTGAAGTCAGCTTCGCCCCCGACCGCCGGTACTGTATCGGAGATCGTGGTTTCCAAGTTGTAGATATCTCCAAAAAACAAAGGAGCCCGCGAGGCAAAGCCAAGATTCCGGCCCAGGGGGTCCAGTGAGATGAGCGCCAGCCCGCCGGAATCATCATCCAAGGCTTCCCATGGAAGATTGAGCGGCCCGGGGTATTTGGTATCGCGCACCGTTCCCAAACCGGGGGCCCTCCGCAAATGCCCAAAGTTGTGCATCCTCAACTGATCATCATCAAAACCATTCGAGCCCAAGCGCAGTGCTTCCAGCCTTGGAAAGGTAAAGCGGATGACATCCTTGTAGTCGCTTTCGTTCACCACTTTTGCCCCCAGGCGATATTCGCCGCCGATCAATTGATGGGTGATGTGGACTTCAACCGCCTCATCCACTGTATAGCGGAAACGGTAGCCTCCGTCATCCGTTGCCTCATAACCACCGACTTGCATACCGGCGTCTCCGAGATTTTCCAGACGCTCTCCCGCGACCCCTGCCATAGCTTCGGCGTGGGCTTCCGGAGTTGCCGTTTCACGGCCACCCGCCATTTTCACCGCTTCCCGGCCGCTTCCGCTGTAACGTACCCACTCGGCCTGTCCAAATTCCTTCAAATCCAGGGAGAACGGGAAAACCGGTGTTGTCGGCCAAAGCAGGTCGCGACCATTCATCCGGTCTCGGATACGGAAAATACCACCGGACTGGTCCAAATGAACCGTGGCATCCGTCGATTCCAAAATAGGCCAATACCCGCCATCAACCCGGAGATCAATGCCAGAAATAGCAGGGCTACCTGAGCCTGTCCTGCTCAAGATAACTTTGGCACGAACCGTATCCCCGGCAGAGACCGTCACACCTTCCGGGAGTCGGCCTTCCTCAATCCAGTGCCAATCGCCGGAGCCCAGGACGAGTGCCAGACGAACTTCCCCCTGCCCGTTCCAACCGGTGACTTCCGCCCCTCTGATCGCACGGGCATCGGGCAACTGTACGGTCCCGGTCAAGACCTCACCCGTATCCATGACCGTGGTTGTCCTGGTAACCTTGGCTTTCTCCGGTTCAACACCATCAGGCAAGATTGCCATACCTTCGATGCGGACCGGCTCACGGGGCATACGCACAAAGAAACGATAATCCCCCGACCGCCCCATGCTGATCGACCTCACACGCAACCAGCGTGGACTGGCATCCTCGGTCTGCGGCAGCTCGAAACCGGATTGACTCGCCTGCTCCGATTCCGGCAATAACAAGGTCCAATACAGAAATTCACGGCGCGTAACAGCACCGCTGACCTTGATCCATAAATCCCCTTGAGTCGGCCGGGTGATTGCAAACACCCACGATATCATGTGGGGGACGCCGCCGTCTCCGCCCGCTGCCAACGCCCCCGTGGGATCACTGGGAATAAGCCCCGTGAGCGGATGCCAGACCACACTCTCCGTATCCTGCAACGAAAGGACCAATCCGGCATCAGCCGTTACCCGCGATTCGGAAAGTGTCACCGCTCCTACCCCACGGTCCACCCCCGATCCCCCGACCCTGAGCGGTAGCCCGAGCGGGTAGATCTCAGCCATCATGATGGATCCCGTTAGGAGGAAAATCGCTCCGGCTAGCCCGGATATTTGTCTTTTGAACAGGTTTTTCATAACGCTTCAATTACCTTCGTGGTTAAAACCAAACAAATCAACGAGCCTCATCTGCCATGAGCTGGGCCCGCATGGAAAGTTCGGCGATGGCAAAGGTCATTTCCTGCGGCATGGCATGGTCTGTGCCTTGCAGGATGTCGCGAACCATCCGATCATGAAAGGGCAAGTACACCTGTCCGGCACAGGGGATTTCCCACTCATCCGTATCCGTGATCAGAAAAAGACTTCCCCCTTTGCCCCGGGCAGGGTCCACGTATTTCCGGATTTCAATGGTTCCTTTCGTTCCGGTGATAAAGGTTCTGCCGTCACCAAAAACACTGAGTCCTCCCGGCGTAAACCAGTCCACCTGCGAATAACAAGAGATACGCCGTTCCCCCACCGCAAAGGTCGCCTGACCGAAATCCTCCAGTTCAGGGTAGCCCGGATTGGCAAGATTGTCCACCCGCGCATGCAG
The DNA here is from genome assembly GCA_964499045.1 of uncultured Opitutales bacterium. GTDB lineage: Bacteria > Verrucomicrobiota > Verrucomicrobiia > Opitutales > CAZCJJ01 > CAZCJJ01. The sequence goes on along the minus strand of CAZCJJ010000005.1, from coordinate 41,662 downwards.
GACCTCACCCGAAGGGGTTCCGGCATAATCCAAAAAGGCCGCCACTTGGTGGGAAACAATGTCAGTCAGGATCCCTCCATACTGCTCCTTGCGAAAAAACCAGTCAGGCCTCGACTTGGCCGACAAGCGGTGCGGCCCGAATATAACGATGGAAATCAAATCGCCAATCACCCCCCGCCGGATCAGTTCCCCCGCATGCCAACTGGGTTCGGAGCAAATTAACTCGCCATAGCTGACCCAATAACGGCGACCTGTTTCCGCCACAACCTGACGGCTCTCTTCCAGTTGCTCCAGCGTGGTGAAGGGGCACTTGTCGGTAAAGTAATCTTTGCCAGCCCGCATAACCTGACAACCGAACGCGGACCTCCGGTTTGGAATGGCGGCGGCAGTAACCAGGCGGATGGCCGGATCCTCCAGGATAACGTTGAAATTTTCCACCGGTTTGGCTTCCGGATGCGTTTCACAAAAGGCCTTTACCTTGGCCGGATCCGGGTCGTAAACATAGCGGAGTTCCGCCCCAGCCTTCTTTAAAAAGGCAGTTTGACCATAAATATGGCCGTGATCCAAAAAGGCCGCAGCAAAAGGCATGGCCCCCGAAGGCAACAGCTCCAGATCGGGAGCAGGTTCAGGAAGATAAAATGCGGGGATCTCTTTCATCATGGGATGACTGACAGATTGGGGCCAAAAAAACAGAATAAGCTATTCCATTCAGGCCGCCGATTACTTCATCCGCGCATTGGCTTGTCAAATGATTTATAAAACATGTTTCATGAATCAACATATCGATATAGTCTATCTTGATCCCAGGGAACGTAGTCTCACGGTTCGACAGTCAGACCGTTTTTTGAGCCCGACAAATAGTATGATATTCAAGAGACAGGGTAGTCTCACCTCCACGGCTTGCGGGCAAACCTGAGATAAACGGGCTACTCGCCGTTGAAGCTCAAGACCAGACTCCGGCGATGGGGAGCATCCCGGTGTTCCCAGAGGAAGATTCCCTGCCAGGTGCCAAGGCACAAACGGCCTTCGGCAAAGGGAATGGTCTCCGCTGTACGGGTCAGCGCCATTTTGATATGACTCGTCATATCATCCGGGCCTTCCAGCGTATGCGTATAATGCGGATCATCCTCCGGAACCAGTTTATCAATAAAATAGTGCAGGTCCTTGCGGGCCGAGGGATCGGCATTTTCCATTATGACGAGACTGCACGACGTATGCTGGCAGAACACGGTGACCACACCATTACGCAATCCGGAGGCTTTCAAGCTGCGGGCCAGTTCCTCCGTAAATTCATAAGTTCCCCGGCCATTGGTTGAGAAGCTGAGGTACTGTGTTTTAACCGGCATGATTTATGAGCCGGGATAAACAAAGGCTGCCTGGGACGCACTGCCAAAAGAGGCACTGTGCAACGGAGTCTGTTTCTTCGTTTCCGTATCGAGGATATTGAGCGTTTTGCTGTTTCCCCTGCGGTTGGTATAAATGATATGGCGGCCATCGTTAAGCCAGGTGGGTTCAATGTTTTCCCCGCTCCCCTGAGTCAACCAGACCGAACGACGGGTGGCGCGATCATAAAGTGCGATCTGCATGCCGCCGCTAACGGCAGCCGTGAAAACTATTTTGTTCGCATCCTGCGGATTCCAGGCCGGCTCCGTACAGTAACCGCTGATATTGGTCGGAACCCGCGTCAACTGCCCCCCGGAGGCGGGTATTGTAAACAACTGGGGTCCTCCCATTACATCGCTGGTCAAGACCAGCGTGCGGCTGTCTGGTGACCAGGACGGAGTCGCCTCGACACTGCGGTTATTCGTGAGGCGACGCGGGTTGCGTCCCTGCGCATCCGCGACAAAAAGTTCGGAATTTCCCGGGGAGGACAGGATCATCGCCACCTGGCGACCATTAGGGCTATAGGCACCCCCGGTGTTGGTTCCTCGATAACCCGCCAGCAGACTGCGCCGACCACTGGCAAGGTCGACCACCAGCAAATCAGGAAAACCGCCCCGGGAGTAACTGGTATAGAGGATTTTCGTTCCATCCGGCGACCAGTCCGGTTTGAGGGAAATCGATCTGTCCTGAGTCAGTTGACGCATGCTCTGGAAGAAAAGATCTCCGGCATAGATTTCCCGGTGTCCGCTTCGCTCCCCCACCAAGGCCAATTGGCCGGCAAAATAACCCGGTTGCCGGGTAACCGCTGTGACAACCTTGTCAAAAGCACGCAAGGCGGCATTATTCAGATTGGTACCGCTGACCGTTTCGTTGAGCAGGGCACGGCTACCGGATTGAAGGTTAATGGAGACACTTGAAGGCCCAGCCGGACTTACCCGGACCACATAGGTGGCATCATTTTGAGAGGCGACCCTGAAAGCGCCGTGCGTGTTGAAAGCGCGTTCACCCAGATTGGCGAGGTTCCGGTCGCTGCTGACAACGGCAATCGGTCGGGTCTGGGCATCCACCTCGTGCCTGATCGCACCGGCATCCCACGAACTCTGGCCCGTTGCCACCTGAACGAGAAAAGCAGTAAATATAAAAAAGAGGATCGCACCCTTGCTTGCAGCCTGTTTCATCATCATGGTTTAAATTTTCATTCAATCTGGCTTGAATGACCAAACGCGTAAATCAAAAAACCATTAACCGCAAGCAACCTTGAACAAAGAAAGCATACAAACCGCCTTGAAAGGCATTAAGTACCCCGGCTTCAGTCGGGACATTGTTTCCTTCGGCCTGGTCAAGGGAATCGATTTTGCCGATGGTAAGGCCAGCATCGGGCTTGCCCTCACCACCGCGGATCCGCAGATACCGACTCAACTGAAAAAAGAGGTCGAGACCGTGATCGGCCAGTTGGACGGGATTAACACTGTGGAAGTATCCATTGCCGTCTCTGCTCCCAAAGCGCCCCCTCCTTCCGCATCCGGACAGCAACGCAACGTCACCGGACCCGCAGTTCAAACACTCAAGAATATCCGCCACATCATTGCTGTTGCCAGTGGCAAGGGCGGTGTCGGGAAATCCACCTTTTCCGTCAATCTGGCCGCCTCCCTCGAGAAGTTGCTGGCCTCCCGTGGAAAAGCGTCCGCCGTCGGCATCATGGACTGCGACATTTATGGTCCGTCCATCCCGCTCATGATGGGCATCAGCAGCCGTCCTGAAGTAGAGGGCGAGTACTTGAAGCCGATTGAAAATTTCGGAATACGGGTCATGTCCATGGGGCTTTTGATTGATGAGAGTACCCCCGTTGTCTGGCGCGGACCTATGGTTATGAAGACCATTCAACAGTTTGCTGCCAATGTGGATTGGGGAGACCTTGAAGTGTTGGTGGTGGATCTGCCTCCCGGCACGGGAGATGCACAGCTTTCGCTCGCCCAGACCCTGCCCCTGCGCGGCGCTGTCATCGTCACCACGCCGCAGCAGGCTGCCGTCAGTGTCGCCCGCCGTGGGGCCACCATGTTTGAAAAAGTGAATGTGCCGTTGATCGGGGTGGCTGAGAATATGAGCTATCTGGAGTTACCAGACGGCGGTCAGCAGGCCATCTTCGGATCCGGTGGAGGTGAGCAGGCTGCCGGAACTCTCGAAACGGCTTTCCTTGGACAGATCCCACTGGATCCGAATATCCGGATCGGCTGCGACCAGGGCATTCCGGTGGTAATCAGCCACCCGAACAGTCACAGTGCGGATGCCTTCAATAGCATGGCTCTCAAGATCTGGGAGTGGCTGGAAAAGCCCCAAGCCTGACCCAACCGATAAGTATTTCGCAAGAATCGTCATTGGAAAAATAATGATCCGCATTCTTTTGGTGAAATCCTCTTTACAATAATGAAACGTTATCGTTACTAGAGGGCAACCAATGCAAACAATGAGAATTCACCTGCTTTTGCGGTTTTATTCTCCAAAGCAGACTTTTCGATGAAACCTCTCCGTAAGGATCGCACCACCCCTCCTAAGGATTTCGTGCAAAACTCGAGTCTTTACCGCGAGTTCTTGGCAGAACGGGAAGAAATACTGAAACACAAGTGGATTGAATCCGAGAAAGTCGGGCACGATGTCGGCTTCGAAAAAGCCCTGCTCGACTGGATACGCAATCATCGCGACAGTTGGCGGGCCGGACGCCGGAACGAACTGGGGATGTGCAAATAAGCAAAGTTGCACGATAACACTGATAACCAGAAACTTGAAAGTTTAGCGGCATTCACCCGGCAGATGAATTGGCGCATAATCTCAACTCGTTTTATATCAGATCAGTGGTTCAACTGCGGAGAATAGGATGAAGGCACAAAAAAGCCGGACTGGAAATCCAGACCGGCTTCGGAAAAGGGATACGGAAAACCGTTTCAGGCCTCAGCCCTTGATTTCCTTATGCAGCGTATGACGCTTGAGGAACTTGTTGTACTTCTTTTTCTCAACACGTTCCGTCTGTGTTTTCTTGTTCCGGGTGCTCATGTAGCGGGAGGGCGGTTTGCCTTCCTTCCGGGCTTCGGTGCATTCCAAAATAATGGTCTCTCTAGGCATGGTCTGAATTAGATTAAGGGTGCGGTTATACCCCGTCTCTGATCGACTTCAATAAAAATAATCCCCGAACCGTTTTTTTATTCAGGGTCCTCTTGTCCGGGCACGCAGGGTTATATAAACGGTGAACGGCATTGAACTGCGTCCGCCCCGTTACCGGAACAGATCCGGTCATTGGGCAAAAAAAAAGACCCCGCTTTACTGCGGGGTCTGTGTTGAAAACAATTAAGCCAACGCCCTGACTGCCTCCTCCCGCGTAGCAGAGATCGGGAAGATACTGGTGAAACCGGAAATTTCAAAAACCTGTTTCACATTAGGACTGAGGGAGCAAAGGGTGATCGCCCCGTTCTGTTTCTTGGATTGTTTGGCGCTGGCCAATAAAACGCGGAGCCCCGCGCTGCTGATGTAGTCCAGCTCCCGGCAGTCCACCAGGATCTTCGTCTCCCCGGCTGCGATCAAGCCATTTAGAGCATCCTCCAGCAGGGACGAAGTGCCCGCATCCAAGCGGCCTTTGAGGCTTACGATATTTACTTGATTCTGTTTTTCCTGATTAATTTCCACGGCAAATGTAGTTTATGAGGTTGTGGTTGAACGATTCTCTTTCAAAGAAGCTTCTGCCCGCTTTCCTTTCAAGACAATTCTTGTGCCTTCAAAGATTCGTTTATCCCAAATTCGGGGAAATCAGTAGGCGGTTTTAGGTGGACGCAGAACGACGAGGAGCGTCCGGATAATAATTTCAATGTCGAGGGAGAGCGACCAGGCATTGATGTAGGCCAAGTCAAACTCCACCCGTTTACGGAGCAATTCGGGATTCGTAATCTCACCACGGTACCCGAGGCATTGGGCCCAACCCGTGATACCGGGTTTGGCAAAATGACGTTGAGGGTAGATTTTCACGTCCTGAGAAAAGATCCGGTCGTGTTCAGGTAAATGCGGACGCGGGCCGACAATGCTCATCTCCCCCTTCAGAACGTTCCAGAACTGCGGCAACTCATCCAAACTGGACCTGCGAAGGAAACTACCAAAAGGAAATACTCGTGGATCACTTGCGGTCGCTTGTTTATCTTTCGCCTGCCCGCTGTCCACATGCATGCTCCTGAATTTGTGGAGCATAAACTCCTGTCGGTTAAAACCCCGGCGTCGTTGCGAATAAAAGATGGGGCCGGGTGATTGCTTCCTCTGAAAATAATAAACAACCGGAACCAGTATAGGCAGTACGAGACAGACGACAGGCAGCGCAATCATCACATCCAGCAGGCGTTTCAACAAACGGTTAAAAGGGCTCTCCAAGGGCTCTTGCCGGGTGGTGAAAAAGGTGTAGCCCCCTTCCCGGATGCTGGTCAAAGGGTAATCGAAATACTCGGACCATGGATTCATTACCAAAATACGGCAGCCCTGCGTATCACAGGTATGAATAATATTCCGCACCCATTCCTTCGACTGCTTGGTTTCCAGGAGAATCACTTGATTGGCCCCCTCGGAGTGGATAATCGAAACAAGATCGTCCAGATAGCCCAAACAGGGCAATTCCGCGCCAGCCGATGCCCCATGCTTTTCGTCAGTTGACACATAACCTGCGATTTCCAGGCCCAACATTTTGCGACGGCTGAGCCATGGCTCCAGCTCCGCACAGTGGGTACGGCTGCCCACCAGCAGACAACGGCGACGATTGCCTCCTTTAAAAACCATTTTGGAAAGCCAGGCAGGCAGAAAAATATTGAGCACCAACAGCAATATATACAACCCAATCAAATAGGTACTGATAAAGAGGCGACTGATCGCCTGGTCCTTCGTCGTGAAGACCACCGCAAAAAACATCACCATGATGATCAGGATCTGCAGGTGAGTCAGTTGAACGGCCCGGGCCCGCGCGGAAACCTCGGAGATCTCCTCCCGTACCGGATACAGATTGAAGAAAATAAGACCGCAAGCCCCCAGCCCGACCAAATATAGAGGGAAATTAACGTAGGTGTATTGAAAATAACCAAGCAGCTCGACCCAGAATACCGCCCACAGAACGAAACTAAGAGGTAGGATCAGGGTAATCAGAAAACAGTGAAGGGCGTGCAACCCACTAAGGCGACGATCAAGCATCCAGAGCAAAGTAAAGGATATCCCCTAGATGAATCAAGTACGGAACACAAAAACGTTTTTTTACCATTTCCAATTAAGACGACCATCAGAGACTCTTTAGCCCGATTTATTAAACATCCCCCCAAAAAACATAAACGACTCTTTGACACGATCAGGGACACCCAACTTAATAACCGAAAATTCTTGTATTATGCGACTAAAACAAAGCATTGGACTGGTTCTGGGTTTGGCAGGACTGGTACTTTTTCCCCTGATGGGCTTTCCCGGCTTATCGTTTCCGGGGGCACTGACACTTGGCATCTTCTGGATGGCTGCCATTTTCTGGATGACAGAGCCGATTCCAATTTACGCTACCTCCATGCTCATTATTTTCCTGCAGGTTCTCCTGCTGAGCAATGGTGGGCCCATCGCTCTTTATGACCCTGTACCGCTGGCTACGCTATCGGAAAGCGCACAAACCGATACCGATGGCCAAACCTACTTTTCAAATATTCCCTTGCAGGCACTTGCACATGACGACAGCGGTAACCCAGTCGTTTACAGGATCAAGGACAATCAGTCTTTCGAGACAGTCCGGTTGACTTCATTCGAAGCGATCGAAGGGACGGACCGAATCAATATCCGTACAAACAAAGCCGAGCTCTCTCCCACAGACCGCATTGCCAAGGACAGTAGACACTGGCGCACACGCTACCGTCCGGAAAGCTATGGGATTTTTTATGCCTCGTTAGCCAGTCCGATCATCATCCTTTTCCTCGGAGGCTTTGCCTTGGCGGCGGCGGCGGTAAAATTCGGGCTCGACCGTAACATGACACGGGTATTGCTACGCCCCTTCGGTCAAAAGCCGGCCTATGTCTGCCTTGGGCTCATGTTGGTTACCGCGATCCTTTCCGCCTTCATGAGCAACACGGCAACCACGGCGATGATGATGACTGTGGTCCTGCCAATCATTGCCCAGCTGGATAAGGGGGATCCCTTCCGCAAAGCCATCGCCCTTTCCATTCCGGTTGGTGCGAATATCGGAGGCATTGCCACACCCATCGGATCACCTCCCAATGCCATTGCACTGGCGGCCCTGAATGAACAGGGTATCCGCATTGCCTTCTCCACCTGGATGGTAATGGCAATTCCTCTGGTATTGATCATGATCGTTGTCGGCTGGCGTGTATTGCTCTTCCTCTTCCCCCCGGCGGCAGACCGTTTTCAACTTGAACTCAAGGGACATTTTAACCGTTCCAAGAAAGCGATTGCCACCTATGTCATCTTTGGGCTGACAGTCCTGCTCTGGGTGACCGAAAAACTGCATGGCATCCCCGCCACCATCATTGCTTTTCTGCCTCTGGCCCTCCTTCCGGCGGTCGGAGTGCTTAGCAAGGAAGACATCCGCGGGTTTTCCTGGGATGTACTCTGGCTTGTTGCGGGCGGCATATCTCTCGGAATCTCGATGCAAAACACCGGAATGGCCGACTGGCTGATCAACCAGATTGCCTGGGAACAGTTCGGCGGAATGGGTCTAATCCTTATTTTCGGTTTGGTTGGATTTACTGTAGCCAATCTGGTTTCCCATACCGTTTCCGCCACAATTCTTATCCCCCTCGCGGTGGGGCTGGCGGTGGGCGGCGTGGGCGGCGAAACCTTCGACCTTACTTCCGCTATTCTCGTCATTGCGATCGTGGTCAGTTTTTCCATGTTGCTGCCAATCTCAACCCCTCCCAATGCCATCGCCATGAGTAGTAACATGATTGAAACAAAGGATATGGTCAGATCCGGTGCCATCATCGGAGTGGCCGGTTATGTTGGAACCGTTCTTTTCGGGCTGCTACTCTGGCCCCTTCTATTGTAATCCTTGTACAAGCACCCACCCATCACGGTGTTGCCCGTATCCGCGCTCGTCAGAGCGTGGATGCAGTCGCCACCGAAGCCGACGTTCTAACAAACAAAGCAACAAACCTTCAGAAAATGAAAACAAAATCCAAGATATACATACTGTGCGTTGACGATGAAGCCTCCGTTCTGGAAGCCGTGGAAAGGGATCTGGCCTCTATCGAAGACACGTTTCCCTTGGAATCCGCCTCCGACACCAAGGAGGCACGCGAGGTGATCGACCGCATTTTTAGCCAGGGCAACAAACTCGGGCTGATCTTGTGCGACCATGTCATGCCCGGTCAAAATGGAGTGGATTTCCTGATTGAACTGAATCAGGATCACGAAACCTCAGGCATTCGGAAGGTGCTTCTCACGGGTCAGGCAGGGTTAGAGGCCACGATTGATGCCATCAACCACGCCGGCCTTAAACACTATGTCGCCAAGCCCTGGAAGGCTGCGGAGCTGGATGCGATAGTCCGGACTCAGCTGACCGAATACATTCTGGAGAACTGTATAGATCCGACTCCATACATGAAGGAACTGGACGCAGTGCGCCTCTCCGAAGCCATTTACCGCAAAGGGTTGGTCAGTGACAGTTGAGAAGAGACCCACCCCCTTAGCCCGCTTATCTCACAAGATATGCGGGTTAGCCCGCGTTGGAACTCAACTCCGGTCCTTCATCATTTTGTAGTCACGAATAGTCGGCCCGACATAAATCTGGCGTGGGCGGTAAATACGACTGTGATTCTCGGTGACTTCCTTCCAATTGGCTACCCAACCCGGCATACGCCCAATGGCGAAAATAACGGTAAACATATCGGTGGGAATACCAATCGCTTTGAGAATAATACCGCTGTAGAAATCAACATTCGGATAAAGCTTACGCTCAATGAAATAATCATCCTTGAGAGCTTTCTCCTCCAAGTGGCGGGCAATATCCAGCAAAGGATCGCTGATGCCCAACGTATTGAGAACACGTTCGCAGGCAGTACCGAGAATTTTGGCTCTTGGGTCGTAATTCTTGTAGACCCGGTGGCCGAAACCCATCAGACGGCTCTCACCTTTTTTCGCGGACTCAATAAATTTGGAACCATCGTCCCCGGCCGCATGAATATCTTCCAGCATTTTCACCACGGCCATATTGGCTCCACCATGCAAGGGCCCCCAAAGTGCACAGACGCCTGCGGCAACGGAGGCAAAGAGATTGGCACCCCCACTCGCGACCATACGAACGGTCGAGGTACTGCAATTCTGTTCGTGGTCTGCGTGTAGCAGGAAAATTAAATCCAGAGCCCGGGCAACGTCATCATGCGCGACAAAATCGTTGTAGGGTTCGGAGAACATCATGTGCAGGAAGTTATGCGAATAGCCCAGCTCCACATTCGGATAAACCATCGGCAGCCCGTTTTTCATCCGGTGTGACATCGCTGCGATCGTACGTACCTTGGAAAGAAGAATGGATACGGCATCGTCCAGACGCTCCAGATCCTTTTCCCGGTCATTGGTAGCCAACTCCGAGTAATAGCAACCGAGGGAATTCAACATGGCGGAAAGCATAGCCATAGGATGGGACCTGCTGGGAAAACCTTCAAAGAAGTGTTTCATCCCCACGTGAACACGGGCCTGTGTGCGGACGGACATGCGGAAATTGGCCAGTTCATCGCGGGTCGGCAACTCACCGTAAATAATAAGATAGGCACACTCAATGAAGGTAGAGTTTTCAGCCAATTGCTCAATCGGATATCCGCGGTAACGAAGAATTCCTTTTTCCCCGTCGATGAAGGTCACCTTGCTCTGGCAGGATCCCGTATTTCCATAGCCTTCGTCAAAGGTGATGCAGCCGCTTTCGCTACGGAGCTTGCGCGTATCAATCGCAAGCTCTCCTTCGGTGCCCACAATCATGGGAAACGTGAAATTCTTATCACCAATTCTAAGTGTCGCTGATTCTTCCATATTCAGTTGGTCTGGGGTTACTTGTTGAGCCATTCCATGAAGTTGCCATATATTTGCAAGCCTTTGCCCTGACTTTTTTCCGGGTGGAACTGCGTGGCAAAGCAATTGCCCCGGCGAACCCCACTGACAAAGGGATAACCATACTCCGTTTCAAGCCACACAATCCCCCTGTCCGATGTCTCCACGTGGTAACTATGGACGAAGTAGAACTGCTCCCCTTGCCGTTTCAAGCCTTCGGACAAAAGAGCATTTTCCTGCACAAAGTTGGCCGCATTCCAGCCCATGTGCGGAATCTTGTATTCACGTCCGAGACGAAAACGCCGCACTTGCCCGGGAAGCAGGCCCAAGGCTGGCATGTTTCCTTCCTCGGAATATTCAAAAAGTGCCTGCAAGCCAAGGCAGATCCCAAAAAACGGCCGGTCGGCCGAAATCCATTCCGTCAAAGCCCGGTCCCAGCCCGTCTTCCGTAAAACCTCCATGCAATGGGGCATGCCCCCCTGCCCCGGAAAAATCAGGGCATCCGGATCTTTGAGATCCAACGGATTTTCCACCAGACGCACTGAAGCGCCCACCGATTCCCAGGCTCTACAAACGCTTCTCAGATTCCCCATGCCGGGGTCTATCACCGCCAGTTGTTTCGATGTCTGTTCAGCCATGCCCGTATGCCATTCGATACTTTGCCACTTAGCTGAGTGATCCCTTTGTACTGGGCAAGGCATCGCCCAAGCGCGGGTCCAGCACTGTGGCCCGATCCAAAGCACGTGCAAAACATTTGAAAAGGGCCTCTGCTATGTGATGAGGTTCTTCGCCATATTCCAAACTCATGTGAACATTGGCCATGGCCGCCGAGGTGAGGGCCTGGAAAAATTCCTTAACCAGACAAATATTAAAATCGCGGATCATGTAATTGGAAGGTTCCACCCGGTAAACAAACAGCGGTCGGTTACTCAGATCCAATGCCACCCGGACCAATGTTTCATCCATGGGGAGAATAAAAAAACCATAACGGCAAATCCCGCGTTTCTCGCCAAGTGCTTCCCTGATGGCCTGCCCCAGCACCAACCCGGTGTCTTCCACTGTGTGATGGTAGTCCACATCAACATCACCCTCCGCCTTGATCTTAAGATCAAACAAGCCGTGCCGCGCGAAAAGCGTCAGCATGTGGTCAAAAAAAGGAATTCCGGTATCGATGTCGGATTCTCCGCTTCCGTCCAGATTCAACTCAAGGGATATCTTGGTTTCCTTCGTCTCGCGAACGATTGATGCTATGCGTTCTTCAGCCATAATTCCATCGTGGTAAAAAGTTTGTCCATTTCCTCTTCGCTGCCCACACTGATACGGAGAAAGGTGCGAGTCAAGGCATGGCGCGGGAAGTAGCGGACGAGGATTCTTGCCTTTTTCAGGTAGTCAAACAAAGAAGATGCCACCTCGGGACCCGTCTCTCCTCCCGCAGCTGCCGGCTCGGTAAAGAGGAAATTGGTTTGGCTGGGATAGGTAAACCAGCCCACGGCCTTCAGTCGCTCCTGTGAACGTTCCCGCGTCTCCTTAATCCGGGAAATCGTACCCTCGTAATACACTCTGTCCTGCAAAGCGGCAATACCAGCCACCTGCGCCAGGGCATCCAGGTTGTAGCTTTCACGAACCTTATCGAGCACCCCAATCACCTCCGGATGGCCGAGGGCCAAACCTATTCGTAATCCAGCCAGCGAATAAGCCTTCGAGAAGCTGCGGGCGATCAACAGGTGCGGATAGTTTGCCAACAGGCCGACCGCATCCTCGGCCGCAAAGGGGGCATAGGTTTCATCCAGCACCAGCAGCCCCTTATAATGCTGTAGGACACGCTCCACCTCGTTTCTGGTGAAACCGATCCCGGTCGGAGCATTTGGAGAGGTCAGAAAAAAGACGTCCGCACCGCTTTTCGCAATTAGTTCGGGAGACAAAGTCATGTCTCTCCCAAATGAAATTTCCTTCATCTCCGCCCCCTGAATAGCGGTCAGGACGGAATACAGGGAGTAACTCGGGAAAGTCATAGCCGCCAAACGGCCCTGTCCGGCAAAGGCGCGGACCACCAGATTCAGGATGTCATCCGCCCCATTCCCTGCGAGTACCTGATTTGCATCCAAGCCAAAGTAACGGGCAGCTTCCTGCCTAAGCCCCCTTGAGAGCGGGTCCGGGTAAAGGCGCAAGCCCCCGGCATCAGAGCCCAGCTTCTCTCGAATAGCTTCCAGCACTTTGGGACTGGGGGGGTAGGGATTTTCGTTGGTGTTGAGCTTGACCCAACCCGTATCACCCGGCTGCTCCCCCGGAGTATAGGCCTCCAATGCGGCAATATAGGGGAGCGCCTGTTTGTCCGCCTGAAAAATGGAATCTGACATGAGAGGCAAGGATGAGAAATAAACCTAAAACTGCTATTCAACCACTGATGGACACAAATGAACACTGATAACCAGAACCTTAAAAGTTTAACGGTATTCACCCAGCAGGTGAATCAGCGAATAATCGTAACCCGTTTTAGATCAGTGTCTATCAGTGGTTCAACTGCGGAGAATAGAATAAAGATGGAAGGTGGGAAGACTAAATACGGGAAACCCCCACTTTTCCGGATTCAACCCGTCCTTTCAACTCCGGATTTCGAACCGGACTTACTCCATCGGATGAATTTCAAGCAAGGCTGCCGCCGTCCAGGCACTGCCACGGCCGTGTTCCGCCCGGACTGAAGCCACGGTTTCCTCTTCCACAGGCGGGGCATCATTCCCAAAATGGGAACGCACATAGGTGGCAACTGCCGCGACATCGCGGTCGGACCACATACTGTAGCCCTGCATCACACCATTGTACTCATTTCCAAGCACCTCAATCGGACCTTGCAGACCATCCAGAATAATCATCACCAAACGCTCATCATTCTGGGTGACCCAGTGCGAGCCCGCCAAGGGAGGAAATACCCCCGGAACGCCCTGCCCTTCTCCCTGGTGGCAGGCAGCACAGTTTCCACGGAAAAGTCGCTCTCCCCGCCGGATCGGATCAAAGGCTTCGGCCTCAGCCGCCACCGTCTCCGGTTTCCAGTGCGGATCAAAAACATCCGAACGGAATCCAGCCGAGAAAACCCCCATGTACACCCCACCCCAAAAAATGAGGCCACTGAAGATAAAGAGCAGAAAGATCGGCACAGGAGAAAACCCTTCCGTCGGTTCCTCCTTTTCCCGGGCAAGCTGGGCGTGGACCTTCATCATCGGCCCATCCTGATAGGCCGCCTGCTCAATCGTCTCCCGTGAGTCCTTGGAAGGTCCGGGATGCTTCAGCTTGTCTGCTTGCTTGTCGCTCATCGAAAATACAAATCAAAAGGGATTACTCCGCGAAGCGGGATTCGGGCAATTCATAATCCAGTTTCAGGCTCAGGAGATAAGCCACCAGTTGTTCCGCTCTGGCAGTCGGGACGATTTCGTAGCCGGGTTCAGGAGCATCGCTGAACCCCGGAGGAAATCGCAGGGCTCTCGGTGAAGGCTGATCCCCAATTTTCCGTTTTTCGTACAGATAGCGGAAGGGGGGCATGATGCTGCCCTCTGAAGTAATTTGGGGATTATAAAGGTGGAGGTGATGCCATTCAGGACTGGGTTGGCGCTGGCCAATTGTCATCAGGTCGGGACCTGTACGGCTGGTACCGAGCAGGACACGTTCCTGCAGGATGTAATCGCGGGCAACAGACTGGCGATCTCCCCAGTTACGTTCGAAATCCGCACCAAAGCCCTTTCGCCGGGTCTGCTGCGAGTGGCAGTAAATACAACCCTGGTCGATGTACACCTGTTTCCCCTGCTTGGCCAGACCCACCGGGTTCTGCGGGAATGCGGGCTCCCCTTCAGCCATGGAAACCGGCTCCAGACCCCCAAACTGAATTTGGCTGGTCAGGATCAGCCCCACCCAGGAGAAGGCGAGGCAAAAGAATATCCCCGTAAAGAGTAAAGGCAGGTTTTTCATTTCAACGTGTCTCCTCCATCTCTTCAGGATCGCCCAGCAAAGTCGGACCTTCTTTGTATTCCGTGGCTTTGCCGCCCTTCAGGAACCAGAAGAAATTAATAAAAAAGGCAAAATGGCCGATAGTGATCAGTATCCCGGATACCGTGCGGGAGAAGAGCCAGGGAATGAGATTCTTCGTCACCTCAAGGATAGGAATATCCGGATTGTTCAACTGCATCCCCTGGATCCATCCGCCGACATGGAGGCCCACCACCATGATGGCGATACCAAGGGCACAGCACCAGAAATGAACCCGAATCAGCGTGGCTGAAGGCCATTCACGGTAAAGTAGGCGGGGCATCATGAAATAGATGCTGCCAAACATAATCATGGTAAAGAAGGCATAAACCCCATGATGCGAATGACCGATCGTAAATTGGGTGAAGTGCGTGACCTCATTTACACTGCGCAGAGCCATCGTGGACCCAAGGAGACTAACCGCAGTGTAGGAAATCGCACCAAAAACGATAAAACGCAGTGTCGGGCTGTACCAGACCGCCCGGAAGCTCCCCACCACGGTCATGTGGTGATTGATCGCCGTCACCAACACCGGAATCACCATCATGACAGAAGCCACAATGCCCGCCGAAATTAACCAGACCGGAATCGGGCCACCAATCAAATGGTGTACTCCGGCCCAATTGTAGAACAAGGCCAGCGACCAGAAGCCCAACACGGAAAGATAATAACTGTGGATCGGACGTCCCAGTACCTTGGGGATCAAATAATAAGTCGCCGCCAGAGCCATCGGCGTCAACCACAGTCCCAGTACGTTATGCGCAAACCACCAGTTCGTCAGTGCCTGCACAGTTCCCCGTGCCGGCATCCAGAGAATCATCAGCTGGGCAATGGCATAAAGCCAGGGGAACCAGAAGAGCGCACCGAGAATATACCACTGGGAAACATAAACATGCTCTACTTGCCGATAGCGGAAAGACAGAATACCCCAGACACCAATCAACGCATAGGCAAAGGTGAGCAGAGGGGCCACATACGGCGGCATTTCCAACCACTCAACCGAGGTCAGCTGACCAGCCATAATTCCAATGACCCCTATCGTCACACCAAAATTCCAGAATATCCCGGCGACAATCAATAGTCCGCCATGGCGGACTGCACAACGGCTCAACCGGGCCATCATCCAAAGCCCCACCGCAAAAATCGCATTATTGGCCCACCCGTAAATCATCGCGTTCAAGTGCGCCGAACGGGCCCGTCCGAAAGTCAGCCACTCAATGTCAGCCAGAAATTCGGGATTGTGCATCTTGATCGAGGAAATCATGGCAAAGACCGTCCCGATCATCAGCCAGATCACCGAAGAAGCCAGAAAGAGAATGGCCGGCAGCCTGATCGATTGGTCAATCTGGCCCAAAGGTACCCGGGCCGGATCCCTAACGAACTGGCTGGGGCTTAATGAAGATATGAATGCTGCGAAAGGCGACATGCGCTGTTCTTGTATGCTTGGTTTTTCAGCTCAGGCTCGTGGACTTGGTTCCTATTGGCTGGGCTTTCAGGTTATTAAATACAGGCTTCTTTGGAGTGTTCGGATTACTTGTCTTTTTTCCCAGCCTCCAGTTTTCGGCGGGCCTTGTCTTCTTCTCCAGGAAAAAAATCCGTCTGCTCCCCTTCCGGCTCCTCCTCGTTGAAAATAGTTTTAGACCCCCGTTCAAACTGCTTCAACTGACCGTGACTGGCCGCCCACCAGAGGGCAAGGATGGCCGACAGGAAAAACAAGCCCCCGAGAGCGAATATAATAATCAGATAAAGATTCCATTCATCCATCAGACTCTTCGGAGGTGGACTGGAGACGCTGTACCGTGAGTTCCATTGCACGCTCAATGGGAATACGGACAACGCCTTCCGGCTTGTTGACCCATTTGTAACTGTCTGCCAGTTCCGCCTGGGCGGCGTTCAACTCCGCCAAACGGGTGGCTCTGGTTTGAACCAGTTCCTGATCGACCGGAGCCGGACGGTTCGGCAGATAGGCGATAAAGACAATGAAAACAAACAGCAATAGACTCAATACCGCCCCGATCAGAGAGAGGGTGTAGTTGGAGAGCGTCGGTTGAGTCGGTGTTTTTTCGTGACTGTTACTCATGGCTGTTGATGGATTCGTTGATACGCGGATCGTGAATCGGAATAGGCTGTGTTTTGGCCATGCTGCGCAGCATGGCCCAGATGCAGATACCACCCACACCGACCAGTACGGCCAGATCAAAGACATTCGGAATAAACTGTTTCACGGCATAGCCCAGTTCAGCACTGCTGTCCTTGATTTTGCTGGGCAGGATGTTGAAATAGAGATCAAGCAGCGTGAAGACCAGAATCCAGGCGCTGATGAAAAGCAAACGTTTGGCCACCACTTTTGTCTTGTAAGCCAGCAGGGCAAAGAACGGCGCGAGGAAATAAAAGAAAATCAGCGCCATCGAAACCCACCACCAGCTGTTCGTCGAGCCATCCTCATTCATTTCACGGATATTGAACCAGAAGGTTTCTTCCGGGATATTGGCGTTATAAATGAGGAAGTACTGGGAGAAACTGATGTAGGCCCAGAAAATGGTGAAGGCGAGGGACAAACAGCCGAGGAAATAATTGTGGGACTGGTTGTAAAGTCCCTTCAAATGACCACGGAGAGCCAGAATATTGCAAAGGATAATCGTTCCCGCCAAAGCAGCACGGATCGCCACCGAGAAGAACCAGACCCCGTACATGGTGGAGAACCAGTGGTAGGAAAGACTCATAAAGAAGTCAAAGGCCATGAAGGTCGCGGCAAAGGAAGTCAAAAACACACCAGCTGCGGATACCTTGCGGGCGGCGGTGACATTGCCCGGATCGGCATGGATATCGTTGCGGAAGGAGAATTTGCGCAGAAAGTACGCCAGCCCGCAGAAGACAGCAAAATAGAGGAGGATTCGCACCGCCATGAAGGGCACATTCAGGTAACTGGCCTTATGGAGGTAAAGACTGTCCTCACCTACCGGAAACGGTGGATTCGAGGGATAGATGTTGGCCGGGTTCATCCACTTCCAGAAAACACCCGTATTGTCCCCAATCAGAAAAGGCAGGACAAAAACCGGCAGGAATAGGAGGAACATCCAGGGGAACGCTGCCATCGCATGCTCCAATTGCCGGCGAATGATAATCGGCCAACCGGCATCGAAGAGATACCAGAGTTGAATCAGATAGAGCATGCCGACAAGCATCGCCATCCAGAAGGCATAACCGATGAGCCAACTCTGGCCATTGCGGCCATCGCCGGCGAGAATGCCCGTGATCAGTCCTACCAGGCCGATGGCAATACCGATGAGACCAACAATCAGGGCGATCGTGGAAAAATTCTTTTTCCCACCGGACGCGGCCGAGGCGGAAATAGCGGGAGCTGCTGTTTGTGAACTCATGGTCGTTAGAGCCCTAAACGGGATTTAAATTGTTCGGGTACGTCCTCCGCACTGGCGTGAGCCGCCAGCTGAAGGGCACGGACATAGGCGATAACCGCCCAACGGTCTTCCGGACGAATGGCGTAGCCGTAGGCCCCCATCGTATTGAAACCGTTTGTAATCACGTCAAAAATCTGGCCCTCCGGCATCGCCCGTATACGCTCGTCAATCAAGGTGGCTATGTTACCGAAATAGCCTGCCGACATGGCAAGGTCACTGCCATCACTGGCCAACACCCCGCGCCCGTCACCGGTTTTACCATGGCAGACCGAGCAGTAGATATTGTACTTCTGGCGGCCCTTTGCAATGAATTCATTGCTCACTGGCACAGGAAATCCTTCATAGAAGTCACCCTCTGCTGTTTTACCCGAATAGAGGGACGGATTGGCGGAAACCGAATCCCGGTAGTCGTCGGAGAAGACATCCTTGATCTCCCACCCCTGACCCCGGCCAACGGTCCCGGGAACAGGCGGGCGGGCATCACGACCATCACTATAAAAGGTATTACCCCCCTGAGGCGTGTATTTCGCCTGACGGTCCATGTCCGGAAAGACATAGATTGGCGAGTTGGGCGACTTGCTGCCGCGGAATCCAAGAATGGAAACCGTGGCAACAATGACAAATAACCAGATGGCGAGAAAGTAACGCATGTTCAGGCTTCAATGACATCCACCTTTTCCGCCCCAAGGCCGGAGAGGAAGGCTTTTGTTTTTTCAAGGTCAAATTTGGCATCAGTCCTTTCAATGACGATGAAGAAGGTATCGTCACCGGACTTGATGAATTCATCGTATTCAAACACCGGGTGATTATGCCGGGGGAGCAGATTCATGGCAAACATCCCGAAAAGCGTCCCGAAGGCTGCCAGCAAAATGGTTAATTCATACATCACCGGAAAAGGATAGACCGGACTCCAGAAGGGCTTGCCCCCTACAACCAGAGCATAGTCAAAATCATTCATATACCAGGTGATCAGAGTACCCAGTACGAACCCGGTTAAGCCTCCAACCAAAGTAAAACAGGGAACTTTGGAACGGTCCAAGCCCATTTGGGCATCCAGACCGTGCACAGGCAGCGGGGTAAAGGTATCCCACTTCCGGAAACCGGCATCCCGCACCTTGGCCGCTGCTTCAAAGAAGACGGGCAACTTACTGAAATGGGCAACCAGACCGTAGGTTTTCTTTGCTTCAGACATTAGTGATGCCCTCCTTTGCCGTTAGTGTGACCATGGGGATCCCCCTGTGGCATGACTGCCTTGATCTCGCCCATCGGCATGATGGGGAGAAAACGGAGAAACAACAGAAAGAGAACCGAGAAAAGCCCGAAGGTGCCGAAGAAGGTGAAGATGTCGACAATTGTCGGAGAGTAATAACCCCAGCTTGAGGGCAGGAAGTCATTCGCCAGGGAACTGACTGTGATGACAAAACGCTCAAACCACATCCCCAGATTAACAAAGCCGCAAATGATCCAGACCAGAGCCGTATTCTCGCGCACCTTCTTGAACCAGAAGAGCTGGGGTGAAATAACGTTGCAGGTAATCATGATCCAGTAAGCCCAGGCATACTGGCCGAAAGCACGGTTAACAAAAGCAAAGCCTTCGTAGGGGTTTGCCCCGTACCAGGCGATGAAGAACTCCATTGCATAGGCGTAGCCCACCATCGAACCCGTTGCCAGGATGATCTTGCACATGCAATCGATGTGGTACTGCGTGATCAGGTCATGCAACCCGTAAACCGCCCGCACCGGCAACATCAGGGTCAGCACCATACCGAATCCGGAGAAAATCGCACCCGCCACAAAGTACGGAGGGAAAATCGTCGTATGCCAACCGGGAAGGATGGAGGCGGCAAAGTCAAAGGAAACGATCGTGTGAACAGATAGCACCAACGGAGTGGATAGCCCGGCCAGCAAAAGATAAGCCATTTCATAGTTGCGCCAGTGACGGTTGCTGTTCCGCCAGCCCATCGCAAAAGTACCGTAAAGCGCGGAGGTGATCTTCTTCCCGGCCTTGAGGGCACGGTCACGCATCGTTCCCAAATCCGGAATCAAGCCCATGTACCAGAACAAGACAGAGACCGTTCCGTAGGTGGATACCGCAAACACGTCCCACTCCAGAGGAGACCGGAACTGTGGCCAGATCCAGTTGCTGTTGGGCAGGGGGAAAAGCCACCAGGCAAACCAGACGCGGCCGACATGGAAGAGCGGAAAAATCCCCGCACAAACCACCGCGAATATAGTCATCGCCTCCGCCGCACGGTTGATCGAGGTCCGCCATTTCTGGCGCAAAAGACAGAGGATGGCGGAAATCAGTGTTCCCGCATGGCCAATCCCGATCCAGAAAACAAAGTTGACGATAGCCCACCCCCAGTTAATCGGTGAAGCCAGCCCCCAGACACCAACCCCGGTCGAAACCAGATAAACCAAGCCTACGCCGGTGAAGGAAGCCATGAAGAGAGCGATGAGAAACAAGACCCACCACCAGGTCGGAGTCTTGCCTTCCGCAATACCGCAGATTTTTTCGGTGACCCAATGAAAATCCCGGTTGTTCAGAACCAGAGGCTTCCGTGGCATATCCAACGGTTTTACCTGATTCAGTACCTCCGGTTTTTCAAGAGGCATCTCTGTAGCGAGCTGAGACATTAATTTTAAAAGGAGTTTATGGTTCGTTAATGAAGGTTAGGAATGATCTCCTGCCGGTGTCGCCGCATGCGAATGGTTATCATGGGAGTCCCCATGTGTTCCGTGACCAAAACGCTGCTCGTACTCTGCCCTGGTCAGCGGCATATCGCGATAGCCGGGCATTTCCGGATTCGGATTACGCAGTTTGGCCAGATACGTTGTACGCGGACGGACATTCAAGTACCCCAGAACAGAATAGTCACGGTCACTGTTTTTGACCTTGGAGACTGCCGTAGCCGGATCGGCCACATCACCGAAGACAATCGCTCCGGCCGGGCAAACCTGCTGACAAGCTGTTTGAATCGTACCATCCGGAACAAGGATATTTGACGAATCCTTGGCTTTGACCTTTTGGTTGATCTTGGCCGACTCGATACGCTGCACACAATAAGTGCACTTCTCCATCACCCCGCGCATCCGGACGCTGACGTTCGGATTCTTCTGCATCCGGGTGAATTGGCTGTCCTCGGTCTTATTAAGATTCTTACCCAGTGGCCCCTTGTAGAGTTCACTGACATCCCGCTTGTTGTAATCAAAGAAATTGAACCGACGAACCTTGTACGGACAGTTGTTGGCGCAGTAACGGGTACCGACACAACGATTATAAGCCATCACGTTGAGCCCCTGCTCATCATGGACAGTCGCGTTGACCGGACAGACACTCTCACAGGGAGCAAGTTCGCAATGAACACAGGCCATTCCCATGAAGGAAACCTGCGGATCTTCCGGCAGGGTCACGGTCGATTCAGGATCCTCCTTGGGATCCCGTCCGCTGGAGAAGTAACGGTCAAGGCGTATCCAGTGCATCTCGCGACCGCGCAGGACCTGATCCTTGCCCACAATCGGGATATTGTTCTCGCTTTGACAGGCCACCACACAGGCATTGCAGCCCGTACAGGTATTGAGGTCGATGCTCATCCCCCACTGCTGGGGAGCAGTGAATTCCGGGGTCTTGTAAGCAGAGCCTCCCCTTGGAATTTGGGTTACCTTTTCAGAAAGGGGAAGATTCCGGTCCGCACCGTAAATGGGCGGAGAATGGGATTCCATGCCCATCTGGTCGACAAAGCCGGGATTCTTCGCGTATTCGGTGTTGTTCGCCTCACGGATAATCGCGCGGCCTTCCATCGACCAGTGCTCCTGCGTGTTGGCCAACTGATAACGCCGATCCAGCTTTTCAATCCGGGCTCCGGTGACAACCGTACGTGCCTCACGGGTGCGCAAGGGATAAACATCAAAGCCCACCGGTTTTCCTTCATACGGATAATGATGCTGCGTACCGATCCTGCCGGTGGCAGTACGGCCAAAACCTAGCGAAACCACCACAGTGTGGTCGGCCAATCCAGGAAAAATATGCAGGGGACCTTCGACCATCCGGCCATCCACTTCCAAACGCCCCATCCAGGCAATTTCACGCCCGTCCTGAAACTCGTTCGCCTTCACATTCAGTTGGCCCATACGGTCCATCTGGATCGGCTTCGGCAGAATACCCAGCTCCTTGCCCAGTTTCGGGCTGACACAAATCGCATTGTCCCAAGTCAACTTGGTCATGGGATCCGGCAACTCCATCATCCAGCCATTGTTATTATAACGGCCGTCGTAGGTATGGGTGCTCGGAATAATGCGAATTTCAATATTGTTGCGGTCCACCCGCGGAGGTGCGAACGAGGCGGCCTGCACCTTGGTCAAGGCTTCCGCCCTACCTTTTGCCCCAAGGCTGGATTTGGCAAAAGCGCTGTCCCTCAGAAGTCCCTCGGTCAGCCAGGCGTTGAAAGCAAGCTGATCGCCGGAACCACTGATTGCATTGAAAGTGGTGCGAACCTGCTCGTATGGCTCCTTGTCCCCCTGTCCAAGAAAGAGATTCAATACTTCGACTTCGCTGAATCCTTCAAAGAGAGGTAAAATCATCGGCTGAACCGGAACATAGGTACCGTCAAAGGTACGCCCGTCCCCCCAGCTTTCCAGATAATGGTTCGCCGCAATCACGTAATCCGCGGAAAGCGAGGTTTCATCCTGATAGTATCCATGGCGGATGACAGTCCGCACTTTACTCAGCAAGTCTTTGAAATCGAGATCCGAAGGGGCATCATATACCGGATTGCCCCCCAGAATAACCAGCGTCTCGACATCACCCTTTGCAATCGCTTCTGCCAGATCCGAAATTGTACCGAAATCCGGAGCCTCCACTTCATAATAATCAAGGGGCGCAGCAAGGGTATCATTCGCCAAGGCAACCAGTTGATGAACAGCCTCGGGTTGATCGGAACCTGCGACAACAATCGAGGCACCCTTGTTCTCGAAAAGATCCTTTGCACAGGCGCGTATCCATTCCGGATCCACTTGCAGTCCCTGAGCCTTGGAACGGAGGGACTCGACCTCCGCAGCGGATGCTCCGGCAAGACGAAGAATTTCCGCAGTGATCAAAGCCGCAAAGGCCGGAATGTGGCTCGATGCAGCCCGCAAACGGTGGTCTGCCATCCCACCAGTGAGTGTAAAATTGGACTCCACCGCATAGAGGCGGTTCATCTTGTCGGCTTCCGCCGCATCCTTAACCCGACGGGCTTGGGCAAAATCACGGGCAAATTGCAGTGAACCCGGACCCGTGGCAAGAAAGTCGGAATCCAAAGCCAGAACACGACGGGCTTCTGCCAGACGCGGAATAGCACGCAGGCGTCTCCCAGTCAGCGCTTTCAGCGCACGCTCCGGATTGTCTGTGTCCACCGCATTGTACTCAACCCAAAGTGCCCCGGACAGTGGGCGCTGAAGTTCTTCCATCAGACGCTGACGCGTCGGTGATGTGCCGCCTTCAACCAGAAAAGCGAGTCCCTTACCTTGTTTTTCCCGGAAATCACGACGGAGGCCGGTCAGCAGGTCACGGACTTCATTCCGGCTCAGGTTGGCTCCATTTTTGCGACGGCTCCGGCGCAGCCGGTCGGGATCATAAAGATCCAACACACTTGCCTGGGCAAAAGCATTTGTCGCCCCGGCGTAAGGTACATAACTCGGATTCCCCTCCAGCTTGGTCGGGCGGGCCTCATGGGTCTCCACCACCAACGGGATATTATCACGTGCCGTCGGCTGGGATGAGGCATAAAAGAGCGGCACTCCTGGAATGACTTGCTCAGGCTGTTTGGAATAAGGAAGGATGTGTTCCTTCGGAGCACGGCAACCCGTCAGGCCAAGACCAGCCAGACCGATGGATGCCCCCATCAACTTCAGGAAAGTACGGCGGTCCGACTCATCGGCAAAGGAGGCATTCTCGGGGAATTCCCTTTGCAGCCATTCATTGAAGGCAGGCGTGTCGGTCAGTTCTTCCGAACTGCGCCAGTATTGCGGCCCCGCTATCTCGCGGGCACTCGGCTCAGGATGTGAAATTGTGCGCTTCATCGATGGCAACCGGAGCAGCTTTGTGGAGGTTGAATTTTCCAGTCGTGAACAAAGCGTTCGCCCATGGCGATCTGCTCCTCACGACTTTCGGGTTTCCAGTCAAGGTCATAGACCTTGTCCAGAGGACGGACAAAATGTTCGGGATTACGGTGACATTCCAGACAGAAGGCCATGCTGTGTGCCTTGGCGTGGTAAACCACCTCCATCTCATTCACCTGACCATGACACTCCACGCAGCTGACGCCACGGTTCACGTGTACCGCATGGTTGAAATAGACGTAGTCCGGCGCATTGTGGACCCGTACCCAGGGAACCGGCTCACCGGATTGGTAGCTTTCCCGCACCGGAGCCAGCTTCGGGCTTTCCGCCCACACCTGAGTGTGGCAGTTCATACAAGCTTGCGCTGACGGTACGTTGGCCTGCCCGGAATGCTCGACAAAGCTATGACAGTAACGGCAGTCCATGCCCAACTGCCCCACGTGCAGGCTGTGGTCAAAAGCGACCGGCTGGATCGGCTGATAGCCAACCCGCAAGTACTTGGGTGTCGCATAATAGGTCACACCCAGAACCACCGATCCCAGAGCCAAACTCAAGGCAATCATGACCTTGACCGGAACCGTGTTCGTCCATTTGGGAAAAATTTGAGCCATTGCTAAGTGAGCTGAGTTTACCTTCTGCCGGTTGGATGTGATTAACTGCGTACGGTTCTCTCGACCGCATGGGGATCTTTGCTTACCCGAAGGGGCAACTTTTCGCTCTGGCTGACTGCTGCGGATTCTACGGGTCTTTCACGACGAATCAATGCAGGCAGAAATGGCGCGGCTAGCAAGGCTGCACCGAGGCCGTATAAGAATTGTTTGCGTGGAGTTTTAGCGGTTCCCATGATCAAAGTGGCGAAATCAAAGGTATTCCGTTTGCTTGTTCAATAGAAAAATTCCTCTTAAGTCGTTTCAATGCCTATCCCCCACTACTATTATTAGCGTTTCTTTGGAGTTGCATTAATGTAACTTCGAAAAAACCCCTCCCCATTAAGCATACTTTCCAGCATATACAGGCACGCTTCTTCGGAACGGGAATTGTGGACAGCGGCAGCCATCAGGCCTTCGTCCTCAATCTCCTACTCCCCAAACACCAAAACACCGAGACACCTACAGCCTAAACACCTACCGCCTATCCGCCTAGTCCGGCAGTCAGGGAATAAGCAGGCGTCTTTTGAGGGCGAGAACATCGGGATCCCCGGGATCAAGAATCAGAGCCCGCTCGACCGCAATCATGGCATCCGTCTGACGCCCCCGTTGGGTTCGCAGAAAGGAGGCGTAATGGAACCAGGCCCTGCCGTGGTTGGGGGCAAGTTCGATGGCCTGCTCATAGGCTTGATTGGCTTCTTCCATCCGATCCTGCAGCCAGAGGGCGTTGCCCAGATGGATCCAGGCCCAGACATTAGAGGGCAACAGGTTTATTGCTTGGCGGGCCTGTTGTTCGGACAGGATAGCGATCCCGATCCGGTCTTCCGGTGAGAGAAAACGCAGGTGTGCGGTCGCCGAGGACAGATCACTCCAGGCGCTTCCCTGCCCCGGATAGCTATCGACTGCCTGTTGGAGCATTTCTATGGTCAACTCAAGAAGCCACGTTTTCTCCTGAACTTTATGAAAGTCTCCGGAAAAGGCATGCAACCTCCGCTGCCCTTCCTCCGCTTGAACCATGCCCCAAAGACGACCAAACTGTAAGAGGGGTAGCACGAAGGCCAGCAACAGAAAGAGAGCCGGTATCGCTTTTCCGGGAAAGCTGTTCAATGGAAATTTCCATTCCCGGGGTGGCAGTGTTCGCAGTACAAACGCCGTCCCCGCGACAATAAACAACAGCAGTACAGGGGCCCCCGTAAGATCACTCGCCCACTGATCGACAAACAGCACCCAAGCCAACAGCAGAAAGGTGGCGGTTAAAAGCTTGCCTTGGGAAACTTGAAAACGTTTTGACCTTCCCGAGCCCAATTTGCGCAACCAAGGCATGCCACTATGAAATCTGGCGATCAGGACAACCATGTACCCCACGGGCAGAAAAAGCGCGATAAACCCGATCAACCCCATATCAGCCCAGATCGTCAGATAAAAGTTGGAGGCATGCAGAGGGTCCACCGCCATGCCTTCCGGACGATAAATCTCAAAATAAAAAGGAAACTGCCCCAAACCATTACCAGCCAGCCAGTGTTCCATCCCCGCCTGCCAGGCAGCCTGCCACAGTACGGGATAGCGAAGGACTTCATCACTCAGGAGAGCCGATTGTGAAGCATCCGCTTTACCCCAGACCGTCAGCACATAGATAATTGTGCCCCCAATCATACAAGTGGCAACCACACCCGTCACCGCAAATATCCGGGAACGCAATGTGTCATAAACAAGCCAGGGGAGCAGGAACAGCCCGGCGACGAGTGCCAACCAGGCTCCCGGACTGCCGGTCCAGAAAATCAACGGCAGGCACATCAGCGCCAGATAACCGAGAAACAACCGCAGAACAAAAGGGAAAGAAGACCTCAGGGCTGGCAACAGCATTCCGAAAAAGGCCAGTACTAGGAAAGTACCCAATTGGTAGGGATCGGCAAAGGCACCGGTCGGCTGGCCGGGATAGGCATTCCGGATAACGGAATCCGGCAACCCAAGCCCCAGCAGGTCCCGATACAGGGGCATGGCCTGCGGGCTGCGCAGAGCCTGATTATAGGAGGCAAGGATCACAAGCAACACGAGACAAAGGAGACCGAGTCCAAACCATTGATGGAGCAGCAGGTTCTCGCGAAAATGAAGGACCATCCAGAAAACCAGCCAGACCGTGATCCAGATCCCCCAGGACTGCCATGCCAGCCAGAATGCCGGACTGTTGAACGCCAGCTGAAAAGTGACCCAGGCGAGAAAGGGCAGGAACCATAAGGCCGGAACGCGTACTTCCATCCCTCCCTTGTAACCCCGCCACCAGCCGTTCAGCGCCATCAGCACCAGCAACAGGGAAAGCAAAGGCAGTGAAAGTAACCAGGCTTGCGCCATCCGTCCTCCCAACATAAAGGAGCCCAGAACCAGCAAGCCAAGAAGCCCGATCAACTGCCCCAAGGACAGCAGCCACCCCAGGCCCCGGTCCGTATTCCCCGCAACAACTGCTCCCGTTCTTTCCTTGCTTTTTGGCATCGATTTTGCTTTTTGTTTGGCCCCTGTTCATTTCCCTTAACGGAAATTATCCACAGTCTCGCAAATATAAAACCACCCTCAACCAATAATCATCTTATGACACCGAAGGAAGTACTCGCGCTGGCGAAAGCCAAAGATGTTAAAATCGTGGATTTCAAGTTCTCCGATATCCATGGTGCCTGGCAGCACTTTGCCGTCCCCGTCAATGAATTGACTGAAGATGTCTTTGAAGAGGGTCTCGGTTTTGATGGATCCTCTATCCGGGGTTGGAGAGGGATTGAGGCCTCCGACATGCTTGTCATCCCCGACCCGACCACCGCCTTCATCGATCCTTTCACCCAATATACCACTCTCAGCCTCACTTGTGATATCGAAGATCCAATCACACGGGAGCCCTACGACCGCTCGCCCCGTGGTATCGCCAGAAAGGCCGAAGCCTATCTCAAAACCACAGGCATCGCCGACACCGCGTACTTCGGGCCCGAATCCGAATTTTTTATCTTCGATGATGTCCGCTACAATGTGACTTCCAACGAGTCCTTCTACTTTGTGGACTCCTCTGAGGGGGCCTGGAACACCGGTAAGGAGGAATTTCCCAATCAGGCGTACAAAATCCGCCACAAAGAAGGCTACCTTCCTGTCGCCCCAGCCGACAAGTTTGTCGATATGCGCAATGAGATGATTCTCATTATGATGGAGCTCGGAATTGATATTGAACGGGAACACCATGAGGTCGCGACCGGAGGGCAGGCGGAAATCGATGTCCGTTTCGACACCCTCTTGCGGACGGGTGACAAAATGATGCTCTACAAGTACATCGTTAAGAATGTTGCCTACCGCCACGGGAAAACCGCCACCTTCATGCCCAAGCCGATCTTCAACGACAACGGATCCGGTATGCACACCCACCAGTCTCTCTGGAGGGGAGATAAACCGACTTTCCACGGAGATCTTTATGCCGGAATGTCGCAGAATGCGCTTTATTACATCGGCGGCCTGCTGGCTCATGCTCCGGCCCTCTGCGCACTCTGTAACCCGACCAACAACAGCTACAAACGACTGGTTCCCGGTTATGAGGCCCCGGTAACCCTGGCCTACTCGGCCCGCAACCGTTCCGCCATCTGCCGCATACCGACCTACTCTTCCAGCCCCAAGGCCAAGCGCGTGGAATTCCGCTGCCCGGATCCCTCCGCCAATATCTACCTCGCCTGCTCCGCCATGATGATGGCAGGCCTGGACGGGATTCAGAACAAAATTGATCCGGGTGAGGCCATGGATAAAAACCTTTACGACCTCCCGCCGGAAGAAGCCGCCAACCTCAAGTTTGTCCCGGACTCCCTGCGCGGATCACTGGAAGCACTGGCTGCCGACCATGAATTCCTGATGAGGGGCGATGTCTTCACCAAAGACTTCATCGACAACTTCATCAATCTCAAGATGACCGAATACGATGCGGTGCGCCTGCGGCCCCACCCACAGGAGTACGCGATGTACTTCGACTGTTGAGCAGGTTAACCCGGGATTACAGATCCGCTCTTGCTATCGCCACATCGCGGGCAATCTGTTCCCGCAAAGCTTCCACCGAGGCAAACTTTCGTTCCCCGCGGATGAAGCGATACCACTCCACCCGAACACGATCCCCGGCATCCAGCTCCGTATCCCCCAATACATGGACCTCCAGACGGGGCTCACTCTCCCCTGATTCCACTGTGGGGCGCAGTCCGTAATTCGCCACCCCATCCAGCCAGATATCCGAATCCAATCTCCGAATCTTGATCCGATACACGCCAAAGCGCGGACACAGCTCAGGACTCCATTTAATATTCAAGGTGGGAAACCCGAGTTTGCGACCCAATCGTTTGCCAGCCTCGACCACCCCCTCCGCCCGGTAGGGATAACCAAGCATGGCGTTGACTTCATCCATGTCTCCCTCCTCAATGTGTCCGCGAATCCGGGTACTGCTGATCGCCTTTCCATTGTACTGGATACGCTCGGCACTGAAAACATTGATCTGCTGCTTGCGGGCTTCCTTAACCAGAAGGTTGACATCTCCCCGGCGGGCTTTGCCGAAACAGAAGTTTTCCCCGACATACAGCGATTTCAGAGTCGGTAGAAATCCCTTCAAATGAGAAGGAAAATCCTCCGCTTCGACTGAGGCAAAGGCATGGTCAAAGGGATGGACAATCACCAAAGCAACACCTTGTCGGCGCAAGCAGTCCACTTTCATCCAATCCGGCAACAACAAACGCGTCGGATTATCCGGACGGAACAGACGGCTTGGGTGGGGATTGAAAGTCAGAACTCCGGCCACCCCTGCACGGCCAGCCGAATGGATGGCCGACTCGATGACCGCCTGATGCCCCAGATGTACTCCGTCAAACATCCCCACCGCGAGATGCAACGGTTCACTCAGTGAACCGACGGCGGCAAGGGAATCAACCTGACGAAACGGGACCATGGATCAGGAAAGGATTGAAGCGATCAAAGGACGTGGCTGGGGACCGCCTGATAGACAGGAATCAGGATCCGCCTGATATCTGAAAGTGACATCTCCTCAAATGTTTCCAACGGCGTGGCATCCTCAATTCGAAAACGATCACTGGCCAGACGGCTCAGGGCGGAGAGGTGGGCGCCGCAACCGATCTTCTCGCCGATATCGAAGGCCAGTGTACGGACATAGGTGCCTTTGCTGCATGCCACCCGGAAACGAACTTCCGGCAGATTCATTTCGATCAGCTCAATCCCGGAAATCCGGATGAAGCGTGGTTCACGTTCGATCACCTTACCCTTGCGGGCCAGCTTGTACAGCGGAACACCTTCCACCTTCTTGGCCGAAAACATCGGAGGCAACTGATACTGGTCTCCACTGAAACCCGCCAGTACCTCCCGCACTTCGTCTTCAGTCAAATCCGGTACCGGACGCACCTCGGTCACTTCCCCTTCACTATCGTAGGAGTCCGTGACTTCCCCCAGGGTAAGGGTGCCTTCATAAACCTTGTCGAGTGACATCAGGTACTGGGAAACCTTGGTCGCCCGGCCAACGAGGATGATAAGCAAACCCGTCGCATTCGGATCCAGGGTCCCGGCATGCCCCACCTTGCGAATGTGAAGCTTGCGCCGCACACGGTCAACAACGTCGTGCGATGTACAGCCCGTCGGCTTGTCAATCAGCAGGATGCCTTCAAATTCATTATTTTTATTATCAGTAACCATGAAACATTCACAGGGTTTCGCACCCCTTCTTTTTTAGACAAAGCTTCGCCAAGGAGCCTGATTCCACCGAAGCCAGATGCGCTACCAGCACTTCCAGCAGTTTCGGATAGAACTCACGGATGGAGGTTGCCGGCTGGAAGAACCCTGCCGCACAGGCATGCCCGCCGCCACCGAAGCAAGCTGCCAGCTGGTCAACACGGTAGTCCGCCGACTTCGCCCGAAGGCTTCCTTTAAGGTTCCCTTCATACTCCTCAAGGAACAGACCGATAACAACCCCCTGAATATCCCGGGTGTAATTGACCAAGCCCTCCGTATCCTCACGCTGCGCGCCGGTCTCAACATAGACATCTCCGGTCAACTCGCCGATACACACCTTTCCGCCCATTTCCAGATGGAGGGAGGCCAGAAAACGCTGCAATAGCAGAAGACGGTTGAAGGATTCGTTTTCGTACAGCTCACTGGCAGCCTGACTGGGTGAGGCCCCGGCATCGATTAACGCCGAACACAGCTTGAAGACCTGGGGACTGGTCGAAGGAAAACGGAACTGCCCGGTGTCCGTAGCGATCCCAACATAAAGGGCCTGGGCAATGACAGGATCCAGAGGCAACTCCTGATCCAGAAACAATCCGGTCAGAATTTCGGCGGTCGCCGCCGTATGAGTCTCCAAAAAATTGTAACGGGCAAAACCTTCATTGGAGAGATGGTGGTCAATCGATCCAAAGTACTCAGGAAACATTTT
Source organism: uncultured Opitutales bacterium (assembly GCA_964499045.1). Classification (GTDB taxonomy): domain Bacteria; phylum Verrucomicrobiota; class Verrucomicrobiia; order Opitutales; family CAZCJJ01; genus CAZCJJ01. The sequence goes on along the minus strand of CAZCJJ010000005.1, from coordinate 10,616 downwards.
CCGAACGAACTCGCCGGGCCGCAGGGCATCCGCACAATCCACGGTCACGCCCAAGTAGCCCGCCGGATCAAAATCCGCCGCCAGCATGAATGGGGTATCCTGGATGAAGGATTTCAGATTCGAAGGAATCGGATCCCGGTTAACGGCCACCGCCTGCCCCCCCATCAGGTTGATCATCCGGCAAAGTGCTACCTGAGAACCAATACAGTCGCCATCCGGCCGCATGTGCCCAATGACAGCAACCGGTTGTTTGCGCAATTCACCGAGAAATTCACGAAAGCGTCCGAAGCTGCCAGGAAAGTATAATGGCTTGTTCATCCCATCCATCCTGTTTCAAACCCTATCCCCATCGGGGTCATCCGTACCGGTCTCCTGATCGATTTCATCAAGCAACTCCATCACCCGAGCCCCACGGCCAAGGGACTCGTCATAATAAAACCTGAAATGAGGAAGGTATTTGAGCACCACTGCCTTGCCAACAGCCCGGCGTAGAGACTCCTTGTTCTTCTCCAGAAAACGTCCGGCCAGCCGGACCGCCTCCTCGTCTCCCAACACCGAATACGCAATACGGGCCTGACGCAGATCCGGAGCCACATCGACTCCGGTGATCGTGATCCCCACCGACTGGTCCTTGTAACGGGTGTGCAACAAGAGGCTGATTTCCCTCCGGATCAGCTCGTTTACCCTGACTCCTCGTTCCGACATGCTATTTCAGGGTTGGAATCAAAGACTCGGTCTGAATTCAAGAATTTCAAAACATTCGATCACATCGCCTTCCTCATAACCGTTGAAGCCGCTGACCTGAATACCACACTCGTAACCGGCACGCACTTCGCCCACCTCGTCCTTGAAGCGCCGCAGGGTGCTGATTTTCGACTCGTGGATGACGTCTCCCTTGCGGAAAACACGGGCATGCGCATCGCGTTTAATGAGCCCTTCGGTGACCATACAACCGGCCACGATACCTTTGGCCACGGGGAATTTCTGGCGGACTTCCGCTGCTCCCAGTTTGTTTTCACGAAACTCGGGATCCAGCAGCTCGGCCATACCATCCCTCACCTGATTGATGAGTTCATAAATAATGTTGTGCTGGATGATGCTGACATCGTGGTGTTTGGCCAAAGCCAGAACACCGGTTTCCATTTTGACATTAAAGCCTACCACACAGGCACCCGCTGTACTGGCCAGACTGATGTCGTTCTTGCTAATCAAACCGACACCACTTTCAACCACTTCCAGTTTAACCTTATCGGACTTGATGTCTTCCAGGCAGGCCGCCAGGGCCTCCACACTGCCGTGTACGTCAGCCTTTACGATCACTTTGAACAGCTTTTGCTGTTGGCTGTCGATTGCGCTAAGCAGACTTTCAAGATCCGCCGGAGCTGAAGGCGAGGCATTCTGTGAAGAAACCACTTTTTTCCGTTCATGCTCATTCTCCTCGGCCTGATTGCGGGCCGTCTTTTCATTCTTCACCACCTCAAAATGCATTCCGGAATCCGGTGCACCGGACCAGCCGAGAATTCGGACAGGGGTGGATGGTGGAGCAATTTTTACCGGCTTCCCTTGCTCGTCCATCATCGCGCGCACCTTACACCAGTAGGGGCCGCACAAAATAGCATCGCCCTGCTTAAGAGTACCGCGCTGAACGATAATCGTGGCAGTGGGGCCGCGCCCTTGTTCCACCTGGGACTCAATGATGATTCCCTCAGCCGGACACTTCGGATTCGCTTTCAGTTCAGAAATTTCGGCCTGCAGCAGCACCTGCTCCAACAGTTCGTCGACTTTCTCCCCCTTGATTGCACTGACAGGTACGCAAAGGGTTTCGCCACCCCAGTCTTCCGGAGCGATGTTCCGCTCCTGCATCTGCTGCTTCACGCGGTCGATATTGGCTCCCTTGGCGTCCATCTTGTTGATCGCAACAACGACCGGGACATTCGCTTTCTGCGCAAACTTTAGGGCCTCATCCGTCTGTGGCATGAAACCGTCATCAGCGGCCACGACCAGAATGGCAATATCCGTGACATTCGCTCCACGTTCACGGATTTTAGAAAACGCCGCATGGCCGGGGGTGTCCAGAAAGGTTATCTTGTGGCCATTGTGGTCCACCTGATAGGCCCCGATATGCTGGGTAATACCACCCGCTTCACCGGAAACCACATTCGCCTTGCGAATGGAGTCCAGAAGCGTGGTCTTGCCATGGTCCACATGCCCCAGTACACAAACCACCGGAGGCCGGGGTTCCATCAGGGCAGGATCATCCGCCTTGGGAGCGTCTTCCGCCTTTTTCTTGGGAGCCTCCTGCTTTTCTTCTCCTCGGTGGTGGACCTCAAGCAGGCAACCATGGCGCTCCGCCAGCCGAATCGCCACATCTTCCTCGATAGTCTGATTCATGGAGGCAAAAATGCCCATGTCCATCAGTTCGGAAATAAGACGAAAAGGCTTTAAATCAATCAACTGGGCAAAGTCGCGAACCACGATCGGTGGTTTGATGTGGATGACTTTGACCTCGGGCTTGGCGTCACCCTCGGCAGGTGCAGGCGTCTCATCAGCCGTTTCGCCAGCTTGAAGCTGGGATGCCGGAGGTGGCGCGGTTGGCTTGCCTGCTGTGGGCGACACCGGAGTTTTCGACAGTGGCGGGACCGGGCTCTTGAAAGGCGGGGGTGTGGGCGACGAAGTGACCGGTGCCGGTGCCTTGGCTGGCTGAACCGGAGTAGGCTTCGGGGCTGGTTTAACTTCCTCAACCGGTTTCTCCGGCGCAACCGGAGACTTGATCACCCCTGCAGGGATCGGAGGCCGGGAAGGCGAACCGGTAGGCGCAGCAGCCTTGGGCGGTGGAGGAGCCGGTGCTTTACCAACCGGCATGGGGGGCGGTGGAGCTGGCGCTTTTGTTGCAGGCGGGGGCGGTGGAGCATTCACCTTGGGAGCCGGAGGAGGCGTTGCACGCAAAGCCGCATTGGCTTTGACTGCGGATTCCCGCTCGGCGGCTTCGGCTTCAGCCTTCAATTGTTTTTCCCGTTCCAGATCAGCCTTGCTCTTGACGATAGGTATGCCGCTTGGCAGGGACGGAGCCGGACGGGAGGCAGCCTCCTTGGCCTCCGGAACCGTTGTCTCTTCGGATCCGGATCCCTCTGCCGTAGCACTGGCAGCGTCTCCCTTCAATTCCTCAATCAGGGCCTCCGCCGAAATGTTGTCGATGGTACTCGAGGCACTTTTTACCTCGAAACCCCGTTCCCGCAGGATATCGAGGATCTCTTTATTCTCCCTGTTTACCAGTTTTGATATTTCGTAAATGCGGACGGACATGGGCAGTTGATCTGTGGGAGCTTGGGTTACTTCAAAAATGAAAGATTACGGGACTCAACCTTCCCGGCTCTTTTGGTATTCAGCGACCCGTGTCAGGATTTCGGCGGCTTCCTCTTCGGTAAATCCACCAGCCTCCATCAAGTCGCCGACGGTTACGCCTTCAAACGCTTCCGGGGAACTGATTCCCATGGAAACGAGTTTTTCGGCCTGTTCTTCAGTCAATCCGACGGCATCAGCCATCACGTTGCTGGCGCGACCAATACGTTCTTCGATGGTCGCGGGTTCCTTCTTTTCCTTGTCGATGTCAAGCCGCCAGCCAAGAAGCCTGGAGGTCAATTTCGCATTCTGACCCCGACGGCCAATCGCCACGGAAAGATCGTCTTCAGACACTTCAAAATACATGCGGCGGTTACGCTCATCAATTTCCACATTGCGCGGCACAGCCGGCTTGATCGCCTCCTCCAGCATTTTGCGGGGGTCGGCGTAGTAGCGTATGATGTCGATTTTCTCGCCGTTCAGTTCACGGACAATGCTTTTGACCCGGGCACCACGGGCACCGACACAGGCTCCCACCGGATCCACTTTCGGATCGCTGGTATTGACCGCCACCTTCGTGCGATAGCCGGGTTCGCGGGCCATCCCTTCAATGGTGACCGTGCCATCCGCAATTTCAGTCACTTCCAGTTCAAAGAGCCGGCGGACAAACTGAATGGAGGAGCGGCTGAGAATCAATTCCGGACCCCGGTTGGTGTTTTCAATCTCCAGCAACAGGCAACGGATACGTTCACCGGGAGAATAATCCTCCCCGCTCACCCTTTCCTTGGGCGGCAGAATCGCTTCCGCTTTGCCGAGGTCGACAATCAGGTCGCCACGCTCGCGGCGACGAACCACACCGGTGACGATATCGCCAACCAGATCCTTGTAATCATCAAAAATACGCTCTTTCTCAAACTGGCGTATCCGCTGCATGATGGCCTGCCGGGCCGTCTGCGCCGCGATCCGTCCAAGATAAGAGGGATCAATCTCTTTCTCTACAACCTCCCCGAGCTTCGCTTCCTTGTTCAGAAGATGTGCTTTTTCAATATGGATCTCGGTTGTGGGATCGCTAACGGAATCAACCACATTCAGAAGGGTCCAGGCTTTGAGCGCTCCGGTCCTCGGGTTGATCTCAATCTTGAGTTCCTGACCTGCGTTCACGCCCTTCTGCGCAGCGTTGATAATAGCCGACGTGATAGTGGAGATCATGTCCTGACGACTGATCCCCTTTTCCTTTTCCATGTACTCAAGGACGGAAAGTATTTCGGAACTCATGGTGGCGATGGCTGGTTTGGAAATAAAAAAAGTGGGTACGGGACCCACTATCTGAAACGATAGGTTGTTAAAGGACGAGGAAAATAATGAAGTCTTTTAACTCCTGTCAAGTGAATGTCGATACAGATAAGCAAGGAGCCACCCGCCCCTGCCCGGGTTCGCCGGATTTGAAATCTCACATTTAAAACTTCAAATTCACTCCGCTCTCTGCTTCACAGGTCGGGCCTACCGCGCCACTTCCGGCTCTGTCAGCCTGAAAAAGTTAAAAGTGTGGCCAGGCACCCTACGGCACACATGGATCCTGGCTGCCCTTGCTTCCTTCCGGACCTGGGGGAGTTCGCCGGCCCGATGTTGCATAGGACCCGGCCACAACACCCAACCTCAACCGGTTTTCCGGCGGGATCAACCCTTTTCTGGAAAAATACCGGAAGCCAGCAACAGCATTGCGTCCTTACCAGTCGGCGTGCTCAGGGGTGATAAACCCGGATTCAAGAAAATGCCTGTCAAAGGCCAGAGCCCGCCTGAGGCCCAGTGTGCGCATGCAGTCAAAGCTTGAAAGGTCAACCATACTCATATGGCGTTCGCCTGACAAGAAAACCTGCCGCGCAAGCAAACTGAAACCGTCCTCTCCGACAGAATGAATTTCACACCGGGGTAAAATATGCCGATGAAAATCCTCCACCGCCTCCACTCCCAGGCGACGTTGCAATAAAGACCAGCATTCCAGACGAACATAGTCGGTCATGACAAAGCCAGCGGGAGACGGGAGAGCATGCTTCCATGCTGCACACGCGCTTGTGTGACACTCATCATCGGCATCCAGAAAGGCAATGACCCCCGATGTATCAAGATAAACGGATTCACCAGCCATCATTCAAATAAGCATCATGATTGCGGGCCAAATCCCCCTTGCCACTACGGTACTTCCCGGCAACGTCCATGACCGCGCCAACGCCATCGTCCCTTTCGTTTTCCGCCAACGAGGTAAGAACACTCTGACGAACAAAGGCGGAAACACTACACGAACGACGGGCCGCCGCCCGCTTCAATCTCTTGAAATCAGCTTCCTCCAACTGAATCTGTGTCCGAATCATACCAACATGTTGTTATAAGAATGTAGGCATGTCAACACAGCTGAAAAAACCCTGTAAATCGAAAATCCCCTGACCGCATATAATTTGCGGGTGGCCTGAATTGCCTATTAGGACCAGGATTAAGATTCATCATCCGCTATCATTCATTATTCCTCCGCTATGCTAACCCCAAAACACCAAAACACCACTCCCCTAACCCGCCTTACCGGCTGGACTTCCGGGAGAAGGCGGGGTAGAGAGTCGGCCATGTCATCAACCGGAACCAACAGCTTACAATCATTAGAGGAAAAAACCGCCTATCTGGAGCATCATATTGAAGCCCAGGACCGGGAGTTGCTTCGGCTCTGGAATACCATCGACAAATTGAGGCAGGACCTGCAGAAGCTCCAGTCACGGGTGGAAACGGGAGGTCCCGGCGAGGCTCCGGCCAACGATAAACCACCGCATTACTGAGCTGCTTTCAGCCACTGATTTTCAACCAACAGCATTTACGCCTATCATGTCTTCTTCCAATCCCAATGCACTCACCCCGGTCGTCAAAGTCCTGCTGATCGTCAACGTGGCGCTGTTTGCCATTCAAGCCTGGGGACCCGGATTCGGGATTGACCTGCCGCTGCTCCAATATGGCGCCCTCTGGCCGATCGGGGCGGATTTCTTCCGGCCCTGGCAACTGGTCAGCTACGGGTTCCTCCACGGCAATCTGTTTCACCTCTTCTTCAATATGTTCGGGCTCTGGATGTTCGGCACCCTGCTGGAAAAAGTATGGGGGTCCCGCCGCTTCACCCTCTTCTATTTCACCTGTGTGATTGGAGCCGGAATGGTCCAACTGGTGGTTGCCACTCTGGCAGCCCGGGAGGGTACGGTTTATCCAACCATTGGTGCCTCCGGCGGTGTGTTCGGCATCCTCCTCGGATTTGCCATGATGTTTCCCAATATGAGGATCATGCTCCTGATCCCTCCAATCCCCATCCGGGCCAAGTATTTTGTTATCATTTACGGCGCCATTGAGCTTTACCTCGGTGTCACCAACACCCTCTCCGGGATTGCCCATTTCGCCCACCTCGGGGGCATGGTCTTCGCGCTCATCCTGATCCTTTACTGGAGAATGAAAGACCCGGTCCGCATGCGGCCTTTTCATGAAATCTCTTCCTGAGCGGGGCGATTTTTCGAAAAGAAAGGATTCACCACAAAGAGCTCACGGCCATGTCTGCCTCCAGTAAACAATCCGGTAAAGGTGGCTACTCCACACTGGTGGCCTCGGACTGGGAGCACTATACGCTGTTGGACTCCGGTGGAGGGGAAAAACTGGAACGTTGGGGCCCTTACACCCTGCGCCGCCCGGAGACTCTTGCCCTTTGGCCACGCTGCCAGCCACCTGCTGTCTGGGATAAAGTGGACGCCCGTTTTCACCCCGCCGACAAGGGCCCGGGGCACTGGGAAATCCTGCGCCCGGATTTTCCGGATACCTTTATCCTGCCCTACAACGACCTGCGTTTCCGGATTGAACTGACCCCTTACAAGCACACCGGACTTTTCCCTGAACAATCCGTCAATTGGCACTGGATACAGCAAGAAGTGGGACGCATCAAAACGCTCCATGATCATTGCCGGGTACTCAACCTCTTTGCCTACACCGGAGGGGCCACTCTGGCCGGGGCACAAGCAGGGGCCACCGAAGTGGTCCATATTGATGCCACCCCGAGAATCGTCAATTGGGCACGGGACAACCTGAAACTGTCCGGGCTGGGCGAACGGCATGTCCGTTTCATCGCGGAGGATGTTCTCACCTTCGTGGAGCGCGAACGCCGCCGCGGGCGGGAATACGAAGCCATCTTGCTGGACCCGCCGACCTTTGGCCGCAGCCGCAACGGCAAGCGCTGGCAACTCAGCCAGGACCTGCCCGCCCTTCTGCAAAGTTTACGGCCGCTACTGAACCCGCGGCACGGATTCCTCCTCCTCAATACTTACAGCCCGCAGCTCACTCCCCGCATCCTCAAGCCACTTTGCGATGAAGCCTTCCCCGGCACCACGCAGGTAAACATCGTCCACCTGGGCCTCCCCCACGCCGGCACGGAACACATCCTCCCCGCCGGAACCAGCACCCGGCTCAGTTGGTGAAGGCAGGTGCGGGCTAATAGTTCACTTCAAGGCGAAGATCATTCAGTATGGCGGAATCGGTGCGGTAGCGTATAAAGTCCCACCATGCGCCACCGGTGCCAGGATCGGTAAAGGATCCAAACATGAGGCTGTTGCGATTCCAGCCCTGCAGCCCTTCGGCGAGGCTAATCCAATTATCGGGGTTGTTTGCATCTTTGCCAAAACCATCATTGACATCGAACACCTTCACTCCATCAACCCAAAGGCTGAGCGTGCCCCCCTGCATTTCAATCCTATAGGTATGAAAGTCGTCGTTCGTAGTCATCGGGTGTTCAAGCCCGGTGTACAACAACGAGATTCTTTCCTGCTCAAGAGTGAAGTATTCAATGACCTCGCCATTCGCGATCCGGATCGAGACACCAAGCGGATCCGTACTGTCATCAACCTTAACCCGGGCTTCGATCACTGTGCGTGCATCCCGATCGAGATTCCATGGATAAGCAAGGTGTGCCATCGACTGCGGTGTGCTGCTATTATCAGCAAAATAGAAATAGCCATCGCGGATTTCCTCGGTCCACTCCGCTGGATGAAAAGCCCTTCGCCATGGGAGTTGTGATGCACCGGCCATGACGACGTCGCCCTGATATTCCATATTCCAACCAAGAGACTCCGTCTCTTCACCTGCCGGGGAGCTTACGGTTGCCACCGTGAACCGATTCACGCCGTCGTGAAGTAACGCGGAATCAACGGCATAGACCACTTGCCCCCCATTAAGCTTACCATCTCCCAGGCGATGTCCATTCACTTGGGTGACTAATTCGTTGACGTTGGTGATGCCAGCGACACTGAGGGTCAAAACAACCGTGGGCGGGGTTGTTTCAAAGTCTTCCATCATGTAAATATCGGCGGTATAGGGTTCAGCGGAAGAAAGGTTCACCGGCTGCAAGGGGTTCAGCACCGATTTATTGATAAAAGTCTCGCCCCCTTCAATCCAGCTTCCGGCTCCACCGACACCACGGATAGAGGGATAATAAACCTTGTCCATGCCCCGCAGGCTTTCAGGCTCGCCAATATCGCGCAGATATCGGCGGTTGTCGCGGTATTCATTAAATACATAGATCCCATCCGCACCAGCAGCCCAGGCCGCCGCGGCCCGCCCACGGTAGCTCTTGTCCGAGCGTCGACCGAGGCCGGCAGGTACGTCTGTCTCGCGGATGCGGGACTCGCTCAGCCCGGGATACACTTTGACCCCGTACTTATGTCCGAGCTTGATCGAGTAATCCCAGTCATTGAGACGAAAATAGCAGGAGGTGATAAGTATGTCCACCAGCCCCTCTTGCAGCCAAGCCTCGAGGTCAATCCCGACTCTGCGACTGTATTCAACGGAATCGGGGACGCGGATTGCAATCAGGATCGGCTTGTCGCGTTTAATGCCCTCGATTTCGGTCATCGTTCGAATTCTCCGCATAAGTTCCGTCATTATCTGGCGTTCTGCCTCGGTCGCCTCACCCTCCCATGCCGCAGTTTTAAACAACTGCATATGGCGAAAGAAATCGAGTTCCAAGCCGTCGATATCATAATTCTGACACACCTCTTCAAGATAGCGGAACGCCAGCTCGCGAATTTCCGGTTGGCCGTAATCGACCGCTGACCAACGGCCATGGGGCGGACGATTGTCCGGTGCGCCGAAAAGCAAATCCGGTCGATCAAGCTTCAGTTGCGGCATCAAGGGATACGGTACTTCCTCCTCCGGCCTATAGGCAACGTCATGCGTATCATTCATCCGCATGGAAAAAAAGATCTCGTAATCATTTTCCCGTGAAAAATCGATTATGATTTGCAAGGGGTCCGTCCCCTGCTCAATCAGGTCGGCGGTAATGTTATTCTTAAGAAAGCTGTTCCGAGTGGTCAGGATTTCACCGACCTCAGTGCGATGGGTAAAGAGACCAAATCCGGCGCTGATTGGGCAGTAAAAGATACTGTCAACCTGCGAACCTTTGAGGCCGTAGCTGCGTACTTGGAGAAAGGCCTCAACCGTCGGCTCTTTGGCCAAGTGTGTGGCATCACAACCGTCGTTGTTAAAAATAACCCTTCGCTGCCGCTCCAAAGCGACATCCCGGGCAGCGCGGATTTCCTTCAGGGCATTTGCTGAAACCTCCCCGGCCGCAGAGGGATGCAAAAGACCGGTAAAGGTGCAGACCATGAGGAATACAGTGGATTTTACGAATGGTAATTTCATAATGAGCATAACCCACAAACTCCGGCCTGAAGTCATCCCAAATAAACTGGCAAAATTAAAGCACCAGTCAAAACGGCTCGCGAAGGGCAAGCCTACTACGATTCCCTGTTGCAATCAGTTATCGAACCAAATCGGCAAAAATAATCCACATGCAATCAAAACCATACTATTCATTGATCCCCCTGGCAACCTTGTCGCTGCTACTCGCCTGTGTGTCAAAGGCAGAACACGTTCTATTTGAGCATTCCAGTTTTGCTGACTTTGCGCCGGGACACATTTCCGATGCAGGGCACAATCTTTACATCAGCAAAGATGGGAGCATTCGGTGGATCCACCGGTTTGACCTGAACAACAACGGGTTTCCCGACCTGGTAATCCCCAATGATCACAATCACTACGATACACCGCCCGCAGTGATCTACCATCAGGATGCGGAAGGCCAATTCCAGTCACTCCTACCCCCGCTTTACGAGGACATGCCGCTCTTCGAAGTAATGGAACATTACAGCCGGATAAAAAAGCAGCAGACTTTTCTGCCAGCACTCGGGGGCGTCGGTGTCGCAACCGGAGAC
>CAZCJJ010000004.1:0-46556 GCA_964499045.1 uncultured Opitutales bacterium | reverse complement strand
ATATGATCCCCGATCAAGCTAGGCAGGCCTTTCCACAAAAAAGTTAGAAGAACTAAAGGAAAAATGGGCATCGACCTTAGGACAGCACTGCTTCCCGGGCGTTTGCAGAAGCCAGAGAGGAAGCTTGAGCGAGAAAATTGCTGACTGTTCCGGCGCATATATAATCGAAGCCCTGCCGATTTGCCAGGGCAAGGGTTTCAAGACTGCCGACGGAAGTGATGGCGATTTTGCTGTGGTTGCGGCAAGCTGTAATAACTTTTGAATAGGTTGCTTCCAACTGATCCAATGGCAGAGGGGTCCCCATAATGTGGCCCTTACGAAGGAAATAATCATCCGGTCCGAAAAAGAGAGCGTCCACACCTGGCGTTGCGGCAATTGCATCGACATTGTCAATGCTTTCCGGGGATTCAATCTGGCAGACCAGTAAAGTTGCTGTATTTGCCTGCGAAGCATAGTTGCGCCCCATCAAATCAATAACCCGACGTCCGCCGAAAGACCGGTTACCCACTGGCGGGAACTTTGCTGCGGACACCATGGCCTGAGCCTGCTCCACGTTGTCGATCTGGGGGACAATCACCGCATCCGCCTTCATGTCCAGTGCCTGGCTTACCCAACCCTTGTCTTGTGAAGGCACACGTACGAAGGCCGGGCGCTGAATAAAATCGCAAGTACGCACCATGGAGATCATGTCAGTATATCCGAACTGGCCATGTTGACCATCAATCCATATCCAGTCCCAATCAGCGCCAATACTCTCCAGAATGGCAGGGACTGCATAAGGGAGATATAACCCTATTTTCGTTTTTTGACGCTCATCCTTTGTCATTTTTATTATAGTGCAAGCGGGGCATGGAGTATACGGACTGTTGGTGGAAAATAATGGCGTTAAGGATTGGTATAGGTATTCGCGCGGTCAATTTGATTGTTCTGGCCATAATTTTTTACCGGTAGCCGGATACAATAACCACTTGGGAAGATTGATCCTGGACCCTCATCAGCGTTGATAAGTTAAAAGTCAGCGGGGCCAGGAATTCAGACCTCGCCATCTATGCCCACGCTCCGTATGCCCCATTTTTTTAGCCGGAACATCGAACTCCAAGGTCCCTGGTCTGTTTTTTCAGCGCAAGCTTTCTCCCGGTTTGAAGTGGGAGATGACAAAATACTTACGGTTTTCCGAGGGGGCACCATCGAGTTTCTGGCAAAGAAGCTTCAGAAACTGCCGATTTAATTCATTGTCGTCACATTGGTAGTGGGCGGCACTCGGTACAATGTGCTCGAAATGAGGATCCGGGTGTTCACAAATGAGGCTGATTTGCTTTCCAATGACTATTCCGAGCCGTGCGAGATAAGTGCATACCGTCATGTAGGTGGTTGGGTGCAGGATAAACCACCCGTCCGGGCGGGCCGGATCGGCCAGAAGGCTGTCCACTGCATTGCAAATGCCTTTACGTGACATGGTACACGCCTGCGTCGCGAGGGTTACCCGCTTGTTACTGGAGATCTGGACTCCTTCCTGGAATCCTTCCAGGCTGAGGACGTCTCCCATGCGTGAGCTGGATGGATGAATGACGGCCAGTGATTGATGCCCGCGGGCGATCAGCATGCCCGCTGCGTGGCGACAAATGGCATGGTTGTCGCGGTCAATAGAGTCGTAGCCAATGCCCTTGTAGCTGGAGCCCATGATAACGCAGGGAATATTCTGCCTCCAAAACCACCGCTGGACTGCATAGGTGCATGACCGGAGAATCCAGAGGTCGGCATGGCGTCTTCCCAGCAGGCGCTCCAGAGCCTTGGCCGGGCTGTTCCGGTAGTAGCCGGACAGTGATTCAATGCTGAAATCCACCTTTCTTTCCTGGAAATGTTCGGTCAGGAACCGGATCCGTGCATTCAGGGCGTAATCCTGAGGGTGCTCGTCATCCTCGATTTCGAGGAAACGTACATGGGTGGTAGCCTTTTGGACTTTGCGCTTCCTCTTTATCTTGATAGTCAAGGCCTTGGAAGAGTCTTCACGCTCGATGATACCCTCACCCAGCAGCAGCTTCAATGCGCTGCGCAGGGTCGGACGACTCACATTCAAGTCACGGCTGAGGGTACGTTCCGCAGGTAGGTGCTTCTTATAATCACCCCTTTGGATGGCGTTGCGAATACCGTCGGCTGTTTGCTGGGCGAGTGTTTTGCGAATGATGGGGGTTGGCATAATTGTAAAGGTAAAGATTTATTACCAAAACAAGAAGCTTGTCAAGGTGCGTGCAAAGATAGCCAATGCTGTGCCATGGCTGAACGTGTAACAAGCAGGGAAGCATCTTTGGCCGATATGCGTAACCGGCGCCTGTCGTATGGTTGTTCAGGAGGGCAGGGAGAATCCGCTTGCTCTGGGTTGAAACGCTGTCGGAATACTTTGCTTCACCTTTATTCTGTCGTCATCCGCTAAAAACGGGTAATCCTTTTTTTCATGGAAGCTCAAGGACTACAGCTACTGGATTGGGTGTTAATCGCGCTTTATGGAGTCGCGGTTCTGGGTATCGGGTGGTACTACTCAAGGAAGCAGGAGGATTCGGGGGAATTTTTTACCGGTGGTGGCAACATGAAGTCGGGGTTTGTTGGCATTTCCCTCTTCGTTACCCTGTTCAGCACCATAACCTATCTGGCCCATCCCGGGGAAATTATCAAACATGGACCGGTCATTCTTTGTGGCCTGCTGGCGGCTCCGGTAACGTATGTGGTGGTCGGTTACCTGCTGATTCCCCGGTTCATGCAATTCCGGGTGATCAGTGCCTATGAGCTGCTTGAAGTGCGGCTTGGGCTTTCGATGCGACTTCTCGGGGCATCCATGTTTGTCCTTTTGCGGCTGGTTTGGATGGGGCTGATGTTGTACCTCACCTCTTCGGTGTTGTTGCTGGTGCTGGGGCTGGACCGGGCGGCTTTGCCATGGGTTTCTGCTTTTTGTGGTGTCATCGCAGTTATCTATACTTCCATCGGTGGTTTGCGTGCGGTTGTTGTAACCGACTTTGTTCAATTTGTACTCCTGCTGGGAGGTGGGCTCCTGACGCTATTGATTATCTCCTTGAAAATGAAGGGATTGGGATGGTTCCCTACCGAATGGGTGGAAAGCTGGGATCATCAGCCGCTTTACAGTTTTGACCCGCGAGTACGGGTGACCGTAGTAGGAGCGTTAATGGCACAGTTTATCTGGCAGGTGGCCACAGCCGGGGGTGACCAAACAGCCATACAACGCTATATGGCGACGCCGAATGCAACGATTGCACGGCGCTCCTACCTCATTACTGTGTGTGCCCAAATTTTTGTTACGCTCATGCTAACACTCGTTGGATTTGCGTTGCTGGGTCTCTATCATTATTCTCCCGGCTTTCCTGCGGAAGGAATGACTTTGGATAATGATGCCGACATGTTTTTTCCGCTCTTTATTGCAACGGGCCTGCCGGTTGGTGTTTCGGGACTCGTTATCGTCGCATTGTTTGCCGCTGCCATGTCGAGTATAGACTCAGGAATCAATTCCATTACTGCAGTGGTTCAGACCGATTTTGTGGATCGAATGGGAAAACGCGGTAGACTTAGCACTAGCCGCCATTTGTTTATGTCCCGTTTGCTTTCATTCACCATTGGCGTCATTGTGGTATCTGCCAGCACGGTGATGGAGAAAGTTCCTGGCAATTTTCTGGAGGTGACACAAAAAACCACGAATCTTCTGGTAACGCCCATATTCTCCCTTTTCTTCCTCGCCCTGTTTGTTCCCTTTGCCAATCGGTTTGGTGCGATAACGGGTTGTATCTGTGGGACGACCACGGCGATTCTGGTCGGGTATTGGGATGTCATAACCGGTTCGTATTCCCTGAGCTTCCAATGGATTGGCGCATCCGCACTTTCAGTCAACATAGGGGTTGGTTGCCTTGTCAGTTGGCTCACCCGGAATCGAATAAAATGAGACCCGAAGAGGCTCTCACCGTTGGTCTGGAAATATATTACTTCCGTTAAAAACGGACAACAGCATGAGGAGCTGTACCTGTCTTTTTCGCGCTGAAGTTGTGGTCAGTTTTTGTGTCCAGCCCATTCCCCTTGACTCTCTGTTTGTGTGATTCTACCACTTCAGTCATAATCCCCACTATGGTCCCAACAGCCCTTTCAATTAAAACAGGTTGTTGTGGGTAAAAAAATTGGCATCAATTAATGCTTATAATTTATGAAAAAAAATACCTACCTCAAAGTACAGGAAATACGGCAAAGCCGTTTTAGCTTAAAAACAAAGCACGCTTTGGGCCTGCTATCGTTGCTTGCAGGTTTCTGCTTCCAAGTCACCGCCTCTGACTACGGTGCGGATTATGTGCATACGAGCATGCCTCCGATTGCCGAGGACCCGTCTGATTTTGTGAATATGTGGGACCCTTTTAGTTTGAGGGAACCGGATACGGGAGATGCGTTACTGGTATCGGCGGAATCGGCCAATGTGCCCATTAATGTCGATATCTTCCCATCCAATGGGCGACAGATCACGCGCGACTCGGCTGGTAATTGGTTTGTACTTGTTGAGCAGGACAGTGAGCGTCTCTATCTCGGTATTGCGGCTGGAGAACATTTCGATTCCCGTCGTCCGCGCGGGGGGGACCTGATGCTCATGGAGCTTGTGGGTGATCCAGGTGAGGCTGTATTCGCTGCTGATGGTGAAGTCAGCGGTGGTGGTATGGTGATTGATGATCTGGATGTGCTCCATGTTGTCTGGCGTGATGACGAAGGTCTGTGGTATGTTATGGCCCGGCTGGGAGATAATTTAAGGCTGGCTGATTCCTGGAGTCGCTGGAAATTGGCCGAGGCGCCTGTTCATGCCGGTGACATCATGCTTGATGCCGACGGTGATGTAGCAGTGAGCTTTTCAAAGGGAGATACGGTTTATTATCGATCCGGAGTCGATGGTGTGATCGAAGTTGTGGCCGGGGCTGAGGCTTCGGAACCCCTGCCCAAACGGCCGACCGGTAGACTCCGTGAATCCTTTCTGGAATGTCAGGACGCCGTTATGGATCTTGCCGGGGACGGATCCGTATGGCTGGCATTCCGTCGGGACTATTCCATCTGGGTGACCCAACGTACTCCTTCGGGAGAGTGGTTGCCGGCTGAATTGGCGGCCAGAGAATATGTTCTTCATCCATCTATCATGGTTGTTGACGGGCGTCCGCTGATCACCTTTCAGCACGAAGGGGTGAACAGTATTCCTTTTGGAGATGATGAGAATTATTTGAGGCAACGCACCGGTGGAGGTGCGAATCTGGGGTATGCGACTCTGGACGAATCCGGCTGGCGTACCGAAGCCATCGTTTATCCGGAGGAAATAGCGGTTGCCCGTCGCGGAATCTGGGGGCAGCGCAAAGTTGGCCGAATGGTGCCACATATAGAGCAGTTTGGCGGACCTGCTCTGTTCCGGGATGGCCGTGGCGTTGTCTGGGTGGCCTGGATGAACACGACTCGGCGCTGGTCCTACAGCGCACGCTGGATGGGGGAGGGATTTGGTGATATCCAAGAATTGCGTGGACCCTTTAATGCTCCCTCTCTCCCGGTTATGGCTGAAAAGAATGCGCCGCTGGGGGCTGATGACGTGGGACTGCTGTTTTATGCGGCGGACCGGGTGATTTTTGACCGTTTGAAAATCCCCTCACTGTCTACTACGGAGGACCGCAAAATTCTCTTCCTTGATGCCTTGGAAGTGGCGTCAACTTCAGGAGTTGAGTTGGTACTTAACCAGATGGAGAAACCTATCCACGAGCCCGCATTGGCACCCAGGGGTGAAGATAGCCGCACGGTATGGGGGCCACGTGTGAGTAAGCACGGCGACCTTTATGTCATGCGCTATACTTCACCGAATGATGATGGAGAGGGCTCCCGAAGCGGTTTGGCAATTAGCCATGATGGACTGCGCTTCGAGATGGTGGATGCGCTTCCCGATGGTTTGCCGGAGGCGGAAGTATTTGACGAACAACCGCTGGAATTTTTCCGGGGTAAACCAGGGTCTCGAAGCCCGGCGTATGTCGAAAACCCGGATCAGTCGGATCCGGAGAAGAAGTATATGAGAATTCAGCAAGTCGGTGGAGGGCGCGGCTCTTATTGGGTTGAATATTCTCCGGATGCAAAAGTATGGGAGGCCGACCGGGAGGTCTCGGTCGTCAAAGCCATGCGCGAGAATGCCCGGCCAAATTTCTATGATCCGGAGGATCCTGTACGCCCGCTGAGAGTCTATGGGCGTGTTTATACGGAGACAGGACGATCATGGGGGGTGATATGGACAAGTGACATGGTCAATTGGGGCGGCTTGGAGAGTTTGCTTGATGTTGACGATCCCTACGGGACTGAGCCGGCTGGCACACGTATTCATCATACAACGCCAGAGGATGATCTCTATACCATGCGTGGTCAGCCCTATCTGGACTCGGTCGCCGGTAAAAATGAAGACGAAATCTATGCATCATCTGTACGCTCTGCCGCAGGCATGTACTTCGGTTTCTATTGGCCGGGTGTTCCAGGCCGTCCCTTGGCTGATGTCGGTATCGCGGTCAGCCGTGACGGGTTCAATTTTACCCGGGTGAAAAATGGTGAGCGTATCATGCCGCTGGGAGCCCCCGGAGCATTTGATTCAGGCTACATCTTTCAAATGTACCCCATGGTGGATGGTGATATCCTGCGCGTGTACTACAGAGCAACTACCGGTACCCGTGAGGGGACTGACGGATTTCGCCACAATCTGACTTCGATCGGCGTAGCCACTATCAGGGTTAATGGTTTTACTTATTATACCCTTGAAAACGGAGTAACGGATGGGACGGTAACAACAATCCCGATCGACTCGCCTGCAGGGGCAGGGAGACAACTGACGGTTAACGTCGAGGGAATCGCGAAAAGTAAGGATTCCTTTGCCGTGGAAGTGCTGAATGTCGCCACCGGTGAACCCGTGCAAGGCTTTAGCCTCGCAGATTGCATGCCCGTGAATGGCGATGGCCTGGCTATTCCGATTTCATGGCGTGGCGGGAATACTTTGCCTGCCGGTGATATTCGCTTACGCTTTCATCTCCACTCACCAAAAGTAAAATTCTATAGTTTTGGATTCCAGGACAGTTAAATCCGGATGGCCGCCGCAATATCTCAGGGGGGGCGGAGGAGCTGGCTTTAATCGGAATTTAAAACGGCTATTCTAATAACTTTGCCTGCTTAACAATTATATAAAAAATGAAAAGCAATCGAATGGATGGAAATTCAATGATACTCAAGGCTGTTTTAGTCGGACTGTTGGCCATGGGCGGTTCGCTGTGGGGAGAGGAAGTGTACTTTTCGCATGACTCGTATGAGGATTTTGCCGCCGGGAAAGTGGGTAATGCGGGGCAAAACCTGTTTGTCAGCCATGATGGCCAGATTCGCTTTATCCAACTATTTGACTATAACAATGACGGACATCCGGAGATCTTTGTGGTTAATGATCACAACTTCTATGACACCTCGGATGCATTCATTTACTACAATCAACCCGGGCATGGCTTTTCCTCCCTTCTTCCACCGACGCAGACAAGGGAAGATGTTGCCGGTTTTTTGCAGTTGCGCTGGATGCTTGACAGCTTGAAAAACATTGAGCGCCTTCCTACATTAGGAGGTGGTAAACCCATTGCAGCTGATTTCAACCAAGATGGATACCTGGATATTGTATTTACCAACTGGGTACATGGCTGGTATCAGGCAGACTATCCCGTCCTGATTTACTGGGGAGGGGCGAATGGCTATTCACGTGAGCGTGTGTCGACAGTTCCAACCTCCGGTGGAGACGCGGTGGCTGCTGCAGATCTTAACAACAATGGACGTCTTGATCTGGTTGTTGCGAACAACGGACGTGAAGATGTCATCCGGGGGGCCAGTGCCATGACGGCAGCCGAACGTAGGGAGGCTGGTATCGCTGAGCCAGAGAGCCGATCCTATGTCTATTGGAATACTGTATATGGTTTTAACGAAGATTCGCGAACTGAGTTGCCAACTGAATATGCCATTGATGTCAAGGCAGCCGACCTTACCGGAAATGGCTATCAGGATCTGGTGTTTCTTCAGGCAGGGCGTGAGGGCAGCATCCGTATATTCGAAAGTGGACCCAAAGGAGTCGATCCGGAAAAGTATACCGATTTGCCTGCCCTTGATCCTACCTGGTCCCTGGGGACATCACGTGCCATGCTCCTTGCGGACCTGAATGACGATGGGAAAATTGATATCTTCGTTCCATCCAATGGAGATGTGTCGCGTATTTTCTGGAATAGCAAGGATGGGTTTGGCGAAGACAATGTAACCGATATTGAAGCCGTCAATGCGTCTGCCGCTGCTGCCGCCGATCTCAACGGAGATGGTCATACCGATCTGGTTGTTGCCAACCTTCGTGGTAATGTCTCCTACGTGTATTACGGAACGGGAAATGATTTCAGCCCTTCCAAGAGGCACGAATTGCCAACCTTGCAGTCAACGGATGTGACTATTGCCGATTTGAATAAGGATGGTGTTCCGGATCTTATTTTTGCTAATAGGCGTGATTCCGCACGGGGAACCGTCGATGCGCCTGCCTATATTTACTGGGGAAGTCCTGACGGACATTACAGCCCGGCCATGCGGGATGAACTTGTCGGCTACGGCGCCGAAGGGGTGATTACGGGGGATTTCAATCGTAATGGACGTGAGGATATCTTGCTCATGAACCGGTGGAGCGGAACATCCGGGCGTATTGACTCCTATATCTACTGGGGTAACGACTACGCCAACTATTCACCCTCGACCATGACCCGCCTCCCGGGAGTACCCGAGGGCTTGGGTGTGGTGGCAACTGATCTCACCGGCAATGGACACGCCGACCTTATATATGTGGCGAACAGGCCGGGTAAACATCTTTATGTTTTTTACGGGGAAAACGGGAACTTCGATTATGCCAATCCTTCCGTCATGGAATTGCCATTTGCCAGAGGCGGGATGGTGATGGTCGCCGATCTCAACCGGGACGGATTTCTTGATTTGGTGGTGACAAGCACCAGTAGCGAAGAAATCGCCGTTTTTCACGGTGATGAAAATGGTTTTGGTGATGCCATTGCCATAAAAACCGGAGTCGCCACAAACAGTGCGGCCTTGGGTGATTTGAATGGAGACGGGCGCCTGGACCTTGTTTTGGGAAATCGCAAAGGTGGCTTCCGTGTGCTTTGGGGGCAGGATGACGGACTATTCAACATTAATAACAGCATTGAGCTGGAAACCGGTTTGATTACAGGCCCCATTTCACTGGCTGATTTCAATGGTGATGGGTGGCTGGATATTTTTGCCGTACAGCGTGGGGTTCTTAAACCATCAGGCCGTGATGAGTATTCTCAGCAATCCGCTATTTACTGGAATCGGAACGGTCTTTTCTCCACAGGCAACCGGACCGAGCTTTCCAGTCATTGGGCTTCTCAGGGAAGCGTAGCGGATGCCAATAGCGACGGTTACCCGGATATTTTGATCGCCAACTATCATGGCGAAATCAACCGGGATATGCCTACTTATATCTATCCCGGTAATCGACGGGGGCGCTACTCCGAGTCCGGCAGGATTGAATTACCCTCGCATTCATCCGCCGGGAACCTTGTGCTTGACTTGGATGGAGATGGCTACATGGACATTATTGTATATAATCATTCAGCTGGCGACGTCTATCACGGTTTGATGACAAGGGGTGCCAATCATGCCGTGGGATCCTTTATATACTGGGGTGACAAGGAGGGATGGAGTATCGAGAGGCGATCGATCATTCCCAGTTTCGGACCGCATGCACGGCAGTTCCCGGATCCCGGGAACATCATGGATAGAAGTAGCCACGAGGTTTACGTTTCCCGTCCGGTGGATTTGTACGATGCTCGTAAAGGCGAGTTTTACCTGATCGTTGATGCCGAAGCGAATTCCCGTCAAAGTATACGCGCCTTCATGCGGGAAGGGGGAGATGAAG
Organism: uncultured Opitutales bacterium; assembly: GCA_964499045.1. Lineage (GTDB taxonomy): Bacteria > Verrucomicrobiota > Verrucomicrobiia > Opitutales > CAZCJJ01 > CAZCJJ01. The sequence continues at coordinate 36,565 of CAZCJJ010000004.1, read as the reverse complement.
GAGTTGAAGGGAAAGATTGGTGGGAGTTGGAACCGGTTGAACTTGAAGGCTCTCCCTTTGCCTTTGAGGGACGATTTGGAGCAGAAAGTTTCCAATACAAGCTGCAGCTGGATTCCGGTCATTCAGGGGCCGGCCCAGTGGTTCATTCAGTGCGTATGTTAAGTAAGTAAAAAAATTGGTATACATAATGGCAAATAAACATATCGTAAGCGATTTTGTTCAGCACTCAGCCGACAGTTTGTTTCACTATTTTTTTGCTGCCATGTTTGTGGCAGGTATTGCGCACCTGATTGCCGATGAACCTGTGGGAGATTATGCACCGGTTCCTCCGGCTGACTATGCAGCATTCACTTACATGCCACCTCCGGCAGAGAATCCCTCGGAATATATCAGTATGTGGGATCCCTTTAGCTTAAGGGAACCTGATTCGGCCATGCCGCTGGAGGTTACGGCGGCATCGGCAAGAGTGAGTATGAATGTTGAAATCTTTCCTGCCAACGGCCGTCAGATCGCCCGTGATGATAAGGGCAGATGGTACATTCTTGTTGAGCAGGACAATCACACTCTTTATCTGGGAGTTGCGGCGTCTGATGAAACCAATCCGTACCGACCCCGTGGGGGCGATTTCGATATGTTTGAACTGGTGGGAGAGGGATCTGGTGCGCTGTTGCCCTCCTCAGGGAAAATCAAGAATGGCAGTATGGTGGTTGATCCCTATGGACAGGTGCACGTAGCCTGGGCTGACGAAGACGGGATCTGGCATGCCATGACTGAAGTGACCGATGATCTGCGCTCTACCAATACTTGGTCCACCGTGAGTTTGGCTGAAGGTCCGGCCCTGATGGGAGATATCATGGTGGATGTAGATGGAGACGTGGTGCTTGCCTATGCCAGGGAGGACACGATTTACTACCATCCCATTACCGCCAGTGAGCCGGAACTTGTGACGGGTCCCTCGGATGGACTGCCTCCCCTGGGGCGTCCCGGGAGCCGTATCCCTGATTCCGAAAGGGTGAGCCAGAATGTTGTTATGGATAGAACAGCAGACGGTACAGTATGGCTGGCCTTCCGGCGTGACTTTGCTGTTTGGGTGGTTATGCGTACCCCGGATGGCGAGTGGGGTTCTCCTGAACGGATTGTGCGTGAATATGTTTTTCATCCCTCGATCATCATTCATGAGGACCGTCCGTTAATTACCTTCCAGCATGAAGGTGTGCGTGAAGTTCCTTTTGGCGATGATGAGAATTACTTACGCCAGCGTGGCGGCGGTGGTTCGAGTTTGGCGTATGCCAGACTCACCAATGAAGGGTGGTCTCTGGGGACGATTATCAGTGCGGAAGAGATTTTGGTGCGTCGCAGTGGAATCCATGGACAGCGATTTGAAGGGCGTATGGTGCCGCATATTGAACAGTTTGGATGGCCGGCACTATTCCGCGACGGACGTGGCGTGGTATGGGTGGCGTGGCAAAATACCTCGCGACGCTGGGCTTATAGTGCGCGCTGGTTAGGTGAAGGTTTTGGTGAGATTCAGGAGTTACGCGGCCCTTTTTACGCACCATCCCGCCCGATTTTGGCTGAAAAGCAGGCGCCTGTCGGCGCGGGGGACCTAGGGCTGTTGTTCTTTGCAGCGGAACGGGCTTATTTCGATCGGCTATGGATACCCTCGCTGTCCGTGGCAGAAGACCGCGAGATTTTGTTTCTTGATGCCCTTGAGGTAGCTGAGACCGAAGGTCTTGAGCTGGTCCTTAATCAGGCTGAGAAGGATCCTGCTAATCCATTACTGAGTCCGAAAATTGAGGAGAATCTTTTATTGCGTGGACCTGCGGTGGCGAAGAGGGGGGATACTTATGTGATGAGATACTCCCGGTACCCGGTTGATTCTGAGGTCCGTCCTGGTTATGGACAGGTTTTCGGCTATGCTATCAGCAGTGACGGTATCCATTTTGAGAGGGTAGACGAATTGCCTGATGGTCTCGGCGAAGAAGAGGTTTTCTCTAAACGCCCTTTGGCCTGGCTCGCCGGTGATCCGGATTATAACTATTCCGGAGTGCTGGAGAATCCGGATGCATCAGATCCGGAAAAAAAATATACAAGGTTGCGTTATGTGATGGAACAACGAGGACTCTATTATCTGGATTATTCTCCGGATGGAAAGAAATGGACGGAGGCTACGAGAGTGCCTGTTATGAGTGTGATACGGGAAAGGGGGAGGCCTGGGTTTTATGACCCTGACGATCCCGAACGACCTATTCGACTATACGGACGTACTTATACCGAAACCGGGCGGGCCTGGGGAGTAGTTTGGACAAAAGATTTGTTGAAATGGTCTGGATTTGAGCACCACCTCGATGCCGACGACCCCTATGGTCAAACACCGCCGGCAACACCAATCCACCCAACTTCTCCTTATTTAAATGTTTTTCGCCCTCAGACTTACTTCGATTCTGTTGCCGGTGATAATGAAGACCAGATATATGTTGCGCGTGTACGCAAGGCTGAGGGGATTTATTTCAATACTTACTGGCCCGGGCGGATGGGCATTCCCAACCGTGATATCAGCTTGGCGGTCAGTCGTGACGGCTTTAACTTTATCCGGGTCAAACGGGGGCGGCCACTTATCCCTCTGGGGAATCCCGGAGAATGGGACTCGGGTATAATCGGCTGGCTGTCACCCCGTTATTTTGGAGGTGACGATATGTGGCTTTACTACTTTGGGGGAGCCTATACACGCAAAGGTTCGGGGAATTTTAACCATCATTTGACAGAACTCGGGCTCGCCCGCCTTCGTGTCAATGGTTGGACCTATTTCACACCTGAGCCTGGACGTAAAGGTATCCTTACCACTATCCCGGTTGACAGTGTTGATGGTGGGCGGGGATTGAGAGTCAATATTGAGGGTGTGTTGAAGTCCGGAGACTTTTCAGTGGAGGTTTTGGATGCTAGCAACGGACAGGCGATTCCCGGCTATACAACGGATGATTTTGAGCCACTAATCGGTGATGGGCTGGCTGTTCCTGTTCGGTGGAGTAAGGCAACGGAGTTACCTTCCGGACGTGACATCCGTCTGCGCTTTCATCTTAATTCACCCGGGGTCAAGCTCTACAGTTTCGGGTTTGAAGATACTTGATTGTGTCGGCTAATGTAAGGATTCCCCAACGTCTTGGTTGGCAATTCGATCCTAGTGCCGGAATCGGCGGTTCGTCATTTTAATTAAATAAAAGCAGATAAAATACTATGGCTATAAAGGAAACTCAAACAATGATTACCCGATTGGGAGGATGCCTCCTCTTAAGCTTTGCTGCCTCACTGCCATTGGCCAGCCAACCGCGTTCACATGCTGTGGTGGCAAGAACCAGCCCGTCCACAGAGAAAGCTCTCTTTATCCATAAGGGGTTTGCGGATTTTGCAGCCGGTCAACCGGGAGACGCTGGGGCAAATGTATATGTTACCCGCAAGGGAGAGGTCCGTACGATTCATACCTGGGACTACAACCTGGACGGCTGGACGGATATCATCGTCAATAACGACCATAGTCATCTGGACTCAAGTGATCTTTTGATCTACTTGAATGATCCGGAGGAAGGGTTTACCAATTTGCTTCCGCCGATTCCTAATATGGCAGCTCTTCAGCATACCATTCGCTGGATTCATGATGCTCCGGAATCGATCATCCAGCTGCCTACGCTGGGGGCGGGGCGCTCAATTGTGATGGATTTGAATAAGGATGGCTATCCTGATCTTGCCTTTTGCAATTTTGTGCATGGATGGTACGGACGTCACTTTGAGGCCTTTATTTATTGGGGTGGGCCGGAAGGCTTCAGCCCTGAACGCAGGCAGACCCTTCCTACTCTTACGGCATTGGGTATCGCCGCTGCGGATCTCAATGGCAATGGCTGGCCTGATCTCGTATTGGCGAACAACGGATATGAGTATCCGATTCCCGGTACGGCTGATGAGGATGAGGAATCCTATGTGTACTGGGGAGGTCCTGATGGGTACAGTGCCGTGAACAGAATGGTTCTGCCGACAAAAAAAGCGACCGATGTCGCTATTGCCGATTTGAATGGCAACGGCTATCAGGATATTGTTTTCACCAACAACGCTCCGGATGACCAATCCATACTGATATACTGGGGTAGCGCCAATGGGCCCGATCTGGAAAAACGGACCCGGATTGAGAGCAGTAAGCCCACCTCTCTGACGGTTGCGGATTTGAACGGTGACGGATATCCGGATATTCTTGTTGGCAAGGATTACGATGAACCTGCTGTTATTTATTACAATAATGGCGAGGGAGGTTTTATTGCTGAAACATTGCCATACGCATTTGTTACTGATGCGGCTATTGCCGATCTCAATGGGAACGGCTATTCTGACCTTGTTTTGGCGATAGAGATCGAGCACCCGGAAGGAGTTGAATTCATCGCAAGGCCGATTCCTGGTATGCCCAAGCAAGGGGCGATGCGTATGCCGGACCATTCTTCCTATTTTGCCGAATCGCTCGTCTTGTGGGGTGGTCCTGACGGATTTGATTTCAACAATCCAACCAAGTTGCCGACAGTTGGTGCGACAGCCGTTAAACTTTATGACCTCAATGATGATGGCTATTCTGAGATCATCTTTGCCAATCGACAGGACGGTGAGACCTTTGATGTGCCGAGTTATATTTATTGGGGTGGTCCAGATGGTTATGCTCCCTATGATCGCACCGAATTACAAGGGTTTGGACCGATGGATATTGCCCTCGTGGATGCTAATCTTGACGGTAGCATGGACGTGATCCTGATGAATCGTTTGAGTGGGAAAACGGAGGATGCATTGGATTCCATCATTTACTGGGGCAATCCGCGTGGCCGGTTCTCTCCCGCTTTTGCCACCTTCCTTCCAGCTGTAACTCCACTCGGGAGTGCCTCGGCGGATCTTAACAATGACGGCTACCCTGACATTGTCTTTGCGAACCAGGGGGATGATGCCTACATCTACTGGGGAGGACCTGAAGGTTATACACCAGCCAACCGTTCGACATTGCCGGTGCGCCAAGCGTACACTGTGGAAATCGCGGACCTGAACCGGGACGGGTATTTGGATCTGACTTTTGGGCGACAATCGGAAGGTGACATTTCCACTGCAGTCATTTTCTGGGGCGGGCCGGAGGGTTTTGACGCCAACCGTAGGCGCGTAGTTGAGTTTGACGATATTCCTGGTAGCATCATAAGCTACGGCGATGTTGATGGTGACGGTTACCTCAATATGTTGGTTACCAGATCTGACTTCATCTACATTCTGCCCGGTGGCGAGGGGAATTTCAGCTGGGACAAGCGGGTGGAACTTCCCGGAGTATCCTCACGGATCCCCAAAATGGCTGATCTCAATGGCAATGGAAAATTGGATATCGTGCTGGTCAATTTTCAAAATGAGAGAAAGGGCTTTGTCGACTCTTTCATTTACTGGAACGGGCCGGAGGGCTTTGACGTGAACAACCGCACCGAAATCCCGACAAATGGAGCCACTTCAAGTGCAATCGCAGATTTAAACAATAACGGCATACTGGATATTGTAACCTCGGCCTATAACCAAGGTTATATTCGTTCGAAACCGGGCTACATCTACTGGGGAAGTGAGGAGGGCGATTACACGGTCGATAACCGGACTGAGCTTCCCGCCCAATCAGTACTGGATCTGTTTATTGCCGATTTCGACCAGAACGGTTTCAAGGATATTGTCTATTTTAACCACGCCAAAGACAACGACCACGCTTTTGGTTCGTGGATTTACCGTGGTTCGGAAGATGGTTTTTTTGAGAGCAACCGGGACTCACTACCTTCCTTTGGTATGCATGTAAGCCGTGGAGTGGACATCGGCAATATACGTACCCGGGAATTCAGGGAGTACTATCTTTCCGCTCCGATCAAACTTAGCGCGAGGGACGGGACCTTGAGTCTTCAGTGGGATGCCGAAATGCCGCTGGGTTCAAGCATACAGTTTCAGGTCCGGTTTGCGGAAAGCCGTGAAGGTCTTGAGTATGCGGAATGGATGGGACCTAAAGGAAGCGGAACTTACTATGAGGTTTTGGAAGATGGGCGTCCTGTTTCCTTTAGCGGTGCTGACTGGGTCCAGTATCGGGCGGTACTCCTAAGCAACGATGGCTCAAATTATCCTGTTCTGAAAAGTGTTCGTGGCTATCTGAAATGAAGAGTGAACATGCGACTGGTCCCGCCCCAGGGCTTGCTTACGGTTGCTTGCTGGATGAGGGCATTTTATATCAGTCCGCTTTTGAACAATAGTCCGGATGAAATCCTCTATTCCGCCTTCAGTTTCGAAGCCGTAAGGTGTGTCCGTCTTGCCAACAACCCTTCAGCAAATAGACCTTCTGCCGATTGGGAATGCCTCGTTCGTTGTTATGCAGTTGGCTGACTAGAGCCTCCACTGCCAATGCACCGGTCTCCCACAGTCGCTCATCAACCCCTGCCCAGCGGGTAAACTCCGGCCAGCGTCCATTCATGGATACAGCAACCAAATTGATGTCTTCAGGTACACGCAACCCGATGTCTTTACATAATCCCCATATCGCCGGCTGGTAACACAGAATGCCGTCGGGTTTCCAACGCTCAATCCATTTCTTCAGCAAAGTCGGCTTAAGTTCGTTTTTGTTGGAATGACTAAGCATGGGAATTTTTGCCAGGTGCTTATTCTCCCAAAGCATATAGTGGTAGGCACCATAACGCCTGCCCTCTATTCGAACATCACTGTCTCTATTCAGAATCAAGCCAATCCGCTTGCAACCATGTTCGATCATTTTCTGGTAGGCTATCATCATGTTTTTGTGATGGTCGGTGATCACACGATTTAGTTCAGGCCTTTCAATTGAATAGCCAAAAGCAATGGCTGAAAAACGACTCAGATTAAGATCAAGGTGGGCGTGGGCCGTCCGTCGGGGTCCGAATATAAGGCCGCTGATTCCACGGCTACTCAGGACTGTAAGGATTCGTGTTAGGGGCATATCACGGCTTTCAATATGAGCCTCCAGGCGAAAGCCCAGTGCCTGCGCTCGCTGTGCTGCTCCTTTGTAATGGAGGTGGGAGACAACTTGTTGATCCGAAATCCAAGCCAGAGTTTGTCCTTTCCCAATGGGCATGCGCGTCCTGCGATAGGCATTCAGGCTTCCGAGTACCGGATCGGGTACGTAACCAAGCTTATCAGCTTCACGGCAGATTTTCAGTTTCGTCTCGTCAGCCACAAGAGGACTGCCTGCGAGTGCCCGGGAAACGGTAACCTGACTGATTCCCAGTTTCTTTGCCAAATCTCTCTGTGTAATCCTCATGGAATTGTTATTCCTCCTCTGTATCGATCGGAGTACAAGATCTATTTATCAGTATTCATTGAAAATCATTTGCAGTGGGAGGAATTCAACGATAAAAGAATAATTGTTTTTACTCGTCACTGCCCAACATAGGCATTCAAGGAGAACTTGGGTGGCTGACACCTCAAATAAACACAGAAAAACACCAAAATTATGAAACACATTCTTGATAAACTATTACCCCGTCTACAGACCCTTGCTCCCGTATTTTGTATTGGAGCCATGTTTATTTCGACCACAGTTGTGACGATGGCCCAGGAACCCTCGGCCGATAATGTGGTGTGGTCCCAGGCAGACCTGCCTATTGGCGGTAACCCTTTTTTTTACGCAGCTGCGGCTCAAAGTTCATCCAATGTCGCGGTGGGAGGTTCCGGAAACACTTTATTGCGTTACGATGGCAACGCCTAGTCGACGGATGCCGGTTGGCTTACATTTAAGGACACCGCGGACTGGACCGGGACACAGATCGACGGGATGGCTTTTGATTCCAACGGCTATCTGCATGTGGTCGGTAACAATGGTGCATATGCCTACCACAACGGCTCGCAGTGGAATGGCGTGGATTTGGGGATAGGAACCACTAATCTTAGAGCCATATGGATAGATCCTGCCACCAACACGGTTCTGACCGGACGGCAGTATGGGACGATTTACACACTGGCGCCGGATGGTAACGGAGGTTACGAGTACACAGGGTCTTTCGCCACCGGTTTTACGGGGGGGACGGATATCATAGCGCTTGGTGGAACGAACCTGAATAGTGTCTATGCGACTGTGGCCAGTGTAACGCATGGTTTTCGCAGGTTCAGCTATGATTCAGTAGAGGGGGAATGGTCTACGGAACGCCCGGTCAGTGACGCAAACACAGAGGTCAATGTAAGGGCAATGTATGTGATGAATGAGGACTACCTGCTTTTTGGAGGTGGGTTGAGCACTGAGACACGTGGTCAAACTGGTTTTTGGGACGGATCAGGTACGGTACAGGCCTACGAAAATCAACCGGTGGGACTATCCACAGTACGCTCTATTTTTGCACTGAACGAGAACCAAGTTTGGATGGGGGGAAGTAGTGGTGAATTCTTCTATTTCGATGGTGAAAACTGGCAAGCGATTGATATCGAATCCACGGGAAACATTTCGGCGATAATCGGTATTGATGGCGAATTCTGGGTCGCTGGTACAAACAAAACATTGGTTCATGGTGTGCTGATTCCCGAGCCGGGAACATTTGCCTTGATTTTTGGAGTGGCGGTAGGTTTGTTTGCCTTTCTCAGAAGCAGAAGAAGGTCCTGATTCGCTATAGCACCATCAACACCATTGGGTTGCGGCGGAAGCACCTCTTGCTATCCTCTATGTCTGATTGCATTACGATGAATTCGCCGCGCAGAACATGGCCATCGGGCCGGGGTGCTTATTATTCTGAACGTCTGCGGCTGGAAGCTGCGGAACTGAGTGGCCGCTACCTGCCGCCGGGTATCCTGGAGGACTGGAGGCAGCTAGCAGTCGGGTTGCGGCTGAAGTTGAGGCGACAGATGGGTATCGCGGATCTTCCCAGGGGAGATCTGGAGGTCATGGAACACGGACGGATAAAGTGCGACGGTTACTGTGTCCGCAAAGTAAGTTTTGAATCCATGCCCGGAGTACGCATCACCGGCAATCTTTATATCCCTGATGGCAATGGCCCCTTCCCTGCAGTGCTGAGCCCACACGGGCATTTCAGTCAGGGGAAGGTCGCCTATAATGTACAGGCCAGGGGGCACATCCTTGCCCAGTGCGGTTTTGTTGTCTTGATTACCGATGCTCCAGGGGCCGGAGAGCGGGGAGAGATTAAAGGAGAATGGGATTATCACGGGAGCCTTGCAGGGGCGAGTCCGATAGCCAGCGGCTATTCGTTGCTTGGATGGCAAGTGTTCGATAATGAATCTGCCATTGATTTTCTGTGTTCGCTGAGCAATGTCGACCCTTCGCGAATGGGTGTGACCGGTGCCTCCGGGGGAGGCAATCAGACCATGTGGTTGGCTGCCATGGATGATCGGGTGAAAGTCGCTGTTCCCGTGGTATCAGTGGGCTCGTTTGCGGCCTATGTAACCAGGCGAAATTGTTTTTGTGAAACGCTTCCCGGAGGATTACTCACAGCCGAGGAATGGCAGTTGTTCGGACTGGTCGCACCTCGTCCCACACTGATTCTGAATTCTTTGCAGGATCAGCCCGCTTTCGCCGTTCCGACCATGATTGATACCTGGCGTAGCGCACGGGAGATTTTCCGCCTCTATGGCAAGGGGGATTGTATCGATTACCGTGCGATCAACTTGCCACATGGATATTGGCCTGAAATGGCGGAGGCCATGCTTGGTTGGATGCAACACTGGCTGCAGAATGAAGGCGATGGCCGGCCTGTTAGCCTCCCTCAATGGACGGCGCTTCCCGAAGAACAGTTGTTATGCTTTCCTGAAGGGACAGCCAGGCCGGACTCATGTTGTTATTCCCGTTCACGTAAGGCACTGAGTGAGCTGAAACAAGAATCGTCCTGTGCTGGAGATGTCCAGCGATTGGCTGAAATTATCGGCTGGAGATCAGGCAGTCAAAACAACAGCACGGATTCGGGGGTAGACGGTATTTTATTTCGCCCGGGACAATTTCAGCAGACTGCCCTGCGTTCCTGGCGGGGAACTTTGATTCCTCTCGATACCGCAGCTCCGATGACTGCTGATTGTGTACGTATATTGGTTGCGCCAGATGGAAAATGCAGTGAACCGGTAAAAATGCTCTGGCAGCAAGGCTTGGCTGATGGTTGCTGTGTACTTGCACTGGATTTTCCTGGAACCGGTGAATTGTGTTGGGAAACAGAGTTGCTGGCGGGAAGGCCCTTCCATGATACGACTCGAGCCTGCTTGTGGCTGGGCTATACTTTGCTTGCTGAATGGGCCGAAATCATTGCCCAGGTTGCGGATGCAGTTGCGACCACAGGGATCCATCAAATCGAAGTCCATGCAATCGGTGAAACCGGGATGGCTGCTCTGTTCGCCAAAATATTGGGCAATACCGGATTTCAACTGACGGCACCGGATCTGCCCAACGATTTTGAGTCAATGGTCAGTCCACTGGAAGGCTCGTTCCTGTATGTTCTGCCTGGCATTCTTCAATGGGGTGACATGAAGCAGCTCAAGGCCCTTGGTAAGGAGCCGGAATAATCGAATCTGAGGGGACTCCGTACTCTAGCCTGAAAAATTCACCGGATTGTGCGAAAGGGGTTTAAGTTATTTCTTATAAGCTATTTATGGATTAAGTCGTAATGAAACTTTATTTACCGTCCAATTTCGCACAATCCTCTCGCCCACAAGCGCGAATCGCTGCGTTGCACCCCTACAATCCGCTTGGTCATGCACTTGAGTGCACTTCCGCGCGGATTCGGGTTGCGCCTTGCGCTTCATCACTTCTGGGCTTCGTGAATATTCCAGGCTAGACCATTTTTTTATGTTAGCTTGGCTTGTTCCTTGATCTTTTCTTCTCGCTTATGAAATCGTCCAGCCGCCGTCGACGATGAGGGAGGTTCCGGTCATGTAGCGTGAGGCCTCGGATGCGAGGAAGGTTACTGGGCCAAGGATGTCCTTAGGGGTGCCCACGCGTTTCATGGGAACCCTGCGGGTCAGGTTGTCTATGAATGCTTTATCTTTACCGGCAGTGGTTGGATTCGGGAATGTTCCGGGTACAATGGCATTCACCCTGACATTGTAGGGGGCCAGTTGCATGGCCTGATAGCGAACGAGTTGGAGAACTCCGGCTTTGGAAGTACCGTAATCAATGGGATTGATCGGCTGAGTTGGGGGATAAAGGCCGGGGTCGGGGCTGACTATGCCGTACATGCTAGAGAATTGTATAATGCTGCCACTCCCGGCAGGTTTCATGTGACGGGCAGCCTCCCGGCCTATTAGAAAAGCACCGGTCAGATTGATCTGTACCCCTTTGTTGAAATCATTGGCAGTCATGGTTTCCATAGGTTTGCCCGTTGAAAAGCAAGCGAGGTTGATCATGACATCCAGCTTGCCTTGGCTTTCCATGATGGATTCCCCGCAGCGTATGACGGCCTGTTCGTCACCGATGTGAAGTGGATAGGAAATAGCTTGATGGCCCTCGTTCCTTAAGCCGTCAGTCAGTTCTTGCAGGCGGGCTTCATTCATGTCGCTCAGGACGAGGCTTGCTTCCATCTTGGCAAAATGACGGCAGACTGCCTCACCTAAATATCCTGAGGCTCCTACGATCCAGATTACTTTTCCTTTTAAATCAAACATACTGAAGTGCAAATTGGATGGGCGTGATTAATTGCGTGAACAAAGCTTCTTGAGTAGCGAGACGCCTTCTTGTGCCAGTAGATCACCAGCGGGTGTGGCCAAGGGGAGAAGGCTATTGGTGTATCGATAGAAGGAGCTTACATAGTCAAGGTCCCGGCAGTTCGGACTGTCGGGAATATAGCCCATGCATGTATCGTTGAAATAGCCTGTTGGTAAAACGAGGGGGAGGGGCGCATTGGCCTTTATCTGACGTCCTATGCCGAGAAGCGGTTCGCAGGGCATACCGATAATGCCGACATCACCTATTCGGAGGGCGGCGATGTGCAGGGGCAAAGATGGATGTGGCTGATTGTCTGCCTTATTGTCATGGTGAGCTAGCAGCCATTCATTCCATGCCTTAAGTGGTTTGATTAAGGCGGCGCGGTATGGAACCGTCATGTTGCTGGGGAAATTCAGTCCGACACACCGGCGGGTGGCTTCATCCTTTCCTGCTTTGCAGTCTTTCTCGAAGCGCTTGATTTCAGCCAAGTGTGATTTCAGCCACTCTTTTTCAGGTAGTTTTGTGAAGGGAAGGTGAACCGTTTTCCAGTCAAAGGCCAGGGTATCTGTTTTGGACTTCTTAAGCCCTTTCAGGCCTTCAACATAAGTCTGCCCCAGCATGTGGCCGTAACGTGTCGCTCTTTTGGCATTGTTTTGCGGTGTATCATGGGCGAGAAGCCCCTTGGAATTTGTGTCTCCAGCGCAGCCCTGAAGGAAGCCGACGGGTACCCGTTGAAACCGCCTTGATACGATGTTACAGGCAGCCTGAGGAAATTCGCCATGCACTACGGGATGATCGCAGTGGTAGGCGGTTACCGGGTGTGCTGTGAAATGCGTGAGAAAGGCAATGGGCTCATTCTTTCGGTTATAAAAGCCGACGATGGGGGCGTCGTCATCAATATCGCCGTTAAAATCCTTCCCCAGAGTTAGACGATCCTCTTCACGCATTAAATAAGTGGAGCCATCGGCCCGACGTCCTTTGCGGTTATGGGATATCCGCCTCTCATGCCCTACGGCCCAACGAATGGAGGCCGGTTGCATATTTTGTTGGAGGCGTGGGAGCACTTTTATGGTCTTGCGAATGATTTCGTGTCCTTCCCATGTTAATTCTGACTCAGGGATGAAATGATCCACCTCATGGGAGCCCCAGCTGTATTGCGACTCCACGACCTTCACAACGCAATGATTGTGGGATGAAAAGGTAAAAGTCTGGTCAAAGGGAATTTCGAGGGCATCAGCAACCGCTTTGCGCCACAAATTGCTGAAGCGGTAGTGGTGCGTCATAAAATGAGAGGTGAGGAGAACGAGTAATTTACCGTCCTGGCGTAGCAGGAAGATACTCGATTGCAGGGGAGTGAAAATGTAGGAGGCTTTGCCCCCGAGAATCGTCCTTCCTTCACTTCCGGGTTTTGGTTTTACGATGAAAGTATGTGCGGCTACTTCGAGCATGGTGGTTTGGTGGTGGTTGAGAGTGAGCTGGGTTAATAATCTACGAGTTTATAAAGTTGCTAAGAAAGGTCTCATTGCCGGGCCATTGGAGAGTGTTTAAGTCGGAATGAGGATGCCATAAGTCGAGGGGAGCACGGGTGAGCTTATGGTTGTTGGGGCATCGCAGTTTATCGGGAAGAGGACGGATCTCTCCGGGATTGCCCACAACCAGTGATTCCGGGGGAATATCCTTGGTGATGACACTGCCAGCGGCGATAAAACTGCCTGCTCCGACCCGGACACCGGGTAGAATGGTGCAACCGCCGCCTATCATGACGTTGTCTTCTATTGAGGCCCCAATGGGAACAGGAGGAGGATCTTGGCGTCCGGGCAGTTTTTCGTTGAGAAATGTGCATCCGGGTCCCACGAAAACATCATTGCCGAAACGGGTGCGTGAACAGACATAAACTTGACTCATCAAGCGTACGCCAGTCCCGATTTCTATCATGCCCTCCAATACCGAGCCATTGCCGAGGGCAAAATAGTCCCCGGCTATAACCCATGACCGGATAATGGCATTGTGCCCGGACTGGAAGTAATGCCCAATTCTGACATCCGTGTATATAATCGTTCCGCTCCGTACGATTGAATGATCTCCGATCACAGTGGGTTCGGATGACTCTCGATAGCGGTGTCCGACCCGGGTGTCCGGTTCGATAATGCAATGCTTACCGATGGATTGGTGGAAATCGGATTTCCTGTTTTTTGGGGTAGGCATAATGCAAGGTTCAGTCCATGACCTTCAGGCTGCGAGCCAGATGCTCGTGCATGGCTTTGCCAGCGAGGTCTGGTTGTTTTAACTGGATGGCCTCATAGATTCTGCCGTGTAGCACGGAAACCTCTCCGGGTGGAATACGTTTGGTGGGCAGCATTTTCTCGTCCATGCCTCCTAGCATGACTCTTTGAACAACGTGACAATGCTGAAGCGTTTCAATAAGAGGGATGTTGTATGAGGCTTTGATGATTTGCTCGTGGAAAGCGGCATCCTTGAGTATCACATTCTTGCGAATTTCCTTATTGGAGGGATTCCGCGCCAGTTCTTCAGTTGCCTCCTGTATCTGTTCCAGGCGGAGACGTATCAGGACAACATCTTCATCGGTTCGTCTTTCGGCGGCCTGGCGTGCAGCCAATTCCTCAAGTGAGCAGCGCATCCAGCCCAAGTCAATGAGTTCCTCCCTGCTCATACTGCGCACCTCGGCTCCAAGGTGCGGAGTGTATTTGACAAGGCCCTCCAGCTCCAGCCGGGCGAGGGCGGCCTGAATGGGGGCGCGGCTGCTGTTCAGGTCCTGAGCCAGCCTCAGTCCGGTCAGGGGGGTTCCGGGGAGAAAGATGCCGGATAGGATACGCTCCCTGATATAATCATAAGCGAGCCGGGTTTGCCCTCCTACACTGCTGCTGAAATGGGTTTTCTCCATATTGCTAATCGGTTTTGTTGAGGGTAATCAGAGCACCTCCCTGTTTGCGGCTGGTGATGCCGGCGAGAAGAATCTCCATCATCTGAACCGTTTCGGAGAAGGGATAGGGGTCTTCCCCGGTCTTGAACCAGTTCACTACGGCGAGCAATTGACGGCGAAAAGCCTGATAGTTGTCCTGGAGCCGTATGTTGAGGTGCTCATCCTGACCATAGGCATGGAATTGCAACCCGGCTTTTTTGACACTTGGATTGATTGCGAGGGTGACGTCCGTGCCGCAGGTATGTTCAAGGTGAAAGTATTCGCCGTGGGAGCTGGTGTGACAGCGGATGGATTTAAAACCAGGCCCAAGTGAGCGGTATACCGGCTCGAGCAAATGGATACCATAGCGTTCCCAGGTGTTGCCAACAACTCCAGTGATCCATTTCCAAGGATGCTGGCCGAGTACTTCAAATTCACGGGCGTAGCGCATTCCGCTGGATGACAAAATGGCTGAACCCTGCTCTTTCCACTGAACAAAGGTTTTCAGCTCCGTCCCGGTGGTGGCCAGCGGTTTGTCAATGAAGACGGGAATGCCTGCCTGAATAAAAGGTTCGGCCCTCCGGCTGTGATCAGCTCCGTCATCAGTGGCAATAATCACCGCATCTACTTTGCCGATGACATCCTCCGGTTTATCCACGACATGATCTATCAGAGCGGCTGCAGCGACCTGCAGTGCTTCGGAGGGGTCATCGGTCCAGATATGGGTGACGCATGCCCCGGGGATGTTGACGCTGCCTTCGGCTTGGGCTGACAAGTATTCGATAATGACCGGGTAGGGGCAGGAAGCCATGGCGGCCTTGTCATAGCCATTGATAATAGCTGACCATGAATAGGGATGCCCGTTACCGGGGATCATTCCCAGCATCGCAATTTTAATATCGGATCCCATGGTGTTCATCAGCTTTCGCCTGCGCAGGGCCTTGGACTCGTTTTATCGCTGCTTCCCCCGCCGAAGTTTTGCACGCTGGCTTTGACTGCATTTCCAAGTGAAACGACATCGGCTCCAAGTATGAAGAAGGAGAAACCTTCATCCTCCAGTTGTTGGCGGGGGACGGGAAGTCCTGCGGACATGGCCCACTTCCCGTTTTGCCGCGCGGCTTTGGCGACGCGTTGCCGGGCTTGAGTGACCTCCGGACAATTCGGATTATCGAGATTGCCGGTCAGATGTGCGTAATCACCGGCACCAAACAGGAGAATGTCATAACCCTCGACAGCTGCAATCGATTCAACCGCATCCACAGCTTCCGGCGATTCGATTTGGATGATAATGAAACGGTCCTTGTTGGCTGTCTGAATATAGTCGGAGAGCG
This sequence comes from uncultured Opitutales bacterium, assembly GCA_964499045.1. Taxonomy (GTDB): domain Bacteria; phylum Verrucomicrobiota; class Verrucomicrobiia; order Opitutales; family CAZCJJ01; genus CAZCJJ01. Next base: position 20,625 of record CAZCJJ010000004.1, on the reverse strand, counting down.
AGAGGTTGCAGAACAGGGCGTCCCGGTTGCCGCCGTCAATCGCTCTTTTCCCCAATGCCCGGAAACGGGTCATGGAAACCACCTGCCTGGCCTCATCGGCGGTGGTGACATGCGGGACCATGATGCCGGTGGCTCCTGCTTCGAAGGGACGGATGTAGTCGCTGTAGGATCCCTTGGAGATGCGAACAATGGAATCCACACCGTAAAGTTGCGCGGCCCTTATCTGATTTTCCAGCATCAGCCAGTCGTTGGGGACATGCTCATGGCAGAGCCAGACCGCATCGACTCCGGTCAGGCTGATCACTTCGACGACCCTTGGATCGGCAAAATTGATTTTGTAGCCGGTTGCGGACTCGTTATTGCGCAGTTTCTGCAATACGCGGCTTTGATAAGGATTCTGTTTTTTCATAATAGAATTGAAGAGTGGGTTATCCCTAATGGCGCTTGGTTAAGGGTCTTTATCGGGGCTGTTTACCGCAATCGACGGAGCAAGTCCGACGACTTGGCGCGGCGTAACTCAGTGAAGACGAAAGCCGGAACAAAAAGGAGCGTGGGCATCCTGCCCACGAACTTGGAATAACACGGGCGGGACGCCCGTGCTCCTTTCCACTCCGAAGAAAAATCCGAATTCTCATTGGCGTCGATTTCGATAGTCCACCTTAACTAAGTGCCATTCGGGTTATTCCGCTTATCTCACAAGATATGCGGGTTTGGGATGATTCCAAGGCAGCCCGGTTGACTTTCAAATTGTGAATACCACTGGCCAAATCCCCCAGCCAGGTGGAATCTCCATGTAAAGCTCGAATAAAGGTTTCAGCTTGTAGTTGGAAAAGATGGTTGCGATCACGCAGGGGAGTCTCCTCGTACACCCATTCGTCTTTGCCATGTAAGTAATAGGCCCAGCGCTGACGGTGAATTTCAATCAGTACGCTTCCCCGTTCGAAATTTAATTGAATAGTATTTTCGTTGGGGGCCTGAAACTGATTGAGGCTGTAAGTGGCCAAGGCATCGCCATGCCGGGCAATGGCGGTTACGGTGTCCTCAACCTCCACCCCGGGAAGTATGCGATGGCTGGCAAGGCAGGAAATTTCGGTGATCGGCCCTGCCAGATGCTGCATCAAATCGAAAAAATGAGTGAGACAATCCTGGATGGCACCGCCCCCGGTGGCGTGGTTGTTGTAATAAATTTCCCGGTAGGCCGGACGGAATGTGGGGAAGTGTTGGCCTCCATGGTATAGAATATTGCCCAGTGGACCGAGGTCGTTTTCCTGAATAAATGAATAGGCCCGGCGTACGCACGGATGGTTCCGATGCACATAAGCCATGTGAAAGACGCGATCCGAATCTGCCAGCTTGTCCTGCAGCTCATCCAGGCGATCCTCGGTCACAGCCAGTGGCTTCTCCATCAGTATGTGGCATCCGGCTTCCAGGCACCGGATTCCCAAAGGAATATGGGTTTGCGCAGGGGTACAGATGACAACCGCAGTTACCCCGGTGGCCAGCGCTTCATCCAGATCAGTGTAAGCCGCGACCCCGTGCTTTTTCCCGATATCCGCGACCAGATCAGCGTTGCTGTCACAGATCGAAACCTGACAAAGCCCTGTCTGCATGAAGCACTGGAGATGCCTCTGGCCAATGCTGCCAGCCCCCAGAATGAGAATATGATGTTTCTGATTACCCATCGAATAATCAAATAAAGTTCGACATTGCCGTCATTGTCGACAATAAAGCGGTGGATATGTTGAAAAGTTTTTCTTTAGCAGGGAAAGTGGTGCTTTTGACCGGGGCCGCGGGCCTGTATGGCCGGACCTTGGCCGGGGCTTTGGCTTCAGCGGGTGCAAAACTGATTGTGGCCTCCCGCAATCTGGACAGTTGTGCTCAAGTTGCTGAGGAAGAGCGGTCCAAGGGGCATGATGTGGAGGCCATGAGTTTTGATCAGGGCTCGGAGGGATCGATCGTGGAGCTTCGTGACCGTATTCAAGCTGAACACGGGCGCCTGGACGGCCTGGTCAACAACAGTGTGATTCGCAGCATGAAAAGGGAGGATGCACCGGTTGAGGACTGGGAATTGTCCATGCGAGTCAATGCAACCGGAGTTTGGCTGATGCACCGCTATTTGGGTGCGATGATGGTGAAGCAGAAGGGTGGGAGCATTGTTAATGTAGGGTCGATCCAGGGGACGGTGGGACCTGATTTCAGTCTATATGAGGGGACGGAAATGGGGACGCCTCCTCCGGATTATTTTTTCCACAAGGCGGGGATGAACAACCTGACTCGTTATTATGCCGCCTTGCTTGGGCGGTCGCAAGTTCGGGTCAATTGTGTGATTCCCGGTGGCTTTTTCAACAATCAGCCGGAACGTTTTGTGAAGAATTACGAACGCCAAACCTATCTTGGGCGTATGGCAACAGAGGATGACCTTGGTGGCCCGGTAGTATTCCTTTTATCTAATGCTTCCGCATACATGACGGGCTCGCTGCTCTATGTGGACGGTGGCTACACCGCCCATTGAGGGCGATGGCATTGGATTAGGATCTTCCCCCCTTCTTTCTCAACCCATAATCTTAATCTTAATCCTAGTCAGAACGAAGCAGAAGCTCACAAAATATAGGTGTATCGTCTTTGCCAAAAATTTCTGAATAGTTCTGGTCAGGGGGGGATTGGATCAGGCCACGTTTTTACAAACGCGGCTACGTAGCTGCGCCCGTCAGGGGGTGGGGCAGGCGATGGCCCTCAACATTCTGCCAAACAAATCACCCCTCGATGTTGCCGATTGACTAATTGCAGCCCCAAAGTAGAGTATAATTATGAGCATATCAGTCGAAAAGGAAGAATTGAAAGGCATTATCAAAGAATCTGTTTCCGAGATATTCGAGCAGAATCGTGAACTCTTTGCTCGTATAATTGAGGAAGTGATTGAAGATAAGCTTTTTATGGAGTCCCTGATAGCCGGAGAGTCGACCGAATTAGTTTCCCGTGAAGCGATCTTCGCAGTCCTCGATGATGAGGCTTGAATATCACAAATCTTTTGAACGGGATCTGCGCAAGGTTCGGGATCGTACACTTTTGGATCGAGTCAAGGCGATACTCCTTGAGTTGGAGAACACGGAGACATTGGATAGCCTTTCGAGCGTAAAAGCGATGAAGGGGCATCCTGATTTTTTCCGGATTCGCATAGGCGACTATCGGCTTGGCCTGAAGCGAACAGATAGTGGTTTACGGATCATTCGGTTTCTCAGCCGGGGGGATATTTATCGAAAGTTCCCTTAACTAAAGATCGGACCCAGCACATTCAAATCGTCTTCGAATAGCGTGCCTGTTTGCGTTCGAGGTAGGCGTCGAAGCACATGGCGATGTTCCGGATAAGGAAGCGGCCCACGGGGGTGACCTGGATGGATTCGGAGGAGATCTCGACCAGGCCGTCTTCGGCCATGGGGGTGAGTGCCTGGATTTCGTTTTTAAAGTATTCCGGAAAATCAATGTCCAGTTTTGCCGAGAGGTCGGCAAAGGAAAGCTTCAGGTCGCACATGATGCGCATGATGGTTTCCCGTCGGATATGGTCATCGTGGGTCAGGATATAACCGCCGGTGACGGGCAGGCGTCCTTCATCCAGTGATTTGTAATAAACGAGGAGATCTTTGGCATTCTGGCGGTAAGTGTCCGCCGTCTGGGAAATGGCGGACATACCGAGTCCGCAAATGTCTGCTCCGGCCTGGGTACTGTAGCCTTGGAAGTTGCGCTGGAGCCGGTGTGACCTCTGGGCCTGAACGAGGTCGTCGTGTTCGAGGGCAAAGTGGTCCATCCCGATATACAGGTAGCCATGTTCGGCTAACTGGGCACAGGTTTGCTTGAGGATGGCGAGCTTGGTGTCGCTGTCCGGCAGATTGTTTTTTTTGTCAAAAATCTTCTGTGAAGGCTTGATCCAGGGGACATGGGCGTAGCTGAAGAGCGCAATCCGGTCGGGCCGCAGCGTCAGGATGTCGTTCACCGTTTGGGCAAACCCTTCCTCGGTCTGCAGGGGCAGCCCGTAGATCAGGTCCAGATTGATCGATTGAAAGCCTTCATCGCGCAGCCACTGCACGCTTTGGGCAGTCATCTCCATCGGCTGGATGCGGTGGACCGCCTTCTGGACCTCCGGGTTGTTGTCCTGAACACCAAGGGAGGCGCGGTTGAAGCCGAGAGACCTGAGTGCTTTAACTTGCTCCGGGTTCAAATGACGGGGGTCGATTTCCACCCCGTTTTCACTTTCCGGATGAAAGATGAAGGTTGACTTGAGGATACGGCCCAAACGTTCGAGCTGTTCGGCTGAAAAGAATGTCGGCGTTCCACCCCCCAAGTGCAACTGGACGACCTGTCTGTTGGGGTCGATGAGTTTTGCGATCAGGGAAACTTCTTTCTCCAGATAGTCCAGATAACGGTCTGCCGAGGAGTGATCGCGGGTGATGATCTTGGTACAGCCGCAGAACCAGCAGTTGGATTCGCAGAAAGGCAGGTGCAGGTACAGTGAAAGCGGACGTTCGGCGGCGGCCGGATCCCGTAAAGCACCGATCAGGAGATCCGGGTCCATGTCCCCTCTGAAATGGGGGGCGGTCGGGTAGGAGGTATAACGTGGACCCGGCCGGTTGTACTTGCGGATCAGGTCCATGGAAAAGACGGCTTCCGGAAGAGCGTCAATATGGCGGGAGCCGTTGGTTTTGGATGCTATGGTCATGTGCTGGACTGTTCTGTAAAGGGACATATTCCCATGCGGATCCGGATAGGTCAAGGCAGGGCATGAAAAAGGATTTGAGATTGATAATTTCAAATTTGAAACCAGCGGATACGATCAAGATAGCCACCCATTTGTGGGCGTGACAAAATGGCACTTTTGACGCGACCTCGGTATCATTGGGGGCAAATTGTCCTGGGTAGTCTATTCTATTTAATTGTAATCCCTTCATTATCAGGCTACTATGGCCTGATGTCTTTTGGAACGGTACCTGCAGGGAGGTGAGTATGAATATAGACTTAAACAGATTTACTGAAAAGGCCCGGGATGCTGTGCTGGAAGCACAGTCCGAGACCCGTCGTCGGAGCCAACAGCAGGTGGACGGCTGGCATTTGTTGTCTGCCTTGCTTCATGGTGAGGATGGAATTGTGGCATCGATCCTGCGAAAACTGGAGGTGACACCGAATGCGGTCCGCCTTGCGGTTGAGCGTGAGTTGGACCGTTTACCTTCGGTCAGTGGCAGTGTCGATGCCTCGCATATTTATATCACGAATGCCTTGCAGCAGGCGTTCACGGCAGCGGAGGCCTCTGCAGGACGTTTGCGCGATGAATATATCAGCGTCGAGCATCTTTTACTCGGGCTGCTTGAGTCGAAGGAAGCGGGATTGAAAAAGTTTTTTCAAAGCTTCGGTCTTTCGGAGCAGAAGGTATTGGAGGCCCTGAAAACGGTACGTGGAAACCAGCGTGTTACTTCCCAGAATCCGGAGGCGACCTATGAAGCCCTGCGGAAGTACGGGATTGATCTGGTGGAGCAGGTCAAAAAAGGGAAACTGGATCCGGTTATCGGGCGTGACGACGAGATTCGCCGCGTAGTCCGGATTCTTTCCCGGAAAACGAAAAACAATCCGGTGCTGATCGGTGAGCCCGGGGTCGGTAAAACCGCGATCGTGGAAGGACTGGCCCAGCGCATTGTGCGGGGTGATGTTCCGGAAGGCTTGAAGGAAAAGACGATTTTCTCGCTGGATCTGGCCTCCCTGCTGGCCGGGGCGAAGTACCGTGGTGAGTTTGAGGAAAGGCTCAAGGCTGTACTCAACGAGATCAAGGGTAGCGAAGGTAAAGTCATCCTGTTTATCGACGAGTTGCACACTATTGTCGGTGCGGGCAAGGCGGAGGGGGCCATCGATGCGGGCAACATGCTGAAGCCCATGCTGGCCCGGGGTGAGTTACGCTGTATCGGTGCGACCACGCTGGATGAGTACCGCAAGTATATCGAGAAGGACGCCGCGCTGGAACGCCGTTTTCAGACAGTCCTTGTGGACCAGCCGACGGTGGAGGACACCATATCCATCCTGCGCGGACTAAAGGAGCGGTTTGAAGTTCACCATGCGGTACGGATTCAGGACAATGCCCTCGTGCAGGCGGCGGTCCTGTCCCATCGCTACATCAGTGACCGTTTCCTGCCGGATAAGGCGATTGACCTTGTGGATGAAGCCTGTGCCCAAATCCGGACAGAGATGGACTCCATGCCGGCCGAACTCGATGCCTTGCAGCGCCGGGTGATGCAGTTGGAGATTGAGGAAGCGGCCTTGAAGAAGGAAAAGGATGAAGCTTCACAGCGCAGGTTGAAAGAACTGGCGAAGGAGCTGGCAGACACCCGTGAAAAGCTGAATGCGCTGAAGGCCCGTTGGGACAATGAGAAGGCGGAGTTGGGCAAGGCACAGAAAGTCCGCGAGCAGATCGATACAGTGAAACGCGAAATGGAGGAGGCGGAGCGCAACTACGATCTGCAAAAGCTGGCCGAGTTGCGTCATGGGCGACTGCCGACCTTGGAGAAGGAGCTTAAGGATCTCGAAAGTCGCGAACATGTTTCGGAAACACGCGGTGAGCATCTTGTCCGTGAGGAGGTTTCAGCGGAAGAAATTGCGGCGATCGTGGCCCACTGGACCGGGATTCCGGTCAGCCGTCTGGTGGAAGGTGAAAAGGAGAAACTGCTCAAATTGGAAAGCATATTGCACCAGCGGGTGGTGGGGCAGGATGAGGCGGTGGTTTCGGTCTCCGAATCCATCCTGCGTGCCCGTTCCGGAATCAAGGATCCCCGACGGCCAATTGGCTCCTTCCTTTTCCTCGGGCCGACCGGGGTGGGGAAGACCGAACTGGCCAAGACCTTGGCTGAATCGCTTTTTGACAGTGAAAACAATCTCATCCGCATCGACATGTCGGAGTACATGGAAAAGCATTCCGTGGCCCGGCTGATCGGCGCGCCTCCCGGCTATGTCGGCTACGATGAAGGGGGGCAGCTTTCCGAGGCGGTTCGCCGCAAGCCCTATTCTGTTATTCTCTTTGATGAAATCGAGAAGGCCCATCCGGATGTGTTTAATGTCCTTTTGCAGGTCTTGGACGATGGCCGAATCACCGATGCCCAAGGGCATACGGTTGATTTCAAGAACACGGTCATCATCATGACCTCGAATATCGGTAGCCGCTTCCTCATTGAAGGAGTGACCGGGACGGAGATTCCGGAAAGTGTCCGCGAGAGTGTGATGACCGAGTTGCGCAGGGGATTCCGTCCGGAATTCCTGAACCGGATCGACGACATCATACTCTTCAAGCCACTGTCGCTGGAGGAAATCACGGAGATTGTCGGACTGATTCTGGCGGACCTGAACAAGCGCCTGGCGGAACGGCTCATTACGGTGGAATTGGATCCCAAGGCGACGGAGTGGGTGGCTGAGCGTGGCTATGACCCCCTCTTCGGGGCGCGTCCATTGCGCCGGTTTCTCCAGAAACAGGTGGAAACGAAACTGGCCCGGGCCATTATAGCGGGCGAAGTTCCGGAAAAGAGCCGGGTCTGTTTCACGGTGAACAAGGATGAACTGGAAATGAAAACCGGAGCGGCAGGCTGATGCGCTTCCTATTTTTCACTTTAAGGTTGAATCCTCGTCAGGCGGTGCTAATTTCCACCGTTTTGATTTTATGACAGCGATTCTTATTGGTTTTTTTACGGTCGTACTGGTGCTCGTCAGTGCCTTTCTGATACTGGTTGTGCTGATGCAGCGGGCAAGCTCCAATTCCGGCATGGGTTCAGCTCTTGGGGGTGGAGCAGCCGAGAGTGCATTGGGCGGTGAAGCCGGCAATGTTTTAACCCGTGCCACGATCATTGGAGCGGTTCTTTTCTTTGCCCTGGCCTTTGGTCTTTATCTGGCCCACATGTCTTCCATGGATAGCGGAAGCGTATACGGGACTGGTACCTTGCCAACTCTGGCCGATCCGGAAGCGGAAGGTGATGCCATTACCGTGTTGCCAAGAACAACCACAGACAGCCTGACTGTGCTTCCCGATGAACTGCGCATCGAAGATGTGTCTGCCGAGGTTGAAGCCCCGACGGAACCAGCAGTGACTTCCGAGGACTAATACTCAGCTGGACCGTTGGACGGAGCAGGGGCTCTGTTCATCATCTATTCATACCATGAGAAAGCTGCTCTGTAGGCCTGTCTTTGTTATTCTCGTTGCGCTGATGCTTATCCCGGTTTGGGGGCAGGGGCAAGGCCAGCCAGGGGAACGTGGACGCCGCATTCCCGATGTCCGGGGAATCAACCAGGAAGAGGGCCGCGCATTAATGCACCATTTCCGGCATCAGCGCCTGGCCGGGGATTTTGTTTTTGATTTTGATCTTTCCTACCTTCCTCGCCGGGGGGCGACCATTCCCTATCAAGGCATCCTGTGGGGAACCTGGAATGAGAAAGGGCCGCTTTTCCGCATGGCCTTGTGGAATCCCTCCGATCCGGACCGGCTCCTGCTCAATCTGATCGTACAGGGAGGTGAACATCCGGTGGTTTGGAAACAAGATCCGGATGGGAATGTGGTCACATTGTCTGAAGAGGCCATGGGCCAGCCCCTGATCGAAGGAGCTAATTACACAGCCTTCGATCTCCTGATGCCCTTTGTTTATTGGGATGAGTTTTACTATGAAGGATCCCGACGTGTATCCGGCCAACCGGCTCACTTGTTTGTGTGGCAGGCCCCGGAATCCTTTGTCAAAAGCAATCCGGGTATGACCCGGGTTCAAGGCGCCTTGCATGCCCATTACCATGCCTTGTTGGAGGCCCATGTTTTCGATAGTGAGGATGAACGGACCCGAACGATTAACGTCCTCAGCTTCAAGGAGGTTAATGGTCAGTATATTGTACGGACCATTGACCTGATCGAAAGACCGGATAACGACAAGAGCCGCTTCCGGGTCATGTCCGCCGCTGTGGGAATCCACCTGGATCCGACCCTCTTTGATCCAGAGCAACTGGCCGGCCCTCTGCCTTCGCTGGAAGGCATCCGCTTCCAGCCCCTATAAAAAACTTACCGGCTGCTTTTGAGCATCCAGAGAATCTTCTGATGCCATTGAATACGGCTGATGCAGAGGTCTTCGGTTTCCTTGTCATCCAAATCGGCAGCCAAATCGCGCGCAACCTTCAGATCCTGGACGGTTGCTTCGTGTGCGGCAATCAGCCCTTCGAGAAGAACGCTGGCATCGGTGGTTGGTTTGATTTCCTTGACCTTGGAGAGTTCTGACAAAGTGCGTAGTCCGCCCGGAGCCAAGCCCCCCAATGCCCGGATACGTTCCGCAATTTCATCGGTGGCTTCAAAGAGTTCGTCATACTGCTCTTCAAAAGCCCCATGGAGTTGGAAAAAGCTTCTGCCTTCCACGTTCCAGTGAGCGAGGTGAGTCTGAGCGGTCAGCGCATAGGTATCTGCCAACACAAACCCGAGTGATTGTAATAGTTTATCCAGACCCTTGGGCTGGGTTTTCTTTTGGTTTTTCTTTGCCATAGTGGAAAGAAGAGTAGCCCCGTCAAAACACTTTAGCAAGCAGAAGAGGGCTACAAAAAAGCCCTCCGGATAACCGGAGGGCTTTGTGATGAAGTTGGTTTGGTTGCTTTGGAGGCGATGATTACATCATGCCGCCCATGCCACCCATACCGCCCATGCCACCCATATCAGGGGCTGGCATATCCTTCTTTTCCTCGGGCATATCGGTGATCATGCACTCGGTGGTCAGGAGCATACCGGCGACGGAGGAAGCGTTCTGGAGGGCTTCGCGGGTCACCTTGGTCGGGTCAACCACACCGGCCTTGACGAGGTCTTCGTAAGTCGCGGTGGCAACATTGTAACCGATGTTACCCTTGGCCTTGAGTACTTCCTGTACCACGAGGCTACCCTCAACCCCTGCGTTTTCGCAGAGCTTGCGGAGGGGGGCTTCGATGGCACGGCGGATAATGGAGGCACCGATTTTCTCGTCACCGTCCAGTTCTTCCGCAGCCTTCTCAATGGCCTTGGCAGTACGGAGCAGGGCGACGGAACCACCGGCGGAAATACCTTCTTCCACCGCAGCGCGGGTGGCATGAAGGGCGTCTTCCACGCGGGCCTTCTTCTCCTTCATTTCCGGTTCGGAAGCGGCACCAACATTGATGACGGCAACACCACCGGCCAGCTTGGCCAGACGTTCCTGGAGCTTTTCGCGGTCATAGTCGGAGCTGGTTTCGTCGATTTGACGGCGGATCAGCTTGACGCGGCCCTGAATGTCAGAGCTCTTGCCGGAGCCTTCAATAATGGTGGTGTTTTCCTTGTCGATGACGATGCGCTTGGCCTGACCGAGATCAGCCAGCTCGATGTTTTCGAGTTTGATACCGAGGTCTTCGGTGATGCAACGGCCACCAGTGAGGATGGCGATGTCTTCGAGTATGGCCTTGCGGCGATCACCGAATCCAGGAGCTTTGACGGCGGCAACGTTGAGGGTTCCACGCAGCTTGTTGACCACGAGGGCGGCGAGGGCTTCACCTTCAACATCCTCAGCAATGAGGAGGAAAGGTTTGCCGCTCTTGGCGACCTTTTGCAGGATCGGCAGGAGGTCGTTGAGGCTGGAGATCTTCTTTTCGAAGATCAGGATGTAGGCATCCTCAAGAACGGTTTCCATGCTTTCGGCATTGGTCACGAAGTAGGGGCTCAGGTAGCCCTTGTCGAACTGCATCCCTTCGACCACGTCGAGGGTGGTTTCGATGCCCTTGGCTTCTTCAACGGTGATGGTTCCGTCCTTGCCCACACGGTCCATGGCTTCGGCGATGATTTCACCGATTTCATTGTCCCAGTTGGAGGATACGGTAGCGACCTGCTTGATCTCGTCGCGGTTGGAAACCTTCTTACTGTTCTTGGCCAGTTGTCCCAATGCGGCTTCGACGGCTTTGTCGATACCACGCTTCAGGAAGATCGGGTTGGCACCGGCGGCTACGTTCTTGAGGCCTTCGCGGTATACTGCGTGGGCCAGAACGGTGGCGGTGGTGGTACCATCACCAGCATTGTCGGAAGTGCGTGATGCAACTTCGCGGACCATCTGGGCGCCCATATTCTCGTAGGGATCCTTGAGTTCGATTTCCTTGGCGACGCTGACGCCGTCCTTGGTTACCGAGGGAGAACCGAATTTCTTGTCGATCAAGACATTGCGGCCTTTAGGTCCCAGCGTTACCGCCACTGCACGGGCGAGTGTTTCGACGCCGGTAAGAATTTTCTTACGGGCGGATTCATCAAAAAGCATTTGTTTTGCCATGGTTATTCCTAATTATTGGTTACTGTTTGAAGTTGAGTTGCCTCAGCCGACTATGGCGAGGATGTCGTCCTCACGCAGTAGGGTAAAGGTGTCGCCGTCAAATTTGACTTCGGTACCTCCGTATTTCGAGACGATGACCTTGTCACCGACTTTGACATGGAAGGGAAGTACTTCACCCTTGTCATTCTTGGCACCGGTGCCGAGAGCGACGACTTCCGCTTCCTGAGGCTTCTCTTTGGCGGAGTCGGGGATAATAATACCACCCTTGGTTTGCTCTTTCTCTTCGACCGCTTTCACGAGGACGCGATCACCGAGAGGTTGGATCTTGTTTTTTTTGCTCATAGCTATTTAGTTCGCTTTATGCAGATTAGGTTGGAAAAAGTATAACTTGTCTGTGCTGCGTTGTTGTTGTTGGTTTTACGAAAAGACCGTCCGGAAAATATCTTCCGGGCGGTCTTTGGTTAAATTACTTCTTGTCATCATCGACGACTTCAAAGTCGGCATCGACGACATCGCTGTCCTTCTTGCTCTGGTTTGGGTTCTGAGGATCTTCAGCGGCGGCGGCACCCTGTTCGGCTGCGCCTTCGGCTCCGGCCTGGGCGTAGATATCCTGAGCAACGGCGGCAAAGGCGGTCTGCAGTTTTTCAAGAGCTGCCTTCAGTTCATCCGCACCGGCATCCTGATTTTCCATCAGCTTTTTACCCTCAGCCAAGGCGGCTTCAATCGGAGCCTTCTTGTCGGCGGGAATTTTGTCACCCAACTCACCGAGTTGTTTTTCGGTTTGGAAGACCAGATTATCCAGATTGTTGCGGGCTTCGACTGCTTCCTTGCGTTTGAGGTCCTCTTCGGCGTGGATTTCGGCATCCCGCTTCAGCTGCTCGACTTCATCCTTGGAGAGCCCTGAGCTTCCGGTGATAGAAATCTTTTGTTCCTTGCCTGTACCCTTGTCTTTGGCGCTGACGTGAAGGATCCCGTTGGCATCAATATCAAAGGTGACTTCGATTTGAGGGAGGCCGCGTGCTGCGGGCGGAATCCCGTCGAGACGGAAGTTGCCAAGCACCTTGTTGTCGTTGGCCATCGGCCGTTCGCCTTGCAGAATCTTGATGTCCACCGCAGTCTGGTTGTCAGCATAGGTGGAAAAGACCTGACTCTTCTTAGTCGGAATGGTGGTGTTCCGCTCAATCATGGCGGTGGCAACACCTCCGGCGGTTTCAATGGCCAGTGTCAAGGGGGTCACATCGAGCAGGAGCACATCGCGCACGTCCCCCTTCAGTACCCCTCCTTGAATGGCAGCGCCGATGGCGACTACTTCATCCGGGTTGACTCCCTTGTTGGGGTCTTTACCGGCAAAGCTTTTGGCAACTTCGATGATACGTGGCATGCGGGTCATTCCGCCAACGAGCACAAGGTTATTGATGTCGCTCAGTGAGAGGCCGGCGTCTTCCAGACACTTGTTGCAGGGAAGGAGGGTCCTTTGGGCGAGATCTTCCGTCAGTTGCTCCAGCTTGGAGCGGGTCAAGGTGACGTTGAGGTGCTTGGGGCCGGTGTCGTCTGCTGTGATAAAGGGCAGATTAATATCGGTGGACTGTGCGGAGGAGAGGGCGATTTTCGCCTTTTCAGCCTCTTCCTTCAAGCGCTGCCTGGCCATCGGGTCCGCGAGCAGATTGACTTTGCTGTCGTTCTGTTGCTTGAATTCGTCGGCCAGCCAGTTGATCAGGATGCTGTCCCAGTTGTCACCCCCCAGGTGGGTGTCACCGTTGGTGGCTTTGACTTCGAACACGCCGTCACCGATTTCGAGAATGGAAATGTCAAAGGTACCGCCCCCGAGGTCGTAAACGGCGATGGTTTCGTCGTGTTTCTTGTCGAGACCGTAGGCGAGTGATGCGGCGGTGGGCTCATTGATGATACGGAGAACATCAAGTCCGGCGATAGACCCGGCATCCTTGGTTGCCTGACGCTGGGCGTCATTGAAATAGGCTGGAACGGTGATGACCGCCTGAGTGATTTTTTCACCCAAATAGGCTTCGGCATCGGCTTTCAGTTTGCCGAGTACCATAGCGGAAATTTGTTCAGGGGCGAAACGTTCGGTTTTATCACCGACCTTGCATTCAATCCAGGCATCGCCGTTTTTGCCTTCAACCACGCTGAAGGGGAAGTGTTTGGCTTCCTCTTGAACTTCGCTGAATTTACGACCGACCAGCCGCTTGGAAGAGAAAATGGTATTGGCCGGGTTGGTGATGGACTGGCGTTTGGCGGCTTGTCCAACGAGACGCTCTCCAGATTTGGTGAAGGCCACAATGGATGGCGTGGTGCGGGCACCTTCACTGTTAGGGATAACCACAGGTTCCCCTGCTTCCATGACCGCCATACAGGAGTTGGTGGTTCCTAAATCGATTCCTAAAACTTTGCTCATAACTGGCAGAAGGGATGCAATCCTCGTGCCAAATGGCTTTTTATTAACTTAAATCGTTTGTTATTAATACCTTGCGAGCTTACTTCCGTAGTGGTTCGTTCGTTCTGCATCTTGATAGGGGTGCCATAGTGGCACAAGGTGTCTCAGTTGTCCTGCGCCATAAGAGACAGTGGCTGATGGCTATCCCGCTTATCTCACAAGATATGCAGGATAAGCTTCCGCTCTGTTCCGGTGAGGGCACAAAAAAAGTCCGGCCATCGGGCCGGACTTTGCTTCGTTTAAAAAGAGTGTTGTTTAGCTGTCGTCACGTCTGCGGCTGCGTTCGCGGTCACCACGATCACGACCCCGGCCTCCACGGTCATCACGGTCGCGTCCACGGCCCCCACGATCGTCGCGGCCCCGGCCTCCACCTGAACGGCCTTCCGGCTTGGGTGGTGGCTCATAGGGGATCCCCTGAGCTTCAGCCAATGCGGCCCGGCGGCTGAGGCGGACCCGTCCGCGGTCATCGACTCCGATGCACTTGACCAGGATTTCGTCACCCAGCTTGCAGACATCCTCAACCTTTTCGACTCGGAAGTCGGCCAGTTCGGAGATGTGGACGAGGCCTTCCTTGCCCGGCAGGCATTCAACGAAGACGCCGAATTCCTTGATCGAGCGGACGATACCCTTGTAAGACTTGCCGGGTTCGATATCGCTGGTGATCAATTCGATCTCGCGTATTGCGCGGTCAAGCGACTCTCCGTTGCTGGAGAAGATCATCACACGGCCCGAATTGTCTTCATTGATATCAATTTGGGCACCGGTGACTTCGGTAATCCGACGGATGTTCTTACCGCCGGGGCCGATCAGCATACCGATCTTTTCCGGATCAATCTGGACCGTGACAATACGCGGAGCACACTCTTTCAATTCGCTGCGCGGTGCGGGCATTTCCCCGGCCATACTTTCCAGAATCTTGGTGCGTGCCACGCGGTTCTGGGCGATAGCCTTCTTGGCGATTTCCATGGGTAGTCCCTGAATTTTCAGGTCCAGCTGGAAACCGGTGATCCCAGTCTGGGTACCACAGATTTTGAAATCCATGTCTCCAAAATGGTCTTCTGCGCCGATGATATCGGTCAGGATGACGTATTCGCCGATTTCGCCCTGCTCATTGGGTTTGGTGACGAGACCGACGGAGATCCCGGCGACCGGGGCGGTGATGGGTACACCGGCATCCATGAGTGCCAAGGTCCCACCACAGACGGAAGCCATGGAGGTGGATCCATTGGATTCCATGATTTCGGAAACCAGGCGGATGGAGTAGGGGAACTCGTCTTCTGCTGGCAGAACCGGGAGGAGCGAGCGTTCGGCGAGGGCACCATGGCCGATTTCACGTCGGCTGGTGAAGCCAAATCGTCCACATTCGCCGACGGAGAACGGCGGGAAGTTGTAGTGGAGGATGAAGGACTTGGAGCGGGTGCCGCCAGTCACTCCATCCAGATCCTGGGCATCTTTGGAAGTGCCGAGGGTGGTGATAACCAGACCTTGGGTTTCACCGCGCTGGAAGATGGAGGATCCATGCACGCGTGGCAGAACACTGGTTTGGCAGCTGATCGCACGCAGGTCATCCGGACCCCGTCCATCAACGCGCTTTCCGGACTTCAGGATGTTTTCACGATAGAGTTCCTCCTGCAGGACTTCGAAGGCCATGGCGATCTGGGCGGAATCAAAGTTTTCTTCTCCCACCTTTTCCTTGATGAACTCCGAAACTTCTTCCTGCAAAGCGGTTACCGCAGTTTCACGGTCCTGCTTTTTGTCCTGGAAAACGGCGGCTTGCAGTTGTTCGCCGATTTTTTCGCGGCAGAGGCCAAGGATTTCGTCCGTCACCTTATGCAGGGTGAATTCGCGCTTGGTCTTGTTGACTTTGGCGGCGAGTTCCCGCTGGGCGGCGATGATTTTGAGGCTGGCTTCGTGTGCGAATGCCAGTGCTTCGATGAAACGCTCTTCCGGAATCTGGTCGGCGGAGCCCTCAATCATCATCATTTCCTTTTCATTGCCGACATAGATGAGATCGAGGGTGGACTCGAACATTTGCTCATTGGTCGGGTTGATGACAAACTGGCCATCAATCTCACCGACACGGACGCAGCCGATCGGCCCGTTCCAGGGGATATCGGAGGCCAGCAGGGCGGCGGAGGCGCCGTTGACCATGAGGACGTCCGGTTCGTTGATCAGGTCGGTGGTCAACAGCATCCCGATGACCTGGACCTCATTGAGGAAGCCCTTCGGGAAGAGAGGACGGAGCGGACGGTCGCACAGGCGGCAAGTCAGGATTTCTTTTTCAGAAGGACGGCCTTCGCGCTTGAAGTAGCCTCCCGGGAAACGTCCGGCCGCAGAGAATTTTTCGCGGTAGTCAACGGTGAGTGGGAAGAAGTCCTGGCCGGGCCGCATGGTATTCGCTGCGGTTACGCTGACGAAGACGGTGGTTTCACCGAGACTGATGGTAACGGAGCCGTTTGCCTGTTTGGCAATGGATCCGGTGGATAGGGTGATTCCGAGGTCTTGTGCCGTTACGGAATGTTCTTGTTTCATAGTATGATCTCTTTCTTTTCTTCTTTATTTAAGTTTGCCAGCGGGCGGTTCGGACGCGGAAGCGCGGGCATTCCGTGGATTGTTTTTCGTGTGGAGCCTGAAGAGGAGCAGATGCTTCTTTTCAAGCAAAAGAGCCGTACCAGCTTTGGGACGGCTCCAGTAAATGGGAAACTACAAAAGGCATGGCCTGTTGGTATCTTTTTAACGACGCAGGCCCAGACGCTTGATCAGATCGTTGTATTTGGTGAGATCTGTCCGTTTAAGGTAATTCAACAGTTTGCGGCGGCGACTGGTCATCTGGATCAGTCCGCGGCGGGAATGGAAATCCTTGCGATGGCTGCGGAGGTGATCCGTCAGGTGATTGATCCTGGCGGAAAGAAGGGCCACCTGGACCTCACAGGAGCCGGTGTCGCCTTCGTGCGTTTTGTAATTGGAGATGATCTGAGTTTTATCGACTGATTCTGACATGATGTTGTTGTTAGATGCACAATCCGGGGACGCTGCGATGGCAGGTCGTGATTCCAGCCCTGAAGCCGGATTCACCGCTGGTCACCCTGTTGAAGGGGTGGGATTGCGGAGAAGGACCGTCGCCGGTCAGTCTCTGGCGCAAGGGGGATGAGGCTGGCCATCTTCTGGCTTTTTTCAAGTTTTTTGTTTCTCAAAATCACCCTTTGAGGCAGAAGGCAATCAGGCAGGGTAAAAATTAGATGATAACGTTGGCAGGTCAGATGATTCACCCTGTTTTATTGGCGTAGCATTTGCGGGCCTTGACCTGAGTGATGGTGCGGGTCTGCAGGTCGCAGGCGCTAAGGTGCCCTCCGTAAACACAACCGGTATCGATGCCAAGTGCCCAGGGGCTTTGATAGGGGGCCTTGCGGGGGGTATGGCCGTAGAGAACAAAGGGCGGGCCTTGCCACTGGTCGGCCCAAGGGGTACCTTCCGGGATGTCGGCTCGTTTACCCCAGGCCCCGGTTTGTGGGTCAATCACCTGTATCTGGCTGATCAGGGTGATGGGCTGTGTTGCCCAAGGGGTGTCCGGCAGCAGGCCGCCGTGCACCAGCAGGGTATTCACCTCCGGCAGGTGGATGCGTTCTTCAAACTCTGAAAGTTGTTTCCACTCCGCTTCTCCCAGTGTTTTCAAGGTTTTTGGGTCGTAGGGTTTGAGAATACGCGGATCCTTATCCCGATGGTATTGCAAGAGCCGGAGTTCATGGTTGCCCAGCAGACAGCGGACATGGGGTAGGTTTCGTATCCTTTCCAGCACGCCTTGGCTGTTTGGCCCGACATTGATCAGATCCCCGAGGAAATACAACTGGTCATCTTTGTCCGGAGAAAGCTTTTCGAGCAGATCATCAAGCTCCCGGACACATCCGTGGACATCTCCAATGGCAATCAGTCGTGGCATGAAGGGAAAGGTTGGGTGCGGTGAAAAAGAAGCATTGGATGGCTGAGTCAAAGACTTGCCAAATACAATGGGAATCGGTGAACTCTTCGAGAATAAAATGGAATGGCAAATTAAACCTCCCTCAAGGCAGTCCTTTTTCACCGGTGATGCTTTTTCCCCCGGTGAGCGGATTGTGTGTTTTCTTTTTCTGGATGAATCGGCGGAAATTCAGCGGGCTGACCTGCGCGAAACGGAGGTGGAGCAGTTTCCCCGTCCGGAATCCATTCTCGGGCGATGGACCCGGGAGGTGAAGGAGCGGGATGAGGAGGAAAAAGAAGCCCGGAAGCAGATGCTGGCCTCAACCGAGGAATTATTTCTTTCTCTCTTCGCGGGGGAGGAGGAAGTGGGCCCGGAGAAGGCGCTGTTGCAGCAAGTGTTGGCTCTGATGCTCGAACGCAAGCGGGTCATCCGGGCGGTGGGGCGTCCCTCCAATGGGAAACAGGAATATCTGCATATCCGCACCAAAGAAGTTTATGCCGTTCCGGACCGGGAACTGGATCCGGTCGAAATGCTTAAAATTCAGGAACAACTGAATACCCTTGTTCTTTAACCGGAATTATTTTGAAATGATATTTCCTCTAATCGGCTGAGTCGGGAATCCAAAGGAGGCGGGGCTGCCCCCGTTGGTAAGCCACAATGCGGGTGGGGTTACACCGCCTCCATGGGTCCGGAAATCGCTGTAAACTGACAGACTTTTAACGATTGAAATCCTTATTATGAAAACATTCATCCGTCGAATACCCATCCTGATGCTTGCTCTGGGCATCACCTTTTTCTCATTGGCTGGTTGCAATAAGGAAAACCCGAAGCACAGCATGCGTTTTTACGTTGAAACCAGTGGAACTGGCCAAATGGGTACGTGGAGCAAAGTGATGACTTTGCCGAACAGCGGCATGAGTTTCACGGTCACCACCGAGCCCGCGATATTGGAGGTGAATGTGGACGAGGTTGAACTCATGCGTACGGAGAATGGTCAGTTGTTTGTGGCCTTCCATTTTGACGATGTCGGCAGCCGTGAACTCTACCGGCAAAGCGTTTCTGCCATGGGACGCCGCATCGTGCTCGAAGTCAACGGGGCAGCGGTTGGTGCCCGGCAGTTTGATGGTGCTCTAGACGACGGCATCCTCTATATGTTTATGGATCTTCCGGATGACGAACTGGAAACATTTGTGCTCGACCTGAAGAAGAGTGTGGAGGCGATCAAACGCAGGCTTAACTGACAGCCCGAATCCGCTTTATGATGCTGTTTAGAAGACCCTTGAGGTTTATTTTTAATGCCTGTCTGTGGGCGGGCTTGTCGATCGGCTCCTTGGCGGTACCGCTTTCTGCGCAAACGGAAATCGGCGGTATCTTTTGGCCCACGCCGGACGGGTCCTTTCTTGAGGGCGGTCCGATTGAACCTCTTTTGCAACCAACCGCTTCCGGGATTCTTGAGTCGGCGCTCTTCGGCTGTGTGCGGAACGGCGGAAGGCGTTTTCATGAGGGACTGGATATACGTCCACTCCGGCGGGATCGCCGGGGGGAAGCAACGGACCCGGTTTATGCAATGCTGGCTGGCCGGGTGGCCTATGTGAATACGGTCGCCGGAAACAGCAGCTACGGAAGGTATGTTGTGATCGAGCATGACGGGGAAGATGTTCCGGTCCATACCCTCTATGCCCATCTCGCCCGCGTGACGACGGGCTTAAGTGCCGGCAATCAGGTGAAGGCGGGACAGGAAATCGGTGTCATGGGGCGCTCCGCCGGAGGCTATTCTATTCCCCGTGAACGGGCGCACCTTCATCTCGAGATTGGCTTTCGTAAAAGTGATAACTTCCAGTCCTGGTATGACTGGAAACGCTTCGGCAGTGCGAATCAACATGGGACCCACAATGGCATGAACCTTATTGGAATGGATCCCCTGCATTTTTATGAAACCGTGCGGGCCGGGCATTTTCAGGGCTTCGCCAGCTATGTTCGCTCCCTCCCCACGGCGTTTACGCTAAGGGTGGCGACACGGGAGGTTCCCGATTTCATCCGTCGTTACGCCGGGTTGCTGTCCCGTCCGATTCCAGTGGAGGGGGTTTATGGGTGGGATATCGATTATACTTGGTATGGCTTACCCAAGCAGTGGACACCCTTGACCCAAAATGATGTTCGTACTCGCACCAGTGGTGATGTCACCCTGGTTGATTATGACCGGAGTGTTTTTGAGGGACAATGCCGGGGAACCCTTGTTTTTGGACAGGGGGATGCGGTGACACTCGGAAATCGGCTACAGGATGATCTGCGGCTCATTTTCGGATTTCGTTGACGGCACAAAAAACGGAAGAGCAAAGGAGCGTGGGCATCTTGCCCACGTAAGTGCATTGATGGGCAAAAGGGCGTCCGTACGCATTATAGCTGTGGCCGTTTTAGAAGCGGGCACAAAAAAGGCCCTCCCATCCGGGAGGACCTTGAAAGAAAATAATAGGCGGAATCAGGCTTCGTCTTTGCCGCCGGACTTGTCACCACTGGGGCAGCAGCCACCGGCATTCAGTGTGAAAGCACTGGTTTCTTTGGCTCCCTTGTCCTTGCAGCAGCTCTTTTGAGAGGAACAAGCGGCTGCTGTGGCAAAGCCAAAGCCGAGGATGGCGAGAGACGCGATGAGGATACGTGTATATTTCATAAGCTATTTTAATCGGTTAGGTGTTCATGTTTACTAGACGGCATTAGTAAACACTTGTTCCTTTATTAATCAAGTAAAAGCCGGCTTTTTTATTTCCAGGGGTGTCTTCGCATTCCAATTGCTAGAATTGTGCCTGTTTGCGACGATTTTTCTGAGTCGAAAGGAGCACGGACGTCCCGCCCGTGATTTTCTAACCTGAAAAATTCACCGGATTGTGCGAAAAGTGGTTTAAGTTGTTTTTTATAAAGTC
>CAZCJJ010000003.1:25542-50485 GCA_964499045.1 uncultured Opitutales bacterium | reverse complement strand
ATTAAATGAAAAGCTCTCTTTTAACTCCTGTTGTCGTCACAGCAATGACGGCAATCGCCATGGCTTTCCCGGGGCCACTTACTACTCCCGGCTCATAGTCAATGAGCAATCATTTTGAAACCGCCTTCTTTGCCCATAGCAGAAAAATCAATTTACCCGGAAAGAAGTCTTTTTTTCTTTTTCTGGTTGTTTGTGCTATCGGGTTCTCACCTCTTTTCGGACAAAGTGACTATAATCTGAAGCTGGGGGAGTGGCGTTTCAATCTTCGGGGGACGGCCTCCTTTGAATACAACGACAATATCAACGGATCTTCGGTGAATCCGTTATCCGATTTCATCATCAGCCCGGGGATACGGCTCGACAGCGAATATCCTTTGACGGAGTACAACACCTTCCGTCTGAACTTGGGTATGGATTACAAGAAATATTTGCACAATCCCCAGTTGGATTCGAACAACAATTTTGTAACGATCAATCCGGATTCGCAGTTTTCCTTCCAGGTGCGGGTGGAGAATCTGACTTTGGTTTTCTATGATCAACTTTCTTATTCCGTTGACGGAACAAACGCCTTTCTGGTCACACCCGGTGGAGCGGTGCAGAGCAACGTAGCTGACTACGGGCGTTTTAACAATGAAGGGGGAGTCCGGGCGGAATGGAACCTGAATGACGTGATCCTCAGTGCCCGGGCTGGCCGCGGGGATGTGTTGCCGACGCAGTCCGAGTTCAACTATACCCAACGGCATGATTATTTTATCAATGGAGGTCCAACCTTTCGAGTGGCTCCGAATCTTCAGGTTGGATTGGATGCAGGTTATGCGGTGAACAGGTATCGGGTGAATTTCAATAACAACAGCAGCAGTTGGAGTGTGGGTCCGGTGGTCTCCTGGCAGTACTCCCCGGTTTTGTCCTTTAACGCCGGTCTTTTTTATCAAGCCTTTACTTTCAGTAACAACGGAACCAACGGGGACAATTCACAGACTCAGTCCTGGGATGGCAGTCTGGTTGCCTCGCACCGGCTTTCCAATACTTACAGCCATTCTCTCGCCTACCGGAGATCTTTAAATTACGGTTTTATCAGCAATACAACGACAGTGGACTCCCTGAGATATGATTTTACCTGGAACCTGTTTCGCCGACTCGGTTTCAATGGTTTTGCCGGATGGTCGCATAGTCAGGATTCGGGCGGGATTTCTCCGGAAAAAGCGCATCAGTACACCGGAGGGGTCGCTTTTAGTTATCAACTCGGCCCCAAAATCACGAGTTCTCTCACCTATAGGATTGTCAGTCGGGATTCCAATATTCCTGCTCGCACCTACGTGGGCAACTCGGTTATTCTGCAGCTGAATTATGATTTCTGAGCCCCATCTGGCCCAACGGAAAACCAGATCCGCTTTAAATAAAAGGGGAGGAGAGGTCTTTGCGGGCTACCCCGGAGGACCTGTGGCATTCGTTTGGCAGACCGTTTTGATTTGCCTGATCATCGGCTTCATCGGTGTCGGGATGGTTTCTGGTGAAACAGAGCCTGCCGCTCAGGATACCGCCATGAGTCTGGGCCGGGCCCACAGTCTCGATAATCGGACCCCCATCCAGATCGGCGATTTGCTTCAATATATGGTGACCGAGGACCGCACGCCGCCGATGGTTTTGCTGGTGGATGAACAGGGTAAGGTGGATCTGCCTCTTCTCGGGCCGGTGGATGCAGCGGAGAAAACACCGGTTGCGTTGGCAGAGGAAATTAAAAATCGTCTGGAAGAGCTCTATTATTACCAGGCAACGGTGGAAGTATCACTCTACCGGGATACCTCGCGCCGCGGACAGATCTTTATTCTCGGCGCGGTCAGCCGTCAGGGAGCTATGGAAATCCCTGCAGGAGAGGTGCTTACTGTTTCACGTGCAATTATGCGGGCAGGGGGATTTACCCAGTTTTCAGACCCCACCAAAGTCACCCTTGTTCGTCCGGACCCACAGAATCCCGAGAGCGAGGACCGGCGTGAGATCAATGTGGAGGAAATTTTGACCACTGGACGTTTGGACAAAGATCCGATCGTTCAAGCGAATGATTTAATCTTTGTCGCCCAAAAGGTGGATACCAGCTCGCAGATCACACTAAGCGGTGCGGTACGGAGCCCTGGGGTCTATCCGATGCAACCCGGTTCGGGACTGACACTCAGCCAGGCCATCTTGCGGGCCGGAGGATTTACCGAGTTTGCCAATCAGAAAGGAGTCCGGGTGGTCAGACACAACGAAGCGGGGGACCGTGAGGAATTGGTGGTCGACGTGCGGGCAGTACTCGATCAAGGACGCCGGGATGTGGATATTGAGTTGAAAGCGGAGGACATGGTTATCATTCCGGAAGCTTGGATTAAATTTTAATAGGGTAAGTCATGTCGGATTTTGGAGTATCAGAGCGCGGACAGGAGTCGGATTGGTCGGAGATGGCCTATCAGCTCTATTTCCGTGCCCGGATTCTTTTCCGGCGTCTCTGGTGGGTGTTTCCTCTGACGATCGGGCTGGGGCTCGGTATTCAGTTCTACCGCGAACTGAATACAGAATCGGTCTATGTTTCGCACGCCCGCATGATTGTGGAAGGACGCATCCTGCTACCGGAGGGTGCTGTTTACGCCGAGGAATACTCGAATTTTTTCCCAACACAGATCGGCCTGATGACAAGTGGTGAAGTGCGTCGGCGTGCCCGTGAACGGGTACAGGCACTCTACCCGGACATAGCCACCAGCCAAGTCAACCTCACGATCGTTCAGGCCCCCAGCGCCAGTATATTCAATTTGACCTGCAGTGGTGCTGAGCCCGAATACACGCAAGCCTATCTGGATGCGATCATGCATTCCTACTTGGCCTATAAGCGGGATGTCCGGAGTAAAACAACTGAAAATCACTTTCTTTCCGTGATGGAGAAAGTGATTGAGTACCAGCAGCAAATGGATGAGCTGGAACAGCAACGGGTGAATTTTCAAAGGGAGAACAATATTGTTTTTGTTAAAGAGCAGGGAAATTCGGCTGCCGGTAAACTGGCTGAACTGAACAGCCGGATGGCGGAGTTGCGGACGGAACTCAGGCTGCTTGAGCAGCTCAATATGGATGAACGGAGAGAAGGTTCATTGACGAATCCCGCGCTGTTGGAATCCTTTCTGAGTAGTTTGGACAATGAGTATGCTACCGCCCGCCGGGAAGTAAACCGGCTGAAAGCGGAGCGCGATGCGTTCTCGATTTACCTGCGCCCCGCACATCCGAAAATGATTGCTTTTGAGCGTGAAATCTCGCGCCAGGAAAACCTGTTGAATATCCTACGGCGTCAATCCTTGCAGCATTTGACCGATCGTAAAATCAAACTTCAGGGGGAACTGGAGAATTTGGAAGTGGTGGCCAAGGAGTGGGAATTTGAGGCCTTGGCCAACAGCGCCAAGCTGGCCGAGTTTGAGCAGATTAATTCCCGCCTCGCAAATGTGAAGAGCCTGCATGACCGGCTTTCCGCCTCCATCCAGACCTTGAATCTGGCCAGCAATTTGGACCAGGATACGGTCAGCATTATGGAGTACGCCACTCCTCCCTATGAGGTGGCGAGCAATGTGCAAAAGCAACTGGCTACGGGTGGCATACTCGGACTTGCGCTTGGGGTAGGTATTCTCTTTCTTGCGGGTGTGTTGGATAACAGGCTGGTTTCAGCGGATGAGCTTTCCCAGCGTTTCCCTTATCCGGTGATGGGGATACTGCCGATCCAGAAAGATGCGAATGGGGAGGTACAGCTTTTGCAGCAACACGACGAACGCTATCAATTTGCCGAATCCTGCCGTAATATCCGGTCCTCCCTGCTTTTTATGGACCGGAATGGTCCGCATCCCAAACGCGTTATGATCACCAGCTCTGTTCCGGTTGAAGGGAAATCGACTTTGGCTGCCAATCTGGCGATCACACTGGCGTTCTCCTGTTCCCGCACCTTGCTGGTCGATGCGGATTTGCGTCGTGGGCATCTCCACAAGGATTTCTCCCTGCCCAACGACAAGGGGCTTTCGGACATGATTCAGCAAAACCTGCAAGCTTCCGAGGTTGTTCAGAAGAGCCATGTGCCGGATCTTGATGTGGTTACGATTGGGCAGAGTACACGCAATCCGGGAGAATTGTTGCTTAGCAAGAAACTTCACGAGGTGCTCAAGGTATGGGATGAACAGTATGATTATGTTATTTTTGACTGCCCTCCGGTGCTGGCCACGGACGATACGCCGAGTTTCTCCTCGCGCATGGATGCCGTTCTTTTTGTCGTGCGATCAAATTATTCACGGCAGCGCCAAATCCGTCTTTCCCTCGACAATCTGGAACTGAGAGGAGCCAAGATCAGCGGCTTTGTTCTCAACTTTGTTGATAGCTCGGAGCGTAGTCATTATTACTACCACTACCAAGACTACCTGAACCCGGAAGAGAGTGACTCGGCAATCGAAAGTAAGGCCTGATCGCCAAGCCACGTCCTGAACCCTTCGACAAGTTCAGGATAGGCACGCGCAGCTACGTAGCCACCTTCGTGAAGGTGAAGTATCGCAAGACGGCTATCCCGAATGGCACTTATCCCTTTTTAGCCGGGCGGGTGGCTGTGATGCGGATGATGTCGCGGGACACCTCGAAGTGGGGGTAGGTTTGACTGACCAGTTTCCGGACCTTACTCAGGCTCGGGTAGCCCTTGCCCGGTCCGAATTCACGGGCATCGTCGATAAGGATGGCGTGGTTTTTGACCGGGTGCTTCAGGATGGTTTCCAACTCGTGGATGATGGGAGTGAGTTCTTTCCCGCGGGCGGTTTCACCACCAGAGGCATGACCGTCCAGCCAGAACAGGCAGGGTTCGTCGATCGTTTCCAACAGTTTGGGCAGGACCGTGGCGCTGTCACCCAGATGGATGGTCACTTTGGAGTGATCTTTGAAACGTTCGACCGCTGCGGCATGCAGGTGGGGGGCAAGCTCAATGGAATGGAGCACATTAAAATAATCCAGTTGGGCGGCGATCATATCCCCTCTGAAGGTGCCGGTTTCAATCAGGATACGGCAACCGTAGCGGGCCGCATACTCGCGCAGGGTTTCCTGGCGGACCTTCCCGGACGCGGGTTGGGGCCGGAGGCTTTTCCGGATCGTCTTTCTTTCATCCGCCGGCACACCGCGCAGTAAGGCACCGAGATGCTTCGGATGCAGGTATTCCAGCAGGTTTTTGGTTTTTCGGAGAAATAGACTCATGATCAAAAGCTGGCTATTTCACCTTAAAACCGAGGTATGACAAGCTTACTTCTCGCCGCCAGCCCGGAGGTTCTGCCAGTGTATGGTCCGGCAGCAGTGCCCGGAGACGTTCCAATGTCTGCGGCATGGCCCGTTGATTCAGGTGAATGCGGTCCAGAAAATACCGGCGGCGCGAAATTCCGCGGGGGTTGACGATGAAATCAAAATTTTCGAGGAAAAGGAAAGCGGCCTCCCGGCAGCGGCGGCGAAGGCTTTCGTTGAACAGGCGGGTTACATGATTGCGTTCCCGGCAGGAACCGTAGGAGGGGAAACTTTTTTCAACATTCGGATCCCAGCTCGGGCGCCGGTAAGTGGAGGGGGGGGCATTGTAAACAATGGGACGAAAGCCCAGCTCTCCGATTTCCTTCACCACACTGAAATAACGTTCAACGCAGTTTTCCACCACGGAATCCACCGCAATGTCCCGCTTCCTGGCCTGTAAGAGCAGATGGGCGCGGCAATCAATCTCGCCGAAGGCCAGCAGTACGTGGCTGCCGGGTTCAGCCTTATCAAGTACTTTGAATATTCGTTCTCTTCCACCGGTGGTGGTCCCTGTTTCACAAAGGTTGTAAGCCAGGGCCGGGCCTACGGTATGCACACGGAAAAAGGGAAAACGGCTGCGGGTCCGGGGATGACAGGCCCCAATGTAATCACGGCCCAGAAAAAAGCAGACATGACTGTCGCCGATACATTCAATCAAAGGGACTGGCTTATCCATGGGGCTGTTAAAAAGAAGCATTGCGGGAAGTGCAACCTCTGACATCGTTCTCGTACGACCGGTAAGTCGAAAGGAGCACGGGGCGTCTCGCCCGTGGTTATCCAAGTGAGCGCAAGATGCCCGCCCTCGTGCTAATCGTGCACCGATGGCCTGCCTCTGGTCGCGAAAAAGATTGTCAGGGGGTGGCAGGTCGCTTTTGTCACAGCCTATGCAGTTCAAGGTCCCTCGCAATTTTGTCCCGGAACCCTTCCCGTACCACCATGAGCTGGTGCTGGAGATCGATACCCTGACCAATCTGGGACAGGGCCTGGGACGGGTGGATGGCTGGGTCGTCATGGTTCCTTTTTCCCTGCCTGGCGAAAAGGTCAGGGTCCGGATATTCCGGAATCATAAAAATTACTCGGAGGCTGACCTGCTGGAAGTAATCGTCCCGTCCCCTGAACGGGTTGAGCCGCGCTGCCCCCTTTTCGGAGACTGTGGTGGCTGCCAGTATCAGCATCTTTCCTACGAGGGACAGCGTGAATGGAAACGTCAGCAGGTGATCGAGGTGCTGGAGCGTATCGGAGGAATCAAGGTCCCGGTCGAACCGACCCATGCCTCCCCCCGGCAGTACCATTACCGCTCCAAGCTGACACCGCATTACAACGGGAAGTCGGATCCCTCGCTGGCCATCGGTTTCCTGCGCTACGGACGTGGTCGTCAATTGATCGATGTTCCCGGCTGCCCAATCGCGACTGAAGCGATCAATGAGGCCATGCCGGCGGAGCGGGGTAAAATGCGGGCGGTTGCCAAAAAGGCAAAGCGGGGCGGAACCCTTCTGCTGCGTCACACACTGGAAGGTGTTACCACCGACAATAAGCAGTGGGTTTCGGAAAAAGTCGGCTCTCTTGTCCTGCATTTCCAGGCAGGTGATTTCTTCCAAAACAACCCGTTTATACTGCCGGAGATGGTTGACTATGTGTTGGGGCAGGCGAAGGCCGGGTCTATCGACTATCTGGTGGATGCTTATTGTGGGGTGGGGCTTTTTGCCTTATCCGGTGCAAAACATTTTGAGCAGGTGCTTGGGGTCGAGGTGAATCAGGCCGCGGCTCAATGGGCTCAAAGCAACGCCACGGCAAATCACCGGCACAATGCCCGTTTCACCGTCGGCAAAGCGGAGTCTATCTTTGAACAGGTCGATTTCCCGGCAGAGGCTACGGCCATCATCATTGACCCGCCGAGGGCCGGCTGTGATGAGGCCTTTATCAGCCAACTGCTCGCCTATGGTCCGGCCCGGCTGGTCTATGTGTCTTGTGATCCGGCCACGCAGGCCCGTGACCTGAAAAGTATTCTGGCCGGAGGCTACCGTATCGAGCGCGTCCAACCCTTCGATCTCTTCCCCCAAACCCGGCATATTGAAAATGTCGTCACATTATCCAAAGCAAGGGATTGAAATTCGTCCGGAGCTTGGGTACCTTGTTTCCATGAGCAATCACATCTATAAGAAAATTGAAATCGTTGGTTCATCGGAAAAAGGACTTCAGGACGCGATTGAGAATGCCATCGCCAAAGCATCGGAGTCCGTTCGCAACCTGCGCTGGTTTGAGGTTGTCGAAACCCGGGGTCACCTGGAAAACGGCAAAATCGCCCACTGGCAAGTGACCGTGAAGGTCGGCTTTACTCTGGAATAAGCGCTCTGGGCACCCGATGAAAATTTATACCTACAGCCGTTGCTCCGGCTGCCGGGGTGCTGTTGCTGATCTTGAGGCCAAGGGGATATCCTTTGAGGAAGTGGCCATTGAGAAAACACCGCCCACGGTCGCTGAACTCCGTCACATGCTGGCCGCACAACAGGGCAAGCTCCGCAAGCTCTTCAATGTCAGCGGACAGCTTTACCGTTCGATGGGCTTGAAGGACAAGCTCGCCGACATGAGCGAAGATGAGGTCCTGCAACTCCTCTCGCAAAACGGCATGCTGGTTAAGCGCCCCTTCTGGATCATGAAAGACGGACCTTGTGGAGTCGGCGCCGCCTCATTGAAAGCGCTTTAGCGATTCGGGTTAGCGCGAATCCATCAGTTGGAGCAAGTCCCGCCTTCAGACGGCCTTCAAGCAGACAGGGAGACCGGATAAATCCGGAACTCCAGCTTTAGCTCTTCATTCAGACTAATCAGGTGCTATTCGGGTTAGTATCCATTGGCATGCACTTTTCCCTTTCCAAACCCCAACAACTACTTTATCTCAAGAGCCTCGATTTTAAGGAGGGTTGGCAGAGTGGCCGATCGCGGCGGTCTTGAAAACCGTTAGCCCGTAAGGGCTCGGGGGTTCGAATCCCTCACCCTCCGCCATTCGACGCGCTCCGCAAAGCCTCCGCTTGCTCATGGCAGGCCACGATTAAACGAAACGATAAGGATGTTTCACATCAGATAGCGCTTTTTCAGGACCGTAAAAGACGTCGTCAGTATCTGGTTCCACTCCTGGACCGTGGAAACATGTTGAAGTCTTTTCACAAGCTAAGTACACAGACCTCAACAATCGGATGTCGCACTCTGGATATTCTGCATGTTGTGTTTGCACTCGAAATCGGTGCCGGGAGTTTTGTTACCTTTGATGAACGGCAAAAGCGTCTGGCTGGGTATGCTGGCCTGCAAGTCGTTACATAAACGAAGCAGAACACTGCATTACCTCAGTGGCCCTGGACGCATTTCTGGTAGAGGTCTTTGAAGAAGCGGTCGGGGTCGTAGCGGTTTTTGAGGGCATCGTAGGCGGGTTTGTTGTAGAGTTCCCAGAAGGTTTCCTCGCTGTAATAGCTGCTGGAGTAGAGGGATTTCTTGCCCTTGAGTTCGCGAACTTTGTTTTCCACTTTGCGGTTAAAATGACCTTCGGATTTGCCTGCGTTGGGAACCCCTCCCCAGAAGCCGAAATTGATGTAGAGTTGGTTGGGGTCTGTATGGTAGAGGGAGAAGTTGGCGCTGTCTCCGGGTGACTGGGCCGGGCAGATCCAGAAGGGGAGGATGCCGATTTTCTCCAGTAGGAAGGCGTGGAAATCCGGAGCTTGCTCCAGGGGTATTTCCACATCCTGGATCACCCATTCAACACTTTGTCCGCGGAGGGCGATCTTTTTGACCAGCGGATGCTTTTCAATAAAACTGCGTATTTTCCAATAGGTACTGGAGCGAAGCAGTCCGGTGGTGGCGAGGGCGAGGCGCAACGGGAGGAACTGGGCACCGAAAGGTTTGGAACACCAGAACCAGTCGGGATCCCAGCGCCAGATATAATCGAGGGTCGTCAGGTAGTCTTCGCTGCGTTGTGGCAGGCTTTGGTAGTAGATCCCCCGGCGGGTGTAGCTGTGAGTGTAGGGGGCTTCGCCGGTAAAATATCCGAGTGAGAGCACGCTTTCCCGGGCATTGAAGACGGTGGCTTCGACAAAGTGAGGGCCATTCGTGTTTTCCCGTCCGCGCGTACAGGATTTGGCGAGGGCGGAGTAAAGAGCGTCGAGGCTGGAGAAAGGTTTGTGTTCGAGACGGACGAAAGGTTTTACCGGGATGAGTTTGGCCTTGAGGCGCATGGCGTAACCGAGGGTGCCGTAGGAACTGGCAAAGCCGTAAAATAAATCACGGTGTTCGTTGTCGGCGCGGCAGGTCACGATATTGCCGGTTCCGGTGAGGATGTCCATTTCCTCAATCGTTTCGTGGACAAAGCCGTATTTGAAGGAGGAGGACTCAATGCCGCCTCCTGAGACGGCCCCGCCGATGGTGATGGTTTTCAATTCGGGTACCACGGCGGGCATGAAACCATGGGGGAGGGTACCTGCTACGAGATCCTCATAGGGGGTCATCCCCTCGACATCGACGCTATGCCGGTCGCGGTCAATGGCGAGTATTTGGTTGAAGCTCCGGGCATCGAGTCGTCTGGAGCTTCCGGCCTTGCGTTCGCGGAAAAGGTTGCTGGTTTTTTTGCCCAGGGCGACCGCCTGCCCCTGTTGTTTGCTATCAAGGAATTGACGCCGGAATGACTCCCGTTTTTCCAAGTGCTGTTCCAGTGCGGTGGACATAGCGGGGGGGTATTCGTTAGCGTTGGCTGATGTACCCGCCGACGAGTCCGGATTTACTGAAGACCAGTTGCCAGAGATGGATACTGCGGGAGCGGAAGGCACCGGCGCAGGAAAGGAGATAGTAGCACCACATGCGGTGGAAACGGTCTCCATAGTGACCCCTGAAGCGGGGCCAAGCCTCCTTGAAGTTGGCGTGCCACTGCATCAGGGTGGGGTCGTAGTAGGCACCGAAGTTGTGGCAGTCCTCAAGGGTCAAGTGTTTTTCATAGCCAACGGTGAGTTGATTCATGGAAGGGATGAGGCCGCCGGGGAAGATATACTTGGTGAACCAGGGATCGCTGGTAATTTTGGTGACATCGTTGCCGATGGTGTGTTGCAGGGCGATGCCGTCTTCCTTCAGGCAGCGGTCCACGACCTCATAGAAGGAGCAGAAATTTTTGTGACCGATGTGTTCGGTCATGCCGATGGAGACGACCTTATCGAAAAGACCCTCTGCCTCCCGGTAGTCTTTGTGGACGATGGTGACGGGAAGGTGTTGGGTTTTCTCGCGGGCGTAGGCGACCTGTTCTTTGGAGATGTTGTAGGAAACGACCTCGCAACCGTAGCGTTCGGCGGCAAAGCGGGCAAAGCCGCCCCAGCCGCAGCCCAGTTCGAGTACCTTGTCGCCGGGTTTGAGATAAAGTTTGCGGCAGACGAGATCGAGCTTGGCTTCCTGGGCCTGGGCGAGGGTGTCTGCATCCTTCCAATAGCCGCAGGTGTACTGCATATAGGGGTCGAGCATGCTCTCGTAGAAGTCATTACCCAGATCGTAGTGTTCCTCGGCAACCTGATTACTTCTGGCTTTGCTTTGCAAATTGATCAGGTGGGAAGTCATCTTGGCCAGTATGGGGGGAGGTACGATGGCACCTCTCCGGTGAACCTCACGGGTCAGGCGGAAGAAGTATTCATCGAGTGCCTCGGCGTCCCACCAGCCGTCCATATAGGACTCACCCAGTCCCAGGGTTCCCTGAGTTGCCACGGCGGTGAAGGTGTCCTCGTTGTGGACCTGCATGTCCCAGGGACGGCTGCCGTTAATTTGTATATCCGCGGCTTCCATGATATCGCGGAAAAAGTAAACAAGCTGTTTCTTACTGATAATCTGCCTCATGGATACGTTGACTGTAGGTTAAGCAATGAACGCACCCGGAGCAGTGATTCAGGGAGGGCAGGCTTGAGACTGAGGCGGATGCGGAAATAGCGTTTCGTCAAAACAACGTGACTCAATAATCGATATCAAGGATTTCAATTTCACCTTCGAAGACCTCGACGGCTTCGGTTCCCTCGGGGGTGGGAGCCACGGTGATAACCTCTTCTTCTATCAAAGTTTCCTGAACGACAGAGGCAGCAGAGGCGGCACCACCTCCGACTCGAACCGGGATCGTCAATTCATCAAAGCCGGGCGCACTGGCGTAGAGGGCACCTTGGCCACTGCGTCCACCCTCAACCGGTATGCTGACGGAGCGTGCGCCTTGGGGAACAAGGACCTCTGGCATAATAATGCTGTCGGGGATATTGGTGGTGATTTCGATCGGAAATCCGTTTT
The DNA here is from genome assembly GCA_964499045.1 of uncultured Opitutales bacterium. Classification (GTDB taxonomy): domain Bacteria; phylum Verrucomicrobiota; class Verrucomicrobiia; order Opitutales; family CAZCJJ01; genus CAZCJJ01. Next base: position 38,884 of record CAZCJJ010000003.1, on the reverse strand, counting down.
CCGGGGCCTCGAATTCGATGGCGAAGACCAGCATGCCGCGTTCACCGCTTTGCAGTTGGACGGACTCCGGGCTGACTCTCAGTTTGGAAGGATCCACTTGGAAGAAGCCGACGGGGATGACGCCAAATCCGCTGACCAGTTCAACCGGGTAGGCCTGTCCTGCCCGCAACGGGGGGACTTTGAATGTCAGGGAATTGGAGGAATCGTAGCGGGTTTCAGCCTGAATGCCTCCCATCACGATATCATCGTGCTGACTAAAACCGCGTCCCACCACGGAGATATCGGATCCGACCGGCCCACGGGTGGCTTCGAGTGTGATGATATAGCGGTTGATCAGCTGCATACTGTGGAGGTCGCTGACAAGGTTGCGCGGCCTTGCTCCGCCTCTGGTGGCGACGGCGTAGTCCACCTTGTAGTAGAAATTGGCTTCAGTGGCTCCCTGTGGCATCTCGTAATCATACTCGAAAACATCGGCGGCCACTCCGCTTGGACGCATCGGGCGGGCTTCTCCGCCGATGACCACCTTCGGCTCAACGGAGTCGCGGAGGATATCCGGCTCGGTATTTTGCAGGCGCATACTGAGCGTGTAGATGCCGGACGGATTTTGAGGGACCCGTTCCTGAGTTAAGTTGCTGATGGTGGGGCCACACCCGGTAAGGGCCAGAGCCCAACAAAGCGCGAGAATCAAGTTTGGCTTGGCTTTCATAAGTCGGTAAATCAAAAGACAATAGCGATTGAGATGAAGGTGCAAGAAAAAGAAACCACCAGACTGGACGGCAGAGGGCTCTACTGTCATGTGCCCTTCTGTGCCTCGACCTGTGATTTTTGTGCGTTTTATCAGGAGAAACCGCGCAAGGACGATATCCGGCGTTATCTGGACGGCATTGAGCAGGAGCTTGCCTATCATGACCATGTCGGTCGCATGGATACCTTTTTCTGGGGCGGGGGGACCCCGGGGTTGCTGGCGCCGGATGACCTGGAGCGTCTGGGACGCACGTTGTTAGCCGCCGTGGGTAGCCCACCTGCGGAATGGACAGTCGAGATGGCTCCGTCGGCGGTGAAACCGGAAAAACTGGAGGTACTGAAGTCGCTTGGCGTGACCCGGATTTCGATGGGGGTCCAATCTTTTCAGCCCCGTTTGCTGGAGGCCTTGGGACGTCAGCACAACCTCCGTCAGATACATCAGGCTTATGACCGGGTGAGGGCGGCGGGATTTGACAGTGTCAATCTGGACCTGATTTTTGCGGTACCGGGGCAGGAAATGTCGGACTGGGAGGGTGATTTGAACAAGGCGATGGCTTTGGAGCCGGATCATTTGTCCACCTACTGTCTTACCTTTGAGGAGGATACGGCGTTATGGGTGAAGTTGACGGAGGGAGGACTGAAGCGAAGCATTGAGAATGAGCGTATGCTGTATGGGAGGACCTGGGATCTGTTGGAGGAAGGCGGGTATGCGCAGTATGAGATATCGAATTTTTCGCGACCCGGGCATGAGTGCCGTCACAACCAGTCCACCTGGGCCATGGGCTCCTGGTTGGGGGTGGGGCCCTCGGCTGCCTCGCAATGGGAAGGGCGGCGGTTTACCAATATCCCCTCACTGGATTCTTGGTTAAAAGGGTATGTTGAAGGGGTACCGGAGCGAATCGACACTCAGGAACTGACGCCGGAGTTATTGGCGACGGATGCGGTTATTTTTGGGCTGCGGATGAATGCGGGGATTGATTTGGCGCAGCTTGGTTCACGTTTCCCCGCTTACAACTGGAATTTACTGGAGCCGCTCTGGGGCAGTCTGGAGGAAGAAGGGCTGGCGATGCGCAGCGGGTCTGCAATTCGCCTGACGCAGGAAGGCCGTTTTGTGGCGGATGGGATTGCGGAGTGGGTGTTGGATTGAGGTGGCATGGTGCGGGAAGGAGGTGATCCGCTTCAGCTTGGGGAGGGTAAAAGACTTAATTCTTGGCAAGCAGTCGGTTATCTAGCACATGTTTTTCCATGGACGCGATTTACAACAGCATACCGCATAGGCCCCCCTTTCTTTTCATCGACAAGATCGTGGAGATCACGGAGACCGGGGCCGTCTGTGAACGGACCATTCATGCCGATGAGGATTTTTTCCAGGGGCATTATCCTGGAAACCCGATTATGCCGGGGGTGTTGCTCTGTGAATCCACCTTTCAGGCGGCCGCCATTTATCTGGTGGACCGCATGCGCAAGGCGGGTGAAAGTATTGAGAAAAAGACACCGATTCTGTCCCGTATTCTGGAGGCTAAATTCAAGCGACAAGTGAAGCCGGGCGACGTGATCCGGATCGAGGTCACCTTCAAGGAGACAATCAAAGGCTTCCATTTTTTGCGTGGGGTGGTCCGAAAGGACGGCAAGCCGGCGCTGGCGATTGAATTTGTATTGGCCGTGATTGAGGAGGATGGGGCATCATGAGCTTTCTGAATCTCCGGGATAAAACCTATCTGGTCTTCGGGGTGGCCAACCGCAAGAGTGTTGCCTGGCATATCGCCCGTACCCTGGAAGAGGAGGGAGCCCGGGTGCTCTACAGTGTGCGTTCCCCGGCCCGGCTGGAATCGCTTCAAAAACTGCTTGATGGGCGCAAGACCTTTGTCTGCGATGTGGAGGATCCCGAACAGACCCGAAAGCTGTCGGCGGAAGTCGGACAGGAAACGGACGGCCTCCACGGGATTGTTCATTCGCTGGCTTATGCCAATTACAGCGAGGGGATGAAGCCCTTTCACGAAACCAGACGGGAAGATTTTCTGCAGGCGGTTTCGATTTCATGTTTTTCCCTGGTGGAGATTGCCAATGCCTTCAAGGGCTTGTTGGACAAGGATGCCTCGGTCGTTACGATTGGCATCTCCTCACAGGTGACTGCGGAAAACTACGGTTATATGTCGCCCATCAAGGCGGCGTTGGAGAGCAGTTGCCGTTTTCTCGCCAAGTCTTTCAGCCATGACAGCCGGGTGCGTTTCAACAGTGTCAGTGCCGGGCCTCTCAAAACAAGTGCATCAGCCGGTATCCCGGGTTATCTGGACAATTATCTCTTTGCTGAGAAACTGACCTTCCGGAAACAGGCGCTGAGCACGCAGGAAGTCGCCAATACGGCGGTATTTCTGCTTAGTGAGCGTTCCAGTGGGATCAACGCTCAGAGTCTGGTGGTGAATGCGGGGATGGACATCAATTATTTTGACAAAGAAGTCGTGCACAAGGCGGTTCGTGAAAGATAATGCGGTCTTTTGCGGAAACCTGTGAGATATCCCGTAAACGCTTGACTCGTTTGCGGTGGCGTGCTCCATGGATGGCGCGATGGAGCAGGGCTGTTATTTTTCACTGAAAACCCTGTCCTGAAGCACCCATTTACAACCAGAAAATACATGGCCTTGATTGTCCAAAAATACGGGGGTACTTCGGTCGGCGACGTTGACCGGATCAAGAACGTTGCACGCCGCATCAAAGCGACCCGGGACGCCGGAAACCAGGTCGTTGTGGTGGTGTCGGCCCGTGGCGGAGTGACGAATGAACTTGTTGCCCGGGCCCGGGAGATCAACCCGACTCCGGATGACCGTGAAATGGACATGTTGCTGGCGGTGGGGGAGCAGGAAACGATTGCCCTGACAGCGATGGCTCTTCATTCGCTGGGGGTGCCGGCGGTTTCCAGGACAGGGGCTCAAGCCGGCTTCCGGACAGATGCGGCCCATACCCGGGCCCGCATTGTGACTATTTCCGGTGGAGATATTCCAGCCCAACTGGAGGCAGGCAAAGTCGTGATTGTGGCCGGATTTCAAGGTCACAGCGAGACCGGTGAAATCACCACTTTTGGGCGGGGAGGTTCGGACCTTTCCGCTGTCGCACTGGCGGCTTCACTGAAGGCAGACCTTTGTCAGATCTTTACCGACGTGGACGGCGTCTATACCGCTGACCCCCGTATTGTTTCCAATGCCAGAAAAATCAATGAGATTTCCTACGAGGAAATGCTCGAACTGGCGGCATTGGGAAGTAAAGTGATGCAGGCCCGTTCAGTTGAATTCGCTCAGAAGCACAATGTCGTGTTTGAAGTTCGCAGCAGTTTTAATGACAACCCAGGAACTATCGTGAAAGCAGAAGTCCCCTCCATGGAAGACGTCGTCGTGCGCGGCGTCGCACTCGACCGCAATCAGGCCAAGATTACCATCACCGACATCCCTGACCGTCCCGGAACTGCGGCCAAGGTATTCCAGGCACTCGGCGAGGCCGGTGTTATCGTTGATATGATTATCCAGAACATCAGTCGGGGCGGTACGGCGAATATCACCTTCACCGTTAGTCAGGACGACGTTCACCGCGGCAAGAAAGTAGTGGAAGGGGCCTTGAGTGAAGTGGGCGGCGGCACGGTCAACCACACGGGTGACATTGCCAAACTGTCCGTGGTCGGAGTCGGCATGCGTTCACATGCCGGAGTTGCGGCCAAACTTTTCGCCATCCTGGCAGAAGGTGGCGTCAACATTCAGATGATCAGTACCTCTGAGATCAAGATCTCGGTGGCAATTGATGTCGGGAATGCAGACAAGGCCACTCAGATTGTTCACGACGGTTTCGGTCTTTAACCTGAAAAATATGAATGCGGCGACAGAGCCGAAAGGAGCACGGGCGTCCTCCGCCTTCGCCAAGGCTTCTGTGGTCACTGTGCCCGCCCTTCTTTGGGTTCCGGCTTTGCCGGATTAAAATGATCGTCTGTCCACCTTTCCGGAGGGCAATGATGTTATGAAACCGGAGTCATCACTCGATAAATCATGGACACTTCAGATCAAGGGGTTCATGGGCTGGGCTACGCTGGAGAAAGGTCTGTCCCCCAACACGCTTGAGAGCTACGAGGGGGATCTTCTGCAATGCGCTACATTCCTTGATCGCAAAAAGATCGGCGGATGGAAACATGTTCGGCCGGAACATTTGAGCGAGTGGATTGGCTCCCTGAATGATGAGGATTATGCGGTGGCATCGCTGGCCCGGAAGTTGACCTCGCTGCGGATGTTTGCCCGTTATCTTGTGCGGGAGCGCTTGCGTGAGGATGATTTCACTGAATTGCTTACAGGCCCCAGACTGGTTCGTCGTTTGCCGCATACACTGGACCCGGATGAAGTGGACCGCCTGTTGGCGGCTCCGGATGAACGTACCCCCCAGGGGTTGCGTGACCGTGCCATGCTGGAGCTGATGTATTCGAGTGGGCTTCGGGTCAGTGAGCTTTGCGGGCTGAGTTTGCAAGCGGTGGATACGGACAACGGTTATGTCCGGGTAACAGGCAAGGGATCCAAGGAGCGTATTGTTCCGGTTGGTGGTAAGGCCCAGACTGCGATCATACGTTATCTGGAAGTGGGGCGTCCCCGGCTGGTGAAACCGAGAACAGGCAGTGATCTTTTTTTAAGCCAGTGGGGCCGGGCGCTGTCCCGGAAAACATTCTGGGTTTTGATCAAAAATCATGCCCGTACGGCTGGCATTGAGAAAGAGGTAAAACCGCATTTGCTTCGCCATTCTTTTGCAACTCATCTTTTAGCGAATGGTGCGGATCTGCGCGCCATTCAGGAAATGCTGGGACATGCGGATATCGGAACCACCCAGATTTACACCGCAATCAAGTCGGACTACCTCAGCGATGAGCACGCGCACTATCACCCGCGCTCAAAATCATGAGTGCATGCTATACTATATTTTAAGATGTTCTGCTTTAGTGCCTAAATTAAGAGATTAAGATTATGGGTTGAGAAAGGGGGGAATCACCATAATCTTAATCCTAATCTTAACGGGAGCGCCTCAGTGATTGAGGTATTATATCGACCAAACTATAAGCCTTTTTATGTCATTGATTCCACATTTGCATCCGGTTTTGACCTGTGCCGAGGCGCACGCCCTGGAGAAGGATATTCTGCACGGGGAGGGCCCTGAGTGGGAGGCGATGAGCCGGGCGGGCCGGAATCTGGCCCGGGCGATCTTGCTTGATTATGAGGAGTGGCGCCCCTTTCCGGAGAGGCCCCGAATCCTTGTTCTGGCCGGGAAAGGCCATAACGCCGGAGACGCCTTTCTGGCGGCGGATTATATTTTGCGCAAATACCCGCAGGGGGAGGCGATGATTCTGCAAGCCTTTGAAAAAAAGGAGATGCGGAGTCTGACGCAGAAGGCGTATCGTCAACTGGAAGGGACCGGTCGGGTAAGTATCATCACCTCGGTCAAGTTGCGGAATCTGGATTTTGACCTCGCCATCGACGGGCTGCTGGGGATGCAGTTCCAGCCGCCTTTGAAGGAGCCGATCCGGGGCTTTCTGGAGGCGGTCAACCGGCACCGGGGAATTGGTTTCCGTGCGGCGGTGGACCTTCCCAGTGGGCAGGGCGACTATCCCTTTCAGGCGGACTTTACCTATGCCACCGGGATTGTTAAAGCTCCGGTCCTGCAAAAGGAAAACGAGGAGGCTGTGGGCCGTTTACGTTATCTGGATATCGGTTTCTTTGATAGGGTTTACAACGGTGCGCAGGAGGTGACGGAGGATGTGATTACCTCCACGATACTGCGACAACTCAGCCGCTTGCGTCCACCGCATTCGGATAAACGCAGTTTTGGCCATTTGTTTATTTTAAGCGGATCGCGGACGATGGCGGGGGCTGCCGTCATGGCGGCCATGGCGGCGCTTCGTTCCGGGGTGGGGTTGGTCACGGCCTTTGTCCCGGAGAGTCTGGCTGAACGTTTTGGGGCGACCTTGCCTGAAGTGATGTGGGTGCCCTGGCCGGAGACTCCGGAAGGTGGTTTGGCTCTCGAAGGGCAGCACCTCTTTTCTGCCCGTGCGGCCCGTGCGGATGTTCTCCTGATTGGCCCCGGTCTGGGACGTGAGGCGGAGACCCTTACCCTGGTACGGGATATTGTGCGCGAAACACAATTGCCTGTGGTCCTGGATGCGGATGCGCTTGATCCTGAAATGGTGGACGTTGTGGCAGCGCGTTCGGCGGATCAGGGTGCGGTGATTGCAACTCCTCATGCGGGTGAATACCAGCGCATGGCCGGATTGGATACCCCGACTTTTGAGCGGGAAAATTTCAGCTGGTTTGCACATAAAAACAACATGATAGTCGTTCGTAAAGGGCCGGTGACGAAAGTTTCTGACGGCAAGTTGATCGGAAACAGTTTGTACGGAGGGCCGGTCCTTGCCCGTGGGGGTAGCGGAGACATTCTCAGTGGCCTTATCGCTGGTATCCTGACGCGTCAACCGGGTGAAGCGATGCTGTCGGCCTGTCAAGGTGTGGTCTGGCATGGCCTGGCAGCGGATGAGCTGGCGCGTAGCAAAGGGCAGGTCGCAGTAAGGACAACCGAACTATTGGATTGTCTGCACCCGGTTTTGCGTGGTTTAGCTTGAGCCGCATATCTCACCGGCTTGTTGGTGAAGGTGATATTTCATTGAAAAATAATCATTTGAAGATTTATGAATAAAACAGACGGTTTGGCCGGATTCGCCAATAAGCCTCAAGTCCAGAAGCGGCTCTGGCTGTGTTGCGGACACGGAACCCGCTTCGTTACGCACTTGAGTGCGCGCCTTGCGGAACCCGGTCCGCGCCTTGCCAGAGTCACTTGTGAATCTTGTGAGATAAGCGGCTTGGGCGGATGCAAATAAAGCGAATCAACCTTGAGTGTTTCCGGAACATCGGTTTTGCCAGTGTCGAACTGGCGGGGCAGAGCTGTTTCTTTCTCGGTCCGAATGGCCAGGGTAAAACGAACTTGCTGGAGGCACTCGCCTTTGTTTCCGCCCTGCGTTCCTTCCGGACTCAGGACATCCGCCCCCTGATTCAGACGGGCAGCAAAGAAGCGGGACTGCATTATGAGGTGGAGCAGGAGCACTTTGGACGCAGTACGCTTACGATTCACCTGAGAAATGGCCAGAAGGAGGTTTTACAGGACAATCAAAAAGTCACCCGTTTCGGCGATTATCTGGGGAAATTTCCCACAGTGGTTTTCTGTTCGGAAGATATGCAGTTATTGCGGGGGGCTCCCCAATTGCGCCGTCGTTTTATCGATCTGACCTTGTCTTCAGTCGATCCGGCTTATCTGGAAAGTCTGCGCCGTTATCACCGGGCGCTGGCAGACCGCAACCGCTTGTTAAGGCAGGATGTTCCGGATGCGGAGAGTTTGCAGTCATTTGAGAAAACACTGGCTCCGCTGGCCCTTGATCTCGTTAGCAAACGGCAGGAAGGGGTAGCGCTTTTCAATCAGGTACTGCAGGAAGCCTACGGCATTATCAGCGGGACACCGGAGTCTCCGGCAGTACAGCTTGAAGCGGATACTGTGAAGGAGGATATCGAAGGCTGGCTGGAGCAATGGAAACAGTCCCGCACCCGTGACCGGATTCTGGGCTCCACCCAGCACGGGCCGCACCGGGATGATATGGTTTTCCGTTTAAAGGGGAAGGGAGCCCGTGATTTTGCCTCGGAAGGTCAGCAGCGGGGGCTGGTGGTTTCCCTCAGGTTGGCTCAGGCTTTTCTATATCGCAAGGCCACTGGACTGGCGCCAGTTCTCCTCGCGGATGACATTTTGGGGGAGTTGGATCCAGAGCGGAAAGCACGGTTCTGGAGTGCGGTTGATCCAGAATGGCAGTTGGTGGCCACGGGGACGGTGCCGCCGGTTGGCCATGAAAGGGAATGGGCGCTTTACGATGTCCGGGAAGGGAGTTTTGAGCGCCGGTGAATATAACGGTTGAGCAATGGAGCCTGGGGATTCTCGGGGCGGTTCTTATTGGCCTGGGCAAGGGGGGATTACCGGGAATTGGCAACCTGACAATCCTGATCTATGCGACGGCCTTTGGCGCCAAGCAATCGGTGGGTATCCTACTTCCGGTTCTGATTTGCGGAGACATCATGGCCATTTCGGTTTACCGGAAAAACGCCTCATGGCTGCATGTCTGGCGTTTGATTCCCTGGAGCTTTGCGGGGGTTGTGGCCGGGTTTTTATTATTCCAGCGTGTGGATGATGCGCAGATGCGGACATTGATCGGTGCGGTTCTGCTTTTTATGACAGCGGCTCATTTTCTGCGCTTGTGGCTGTTGCGCCGGGCCGGGGATGATGATGTGAAGGCGGTGCCCCACAGCCGCTGGTTTGTAGGGGGAACCGGGGTTATCGGGGGGATGGCCTCCATGATGGCCAATGCCGCCGGGCCGGTGGCCGCCTTTTACCTGATGGCTGTGAGATTGCCCAAATTTGTTTTCATTGGCACGGCAGCATGGTTCTTTTTTCTGATAAATCTGTTCAAGCTGCCCTTTCAAGCAGCCGCCGACAACCTCAGTATACCCTCCCTCAAGCTGAGTCTTGTCTTCGGGTTGTTCACGATGCTGGCGGTACTGATTGCTCCGAAGATCATCCATTATGTTCCGCAAAAACAATTTGAACGTCTCGTTTGGTTCTTCATTATCGTTGCCGGAATCCGCATGATTCTGTAGCTGGGTACGGACCCAACTTCCATTATGGCGCGTCAATCCTCCAGAGCACTTTGGACTAACAAACTTACCGGGAAAGCTACGGTCAGGCAGAAATCCGTTGAATCATTGATAGCTCCGAGGGTGCCTTTCGAAGGTGTGGTTTTGGGGGTGGATCCAAGTCTGCGCGGGACCGGATTGGCTCTGATTCGGTTTCAGGCCAGGAAAACGCCCAAGTTACTGCACAGCCGTACGCTGCATTTGCACTCCCGGCTTTCCATGACTGAGTGTCTTGGGGAGATTGCCAATGCGGTCAGTGCCTGTTTGGAGATGGCTCCGGTTGATTGCATGGCGATCGAGCAAACCATATATGTGCAGAATTTTCAGACAGCCCAGATTCTCGGGGCGGCCCGGGGGGCAGCGATTGCCCTGGCGGCGATGCGGGGCATACCTATCTTTGAATATGCCCCCTTGCGGATTAAGCAGGCAGTGGTTGGTTTTGGCCGGGCCAGTAAGGACCAAGTGATGGCCATGATGAAAAGTCACCTTGAGGCATCGGAAATGCTGGCCTCTGATGAAGCGGATGCAGCAGCAACCGCGCTGTGCCATGCGGTCAGTTACCGGGGTTGATTCAGCTTTGCTGTTCTCCTGAGTGAACCGCTTCCCGCAGATGATGGTAGGAAAGCCGGAGTATCTCTTCGAGGGTATTCCATTCATCGGCGACGAGGCCGCTATTACGCCGGGCATCCCGGAATGCCATGGCTTCGACGCGGTAACGGACGGCATCCACCATGACTGCGGGGGACTGGTTGTTCACCAACCCGTACAGCTCTGAGAGGACGGCAATGATCTTTTCGGGAGGAGCATGTTCCCGGCGAAGTTGCCACCAATCCAGCTCCATTGCAGCGGCCACGGCAGGATCAAAGTCGTTGCCACTTTGTTTCTGAAGAAGTTGATAATAGCGCAGGAGAGGGGGCAAGGCGGCTTCCGCTTCGTCCCGGTTGCGCGAGGCTTGAAAAATACGGGCGGCTTGAGCGGCCTGGTAGGCAATTTGTAATGCGTTGAAAGGAGAACCTCCAAACTGAGTGCGTGTGGCTTCCCACAGCTGATAAGTTAATTCCGGATAGTTCTTATCGTAATAGGTACGCCACATTTGAGTCTCAAGCCGGGCCATCATATCAGGATCAAAATCAAGAGGCTTGACGGGCCGGGGAAGGAAAAACCAGAGGGCAGCCAGGAGTATAAATGCTGTCGCAAAGAGCCAGGATTCCCTGCGGCGGAAAATGGAAATGCGCGAATGCTCTGCTCTCATGGAACCAAGTGCTAAGGACTTTCAGTGGATTGGCAATGCAACTTATGATATCGAATGGGTTATCTTCTTACCCCTTCGATAAACTCAGGGCGGGAAAGGCGTCTACGTAGCTGCGCTCGTAGAGCGTGGCTTGCGTGGCTTTCGCATAGCAAATTTCTACAGTTATTAACCTGGGGAACTGAAGCAACCAACCTATGTTCTTTTTCCGGGAAAGGTATATAATAGCGTCGTTCTAAGCATAGTTAGGACTCTGTGGCAGAAGCTGCGGAAGTAGTAGTAGTGTTAGCAGTAGTGGTAGCTTAATAATGCCGTCGACCCTTGGGGGGTCGGCGGTTTTTTTTGAGCCTGTGCTTGCGAAGACTGCCAAGCGGCTGCTCATTGTGTCCTGCCATGCCGACTCAAGCCCCGCCCACTTTAATCTGGTTTCGTCAGGATCTCCGAATCCGGGACAACGCAGCCCTGGCGGCGGCTATTGCCCGGGGTCGGCCGATTGTTCCGGTTTTCATACGCGACTGGGAAGGTGAGGGTGATTGGGCGCCCGGCGGGGCATCCCGCTGGTGGTTGCATCATGCGTTGATTGACCTTGAAAAAACGCTGGCGGCGATCGGCTTGACCTTGATCTTTCGTCACGGCCGGAGTGTGGAGGTACTTGAGAAGCTGGTAGGTGAAACGGGAGCGGATGCGGTTTACTGGAACCGCCGTTATGAGCCGTCGATTGTGCACCGGGATGAGCGGATCAAGGAGCGGCTCGGTCGTCTGGGGCTGCAGGCAGAGGATTTTAACAGCGCTTTGCTTTTCGAGCCACAGTCGATTGAAAACAAACAGGGTAAGCCTTTCCAGGTATTTACCCCCTACTGGCGGCATTGCCTCGATCTGCCGGTTCCGGTTGAAACGGGAGTCGAGAGTAAACGGGCTTCCGGTTTTGGAGGGCGGTTGAGGTCGGACAAGTTGGACGATTGGAAGTTGTTGCCCTCAATTCCCTGGGACCGGGATTTCCACTCTCTGTGGGAACCCACGGAAGCCGCGGGGCTCAGGAGGCTGGAAGGCTTTGTTTCCGACTCGGTCAGCCGCTATGAAAATCGTCGGGATCTACCATCAGAGGAAGGGACATCCCGATTATCGCCTTACCTGCATTGGGGGCAGATGGGTCCGAGGCAGATTGCGGCCTCCCTCTCCCGGGCTGGTCTTTTGGAAGCACCGGGAGGTCGTAAATATTTTGCTGAAATCGGTTGGCGCGAATTTTCCCATCATCTGCTTTACCATTTTCCGGAGACACCGGCACAAGCCCTGAGGGAAGAATTTGCCGACTTCCCCTGGTCTCCTGATGAAAATCTGCTTGAGGCCTGGCAGCTCGGAAGAACCGGTTACCCGATTGTCGATGCAGGAATGCAGGAACTCTGGTCCACCGGATGGATGCACAATCGTGTCCGGATGATCGCCGCATCCATTTTGGTGAAGCACCTGCTGCAACCATGGCAGGCAGGGGCCCGCTGGTTCTGGGATACTCTGGTGGATGCTGACCTTGCAGCCAACACGCAGGGCTGGCAATGGTCTGCCGGATGCGGGGCGGATGCCGCTCCCTATTTCAGGGTATTCAATCCAGTTTTGCAGGGGGAGAAATTTGATCCGGAAGGGGCCTATGTCCGAAGGTGGGTTCCCGCCCTGGCCGATGTGCCCTCCAACGTCATTCACAAGCCTTGGGAGGCGGGCAGTGCTGAATTGAAGCGGGCCGGGGTGGTTTTGGGGAAAGATTATCCTTACCCTGTGGTTCCTGTCCAGGAAGGCCGCGATCGTGCACTCAAAGCCTATGCATGCTTGAAAGGAAAACGGGAACGGATAAGTTGAATAGCGGAAGAGGTAATGAGAATGGCTAATTTGCAACACAAGGTGGATTTGCCGATTCCCGTGGATGGTGTATCCAGCGTGAAAAAGGTACTTGTCAGTGGGGCGGACGGGTTGGTGGGAAGTGTGCTTTGTGCCCTTCTTAAAACACGCGGGATTGATGTTCTGAAGTTGAGCCGCCGTAGTGGTGGAGCAGATACCCTGAGCTGGAATGAATTAACCCCGGAGTTTCTCGAGCAGATTGATGGTGTTATTCATTTGGCTGGGCAAAACATTGCGACCCGCTGGACAGATTCCGCGAAGCGGGAGATCATGAACAGCCGCACGGGTCCCACCCGTCGATTGGCGGAGGCGATAAGAGATTGCCGTCGGAAGCCCGCAGTTTTTATTTCAGCGTCTGCAATTGGTTATTACGGCTACCAGGGCGTGCGGGGGGCGGATGAATCGGCAGGACAGGGCGAAGGATTTTTGGCGGAAGTCGCGGGTAAATGGGAGGCGGCCACACAGCCGGCGAGAGGGGCAGGGGTGCGAACCGTATTGGCCCGTTTGGGGGTTGTTTTGAGCCCATACGGAGGCGCCTTGGGCAAGATGCTTCCAGCGTTTCGGCTGGGACTGGGCGGTCCCCTGGGCGGAGGAAAGCAGCAGATGAGCTGGGTGGCAGTGGACGATGTGGCTGAGATTCTTTATTATGCATTACAGGATGAGAGGCTTTCGGGGCCGGTGAATGTGGTGACTCCGGAATCTTGCAGTAACCGGAATTTTTCTG
>CAZCJJ010000003.1:0-25532 GCA_964499045.1 uncultured Opitutales bacterium | reverse complement strand
GCGGCCCTGTGTTTTTTCGGTACCTCAATGGCTGCTCACAAGAGCATTGGGGGAAATGGCGAAGGAAACCGTACTTGCCGACCAAAGCGTTTTGCCGGCCAAACTACTGGAAAGCGGGTACCGGTTCAGGCTGGGAAACCTGGAAACAGCACTCAGGCAGTTGCTGGCATAAGCAGCAGGCAATTCAGTCCTTGCCGAAAGTGCACCTTATGCCATGATTTAACCCGCATATCCTGTGAGATAAGTGGGTTGAGACCGGTTCACCCAAGCGATGAATAAGGCAGCTCAATAATAATGCAGTGGATGGGAAGGCCCGAGGTTAATGAAAGACTGTTTTGATGTGGTAATCGTAGGCGGAGGCTTGGCTGGCATGAGTTGTGCGAGGGTTTTGGCACAGGCGGGGGTGGACTATGTGCTGATTGAAGGTACGGAACGTTTGGGCGGACGGGTGAAGACCGACTACCACGAAGGATTTCACCTCGACCATGGGTTTCAGGTTTTGCTGGATGCTTACCCTGAATGCGCTGCGGTTCTGGATTACAAGGCCTTGGCTCTTCGTCCCTTTATTTCCGGTGCTCGAATCCGCCGGGAAGGGGGGTGGCAAACGATGGTGGACCCCTGGCGAAACCCTTCGAAGTTACTTTCATCCGCATTGGGCGGGGTGGGGACTCCTTTTGACAAGTGGAGAATCGCCCGCTTGCGTTCGCGCCTGCTGGCGAAGGACCTCGATGCCATCTGGTCTACCGAGGCACTGACCACGCTGGAGTATCTCCGAGGCAGGCATTTCAGCAGCCGCATGATTGACGGTTTTTTCCGTCCCTTTATTGGCGGGATTTTCCTGGATTCGGAGTTGGAAACCTCCAGCCGGATGTTTGAGTTTGTTTTTAAAATGTTCTCCAGCGGACGTGCCTGCCTTCCTTCGAGCGGGATGCAGTCGATCTCCGGCCAGTTGGCCGACAGTTTGGATGCGAACCGTATTCTTCTTGGGCGCCGTGTCCAGTCACATGATGGTGAAAAGGTGACTTTGGCACCGGAGGGAAAGCAGATACAGGCACGCAAGGCTCTCGTTTTTGCCACGGAAAGTGGTTCCGTTGAGCCTGACAAAACTAAGGGGCGACCGGTCACCTGTCTTTATTTTTCAGCTGAACAGTCGCCTCTGGAGGAGGCGATCCTTGTGCTGAATGGCGAAGGATTGAAGGATGGTCCGGTCAATAATTTCTGTGTTCCGAGTGATGTGGCTCCCGATTATGCTCCGCCGGGAAAAGTACTGATTTCAGTAACGGTACTGGGCCAGTCTGACGATCCGGAGTCGTTTATTCCTGCGGTTAAAAAGCAGCTGAGGAGATGGTTTGGGGAAGAAGTCGAGGACTGGGGATTTTTACGGGCCTATGGGATCCGGCATGCTCTGCCGAGGCAATTGCCGGACAGTTTTCATCCCTGTGAATACCGCCCCCGTAAGGCCGAAGGCCTGTACACCTGTGGCGATCACGAGGCTGGGGCCTCCCTACATGGGGCTATGCTGAGCGGCCGTCTGACGGCGGAGGCGATCATTGAGGATCTGCGTGGGCAACCCCGCGCACATCTTATAAAATGAGCAGGAATCAGGCTTTGCCCTCGAGGAATTCCAAGGTGCCGTCCTCGTTAATCCTGCGGTAGTAGCAGCCTGAACGTGCCGTGCCCGTGTGGTCTTTGGTGTGGCAGGAACCTTTCCCCTGAGGGCGGACCCGGTATAGGATGGAGTTTTGCTCACAATTGACCCGGATTTCCACGATTTTAAGGAAGTCTCCGGATGTTTTGCCCTTGATCCAAAGTTCGTTGCGTGAAGTACTCCAGAACGTGGCCATCCCCTCTTTACGGGCAGTATCGAGAGCCAGTTGGTTGGCATAGCCCACAATGAGGACCTCGCCGGTGTCGTGATCCTGGGCAACGGCGGGAATGAGGTCCGCTCCGCAGGCAGCGACTTTTTTCAATTTGGTGAAATCGAGTTTCAGCCCGTTCCCTTCTTCCAATTCGTGGTGGCTCATGTTGCGGAAGATTGGGGAGTCCTTTACATTCTGGCAAGGGAAAGCGGATCCGTCTATTTGAACAGGGCTACGTTATCTTTGCGTGTAAGCACCCATATTGCCCAGGCACAGATCAGAGAGGCAAAAGTGGAAATTCCATAATAGAGGACCGCCTCCCAGGTAGATAAGGATTCCGGCAACGGCCGCATCCCGGTCAGCGTGAAGAATAACCAGCTTGTATAAAAGGCGAAGACGACGAAGGAAAGGGCCAGCGCGAACTTACGCCAGAGTTCCTTCTTCTGGAGCAGGCCGTAACCGACCACCATGAAAAAAGTGTTGAAGTCGAGATTCGGGCGGCCGGTGAGGAAGGAATTGGCTGTTGTGATCAGCGCAAGGATTCCTAGAAAAACGAAGAGCCATGAGAGGATCTTCAGGGAACGGGGATGGGTAGAGGTTTGGATGTTGGAGTCAGTCATAAATTATAATCAGCGCCAGACGGGGGGGTTCTGCAACTCGGGTTTTAGAACACCGATACAGGGGAGATTACGGTAACGTTCGGCGAAATCGAGCCCATAACCGACAACAAATTCATCCGGCAGGTGGAATCCTATGAAATTCGCATTTTCCTTTACTTGTCGACGCCCTATTTTATCGAGCAAAACACAGGTTCGGATAGTGGTCGGATTTTGCATTCTGAGCACATTCACTATTTTGGACAGGGTCCGGCCGGTATCCAGAATATCGTCGATCAGGAGAACATGGCTGGATTCAATCTGAACCCGGATATTGTCGATGATTTCCGGTTCGGTTATCGGTTTGGTGTCGTCCTGATAGGAGGACACACGAATGCAGTCGATCCGGGTATACAGGTCAATGTGGCGCACCAGATCAGCGGCAAAGAGAATCGAGCCGTTGGTGATGCAAACCGCGGTGATCTCCTCAATGTTTTGCTCGCGGTAGGTTCGGGTAATCGCTTCCCCGAGTTCTTTCAGGCGATGCTGAATTTGATCCGCCGTGACGACGATCTTGGCGATATCTTCCAGTTGTTTTTGCTTCATGTGTGTTTGACGGTTTCGCTGTATTCCCCAGCTAGGGGGGGGACTGCCCAAGCTAACGACTCAGACTCTTGAATGGGTGTCAGGGTGTCAACTCTTCTAGCCCCGGGCCGGTTTCCGTCGTTGACAGAGGACGGCAGCCTGCTTGTCTCAACGGTATGCGTGAAGACATCACCCAGATTGTGCTTTCTGCCTACACCGGATTGGCGGAGGATATGGGACTTGAGCTGGCGGTCAAACCGGATGAGGAAACGCGTCTTTACGGGGCGAAGTCCGGCCTGGACAGTATCGCGCTGGTGAACCTGATTGCCGACATCGAGGACAGTATTTCCTCTGAGCTCGGTAAAGACATCATTCTTGCTGACGAGCGGGCGATGAGCCAGACCCGCTCTCCGTTCCGCAGGGTGGGGAGTCTGGTGGACTACATTGAGACCCTGCTTAAGGAGGAATCGTAATGAGGACCATGCTGATCACCGGAACCCGCCGGGGGATTGGCCAGGCGATGGCCCACCATTATCTGGAGGCAGGCTGGCGTGTGGTGGGGTGCAGCCGGAAGTCACATTTATGGGAACACCCGCATTATGTTCATTTCACTCTTGATGTGGGTGATGAAAAAGCGGTGGTGGCGATGATGCGTTCGGTTGCCCGGCAATATGATACTTTGGATGTTCTTTTGAACAATGCCGGAATCGCTTCCATGAACCATGTCCTGCTGAGCCCGGGAAGCACCGCCAGGCGTATTTTTGAAACCAATGTACTCGGCAGCTTTTATTGTCTGCGGGAAGCCGCCAAACTCATGCGCAAAAACAAGGGGGGGAAGATCGTTAATTTTTCCACTGTAGCAGTACCCCTGAGACTTGAAGGGGAGGCGCTCTATGCCGCCAGTAAAGCGGCCATTGAATCCATGACCCGAATCACGGCCCGGGAACTGGGGCCGCTGGGGATTACCGTCAATGCCGTCGGGCCCACCCCGGTGGATCCGGATTTGATCAAGGGGGTCCCCAAGGAGAAAATGGATGCATTATTGCGGCAACAGGCTATTCCCCGTTTCGGTACTCCCGAAGATATCCTGAATGTCATCGATTTTTTCCTGCGGCCAGAAAGTGATTTCATCACCGGCCAGGTCATTTACCTTGGCGGGGTGGCCTGAAGCGCAGGCCGACAACCATTCGGCATTGACAGCAACGCATTCATTGCATGTTGTTTTTTTATGAAAGAAACCACATTAACAATCCGAAAGCTGGCGGCTCCGGTGAAGCGGAAACTTCGTCTTCGGGCTGCGGCAAAGGGGCATTCGATGGAGGCGGAAGCACGGGCAATACTGACAAATGCATTGATGGCTTACGAGCATACACCGGCAGAAAAGTTATCTGCCACCTCCGGTTACCGGTCGAAGGCGAGGGGATTGTGGTCCGGGCGAGGCAGTACAGATGCCTTGATGGAAACCTTGCGTGGAGAGTAATGGATTATGCCGGTCCTGGTGGATAGTAATGTCATTCTTGACGTGGTCTATGACGATGTTAGTTGGGGTGATTGGTCTGATAGGGAAATGAACCGGTACCGGGCGGAGGGGTTGTTTATCAATCCTGTCATTTATGCGGAGTTGTGCGCCGGGGCGGAGTCGCCTGCTGAAGTCGACCAGATTATGACCGCACTTTCCATTCAGTTTGTTGAATTGCCGCGACAGGCGCTTTTCCTTGCTGCCAAGGCATTCGTGAAATACCAGCAAAGAGGAGGTGTCCAGACCTCTCCTCTGGCGGATTTCTTCATTGGTGCTCAAGCAGACGTTTTGGCTAGCCCTATTCTGACGAGAGATATTTCACGCTACAAAACCTATTTCCCTGATGTGGCTTTAATCTATCCGGATACTGACTGATAGTGAGATTTTGCCTTGGGATCTTAATGCAGGCCGTTGAGAATCGCACGGAGTTCCTCCGCAGGATCTTCGTGGTTTTGCTCAATGGCAAGTTGCAGGGCCTCTTCCAGGATGGGCCTGGCATCCTGAGGCCGTTCAAGTTCGAGCAACGCTTTTCCGAGCAGGATGCGGGGCATCATCCAGTCTTTACGGCTGGAAACACAGTAGTTCAGGTGCTCACAGGCTTCTTCCCATTGCCCTTCCTGAAAGAGGACTTGCCCCAGACTGAAATGGAAAAGGGGATTGTGGGGATCTTTTTCCAAACGCTGCCGAACGATATCTGAGTGCATGATGATAAAAAAGAGCGCTGTTAATCAATGAAGAGGGCAATTGCCGTGACATTGTCCGGACCACCGCGTGCGTTGGCTTCCTTTATGATCCATTCAACAAAAGGCTGTGGATCGATAAAATCACGGACGCGGGACCACATTTCATCGGCTTTGATCGTTTTGGTGACCCCGTCGGTGTAGAGCAGAATCCGGTCACCGGACTTCACCTGTTGCTGGAAGGTGTCGCATTGGAGTGAAACCATTTGGCCGATACAGCGGGTCAGTGTATGGTGAAAATACTCGGGGATGTAGGCGTGTTCTCCCGGACGGAGGCGATCGAGCATGTCCTGAGCCATGGTATGGTCTTTAGTCAGGTCAACGGGGCGTTGGTCTCCCCGGTAGAGGGTGATGCCACTATCTCCAACATGACCGATGTAAATGATATCCCCTTTGAGCTGAAGTGCACTGAGCGTGGTGCCGATTCCCAGTTCGAGACTCTGGATTTTGCCTTCCGCAAACACCTGACGGTTGACGACTTGGAAAACGGACTCAAAGTCGGGGGCAACGGAGTTGTCGGTTTTTCGAATGGTTTTCCGTAAAATATCGACAGCCAGCTCGCTGGCAAGGGCTCCCTCCGGCAGGCCGCCGAGACCATCGGCCACGGCAAACAAGCCGCAGTCTGGATCCAGGAGGAGCGCATCCTCGTTTTCGCTGCGTGTCAGTCCACGGTCGGACTGGCCAAAGAATTGGTAAGTGAGTTGGGAGGTGGAAACCATAGGCAAATTACACCGGCTGCCACCGGCGAAACTGCCACTATGGAAGGATTCACTTCAAATGTAAAGCTTTCGGCTTGGTAACAAATAGACCGGGCAGAATTTTCAGCCCTGATTGGTCCACCCTGATGTTTGGAGGGCATTGATTGCCTGTTGGTACTCCTGAGCGCTCAGGAAGCGGAATCCCAGTTTGCGGAAGGATCTTACATTGGGGGTTCCCGGGGGGTAAATACCGTTGGCAAATTGATTGAAAAAGCCCCATTGGCGATTGGGAGGGCTAAAACAACTGCCAGTGTAGCCGCCGGTAGCGACCTCACTTTCGTAGAGGGCAACCATGGATCCACGGTAGCGGAACGTAACATTGCTCCAATCCTCAAGAAAACGGATAAGGTTGTGGTTGCCGCCGGAACTTACGGCCTGACCGCCCTTGTTGGTGGGAGTTAACCCCGTGATAACGGCGGCATTAAACTCGGTGAAACTAGCCTTGCCATCATTTTTGCTGAGATGAGAGGCAGTAAAATTAAAATTATCTGAAAGCATGGTGATGGCATCTGCCGCGAGTGCGGCTGGGGGATCCGGGGAAAGAGAATTGTCTGATGAAGTTGAGTTTCCGGTGTTGATGTTACCGTCGGCATTGTAGTGACCTTTAACATACATGCTTTGATTGGTGGCGAGGGTAAAGCCGGCATCACGTCCTGAAGTTTGGTTGTAGGACGGGTTGGGTATGGCCGTGGCGTTGCTCAGCAACAGGCCGGGATAGTGGCTGCCACGCATGGTGCTGGTGGCGGTAACGATACGGTCCTCGCGGTTCGGGTCCGCCTGGGTTGGAAATTCAACATAGATGATGCCGTTGAATTCGTCCGAGGGATTGTAGGTTGAATGTCCACCCTGATGTTGCCAGATGCCGTGAACACCCTGACCCTGTTCAAGGACACTCTTGAGGTTGCCGATATTCATTTCGATGAGATCCATCGTGACGTTCAGTCTCTGTTCTTTCATACCCGATGTAACTGTTGTGTTTCCATGTGATGTGGTCTCACTGTAAGGGCGTGCCGCGAAGATCCGCTTGAGGTGGGTATGGTTTAATTCCACATCCTCATACTGGACTTCATTGACGGTATAGAGGACCGGATTCCCATTCGAGTCGAGTTCTACCGAACCATCGGGTAGTTTCCTGGGAAGTGCATGGCTGGTGTAGTTCGTGGAGCTGTGATCATGGGGGTTGGTACGGCTTATTTTATGAAGAGATACGTAGTAGCCCGTTTCCTGGCGGCTCCCATGCTGGGGATTGTTGTGGTAGGTCAGGATCGGCTGCGCATGGGCCGGGATAGGCGTGCTTCCATCGTCGTAATGAATCCTCACCGTGAGGCCGGCCTTATGTGCAAACTTTTCGGTTTCCGCAGCTCCCTTATGGAAAGGGTTGACAAAGCCCGGGTTGGCCGGGTCTATGGCGGGCATCGTTGGCTCGATGATGGCATAACCGTAATTCAATGCCTGCCCGGATGGATTGTCGTGGTCTGCGACATAGTCCTGGAAGCCGACGGGGTTCAGTTTGGGGGTGTTGTGACTCCCCGTTTGCAGGTTGCCGCGCCAGCGCTCGGAGGCGAATTCGCGCCAGGTAGTAAATCCTGAACTCCCAAAATCATTGTGGGTGACATTGCCATTCGCGTCTATGCTATGGTATGAACGGCTGTCCCAGTAACTGGATGATCTGTTTGTTGGGCCACTGCCCTTATAGGGATTAGAGTAATACAAGCCGTCAAACTGGGTGCCTGAATTGCGGTCATTGCGTATCCATACTTTGGTCCCCGTCTGGTCAGACTCCCCACTGAAGCCGCTCCAGTTTGTCTGATAGGGGGTTCGCATCATTCCCACGTGGAAATTGCCGGACGTGGTTACAAGTCCGTTGAAAACCAGGTCACTTTTGGCGACCACCCAGATATTGCCATTGGCATGAACCGGCCCCGACATGGTCATTTGGGGACCCGGATGAAACTCAAGGTCCATGTTGTAGAAGACGGCATAAGAGAAGAGGGGCGCATCTCTCAACTGAAAGCGTTGAATGGCGTAAGCACTTTGTACATGCCCTCCCATGGATGTGGATTCCACCTTGGCGTAGATATTGACATCGCGAACAAGTATCCTGTTGCCACGCTGTGGATCAAACTGGTTGGCCGGGTCATCGGGATCGACATAAAGACGAACGGTATTTTCCGGAATGACTCCACCGAACAGCTCAAACGAGCTGTTATTAACCCTGGATCCCTCATAGTCCCAGTGGTCCTGGAAGCTCTGGGGAATAGTCAGGGGATTGATGTCGGGTGAGAGTTCATTGTTCGTGAAATTGGTTTGGGTTTGCCACCGGTGCTGTAGTTGGGCCATACCGAGTTCAATGACAGATTCGGTGGCATTCCTAACCTGAAGGTTCGTAAAATGACGATGGTTCAGGCGCTGCTCGTGGAGTCCGAGTCTTAGGAGACTGGCGGCGACAGCGGAAGCGATAAAAGTGACTATAATGACCGCCAGAATTGCGCTTCCAGCTTCTGCATTCTGATGGTAAGAATGCCGATGGGATGGAGTGACAGGGAGTGTTTTCATAAGATCAGCCTCGGGGTGAAATAGTGAAGTTATAGGTATCGGTGACTCTTTTGGCGGCCACGCCGTGAACGATCTTGCCGTTGACCATCACGCTGCGGGCACGGTAGTTGTAGAACAGGCGACCGTCGGCCAATCCTTGGGAAAGCTCCAGCACTGTGGGGTGGGTATGCATGTCAGTGTATGCAGGCAAAATCTCTTCCACAGGTCTAAAGCGGTCACTGCCACTGATGGTGATATCAAAACGCCTCACAGGGCCAAGGCTGCCTGTTACATTGGGATCGGCAGCCCGGTAATAGCCTACGAGACGTTCAACTGGCAGAGGGTCGTTGATGTTGCCAACACCGTTGACGATTTGGATTACAGGATCCCCCTGATAAACCAGTACCATAAAATCGCCTGATTGCCCCTCGGTCCGTCTGTCCTCCGGCGCATTCCGGTCGCTGGTGTTGTAGCTGGAATAAAGAAGGAAGTAATTGGCCTGACGTGCGTCATGGGACATCTGGCTGGTAAGCATGCGTATGTCTTTGTTAATCAGATTTTTTTGCTCATTAACAAACAGGTTGCGGGTGGATTCGGTGGAGAATGCCATGATTCCGACCATGGCCATGGACAACAAGCTCACCGCAATCACGGCTTCAACGAGGGTATAGCCGGAATGCTTTCTGTGGGGAAGTTTAGCTTTCATTGACTGCTGATTGGGTTAAACGTAGCGAATGCAGGCGACCGGAGCCCGAGAGGCTTCGGGTTTCCTGTTGATACTGGCCAAGCCCTGTTCTAACCCAGCAAAGGGCTTCCCGGGTTGGCGGTCGGCGCATGCCGCGCACTTCGTAATCAAAATCGATGGTTATCCGGTAATAACGTCCTGTACCCGGGGGCGAGGGCTCGATATTCAGATCCACCCATAGATGCATGACGATTTCCCTGGGGGGAACGTTGGGCTTTTCCTGTAAGTCAATCAGAATTTCTTTGGCATTGAACCCGTTGAGATAGAGAAAATCGTCGACTTGGGTCTCGTTGCCGCTTCCCAGCGCCGAGATACTCCGGGTTCTGAGTGGAACAGTGGCCGGGGCCAGAAGGGCAGCTTCAATCTCTCCCGAACTGATGGTCTTTAGTTGTTCAAGGTAACCCTGAACCACGGTATAGGCGGTGTTGCTGAGGATATTGTTCTGGGCAATACGTTGGCTTTGAATGACCGTTCCGGTGATTCCAAGGGCGAGCATGGTAAAGATGACCATCGCAATCATGATCTCCACTAGAGAAAATCCAGCGTGATGGTGTCCGGTGACGGAATGGCGGTGTTTTTGCATGACTGCTAGTGGTGTCAAATGGCCCTATCCGTATATTGCCAAATGGCCCTAATTTTAATAGTCAATTATTAACCCCATTCACAAGTGTTGAAAGATCTTTCAGGGACTGAGAACCGTTTTTATAGATATTTTACAAATGAGGAGGCAGCATCATTCAAGGATTGAAGCCAGGGGTGGGACTTTGGGTTACATATAATGGTATGGGCTGGCGACTTATTCTTCTGCTGATGGATCTGGCCCGACGGGCAGGTTGGGGTGTGGCCTTACTTTCTTTTTTCTGGGTGGCCCTGTTTCCCGGACTGGTGGAATCTATCGGAGCCCAAACAGCTATTCCTTTTGAGAGCTGCACTTACACTGGAAATTTCGGACCACGGTTGGCCGATTAATTGAAGATTCGGGGTTTACTCGCACTTGGTTATAGGCTTTATCTGGTCGTTTCCCTTTCTGTTTTAATGCCATGATTGATATCAAACTTCTCCGTGAACAGCCGGACCGCCTGCGTGAGGCGGTGGGCAAAAAGAAATTCCGTGTTGAATGGGATGCGTTGCTGGAGGCTGATGAACAGCGGCGGAATGCCATTGCTGCTGCGGAGGCCAAGCGTGCGGCTCAGAAAGCGGTGAATCAGGAAATGGCTAAATTGCCCAAGAGTTCCCCTGAATTTCAGGCCAAGGTGACCGAGATGAAGGGGGTTGCCGCTGAGGTTAAGGCCCTGGAGTCTATGGCTTCGGAGTGTGAGCAGCGTTGGAAAAGTTTGGTTCTCAGTATTCCCAACCTTCCGGATGACAGTGTTCCGGTTGGTAAAACAGAGGAAGACAACCAGGTGCTTGCAACCTGGGGTGAGGTCACGGAGGTATCGCCGTCGGCTCTTCCCCATTGGGATATCCCGTGGTTTTCTCAACTGATTGACTTTGAGCGTGGCGTCAAGGCAACCGGTGCCGGTTTCCCCTTTTATGTGGGCGATATGGCGCGTCTCGTCCGGGCATTGATCCAGTTTTTCCTCGAAGAGGCCCGGCTTGCCGGTTACGAGGAGGTCCTGCCTCCGATTCTGGTTAATGCAGCCAGCGCCACGGCAACCGGTCAATTGCCTGACAAGGAAGGTCAGATGTATCATGCCGGTGTGGATGATCTGTACCTCATCCCGACTGCCGAGGTGCCGGTAACGAACTTTTTCCGGGATGAAATTCTGGAGGAAAGCCAACTGCCGGTGTACCGCTGCGCCTATACCCCCTGTTTCCGCCGTGAGGCCGGGAGTTGGGGAAAACACGTGCGGGGGCTCAACCGCTTGCACCAGTTCGATAAAGTGGAACTCGTCAAGTGGGTACATCCGGAAAAGAGTTTTGAAGAACTGGATAAATTGCGGGTGAACGCGGAGCAGCTCCTGCAAAAGCTCGGTTTACCCTATCGTGTTCTTTTGATGTGTAGCGGTGATATCGGGTTCCCGCACGCCAAACAGTATGACCTCGAAGTCTGGGCCGGAGGGCAGAAGCGTTGGCTGGAGGTCTCCAGTTGCTCCAATTTTACCGACTTTCAGGCTCGCCGGGCGGGCATTCGCTTCCGCCCGGAAGGGGGAGGGAAGGCTGAAATTGTTCACACCTTGAATGGCTCCGGCCTGGCGGTTCCGCGTGTCCTTGCGGCCTTGTTGGAAAACAACCTTCAGGAAGACGGGCGTGTCCGCATACCCGAATGCCTGCAACGTTGGTATCCAGAGCCCTATTTGGACGGCAATAAAAGCTGAGCTGGCCCCGAAGCTTGGACAGCTTGCAGTGATTGTTTAGATGTCGCCCAGCAGCTCCGGTTTACCTGCGGTGGTACAAGTAATCTGCCGGTAGATTCAGGCGAAGACAGGCTTGAACCGCAGGGTGGGTGTGGAGAAGAATGCGGTCAGCGATAGAAGCGGAACTCTTGATGAGTCGATACTCAAGCGGATGGAGTCGCTTCAAGTGCTGAATGCGGGTTTTTTCCCTGGTCGAGGCGGGGACCATTTCGAGTGCAGCCCGGACAAACATACCGGTCATTGGCCGCAAGGGAAGGGGTAGGACAGGGACACGGCGAACGATTTGCAGGAATTCGAGGAGGATCTCCGAAGGGACCAACTTGGGCTCCATGGCAGCGAAAAGTTGCTGAAATTCTTTTTCCGAAGTCGGGGCTCCTGTTGCTCCATACAGCTCCGCCACGGGGGCACCTTCCGCATAAAAACGGTTACGCTCCTCCTCACTCAAGGGGCGAACAAAGCGGTGGTAGGCTTGGAGAAATCCGAAAAGGGCAGTGGCGTGGACCCAACGAAGCAATTCCGGATCATTGGCGTGGTAAGAGACTCCATCGGGCGTTTGACCGCGGACGCGCTCGTGCATTTTAACAATGTGGCCAATCATCGCTTCTGCCTGACTACGCGGGCCATAGACCGTCATCATCGCGGCCAGACCTGTCCGCTGCATACGTTTCATGGGTTCCGAGCGGAAAGTGGTGAATTCCCATACCCCTGTCCGTATGCGGGGTTCTGCCAGTTCAAGGATGACTGCAGTGATGCCCCCGAGGAGCAGTGCTATCGGGCTTTTGAATACCTGCCATGAGACAGAGTCGGGTCCAATCAAAGCGGGTTCACCCTTTGGCAAACTGAAATCCGGTAAGGGGCGCCCATCCGCCCGAAGGCGATCCAAGAGTGCTTTCTCAAGAGGCTTCCGCAACAGGGAAGGAAGAATAATGCGCATGGAGTTGGGAGTAAGCGGGCTCCATCGGCAGGAGGGGGCCTGTTATTGGTGGGATGACGCCACAGATGCCTCCAGAAAACGGTCAACCGGGAGCGGTTCACCATCTTTCCACAGTGTATCGAGACGGAACAACTCACGGACTTCGGGTAGAAAAACATGAATCATGATGTCGAAGCAATCGACAACGATCCAGCCGGATTCGTTGGAGGTTTCCATTCCGAGAATTGGTATGTTGGCTTCATCCACCACCTTTTCCAAAGCGACTCGCAGGGCGCGTAGTTGCGGCTCGGAATTGCCACTGGCTAGAATGATAAAATCGGTAATCGATGATACCTCCCGGACATCCAGGACCTGTATATGTTTTGCCTTCTTGTCGTCCAAGGTGCGGCAAATAAGGGCGATTTGAGTTTCGATAGCGGAAGATAGTTCCTGTTTTGGCATGCTATAGGATGTGCCTTTACGGTGCTTTGAGTGTTTGTTGGGAATGTGGTCAGGTCTGGTATAATCGTTCTTTTCTAATAAAATCGGCAACAGGTGAGGGCAAGAAAAATCCGGGGTGGCGCCCTTCCCGGATCCGTTGCCTGATTTCGGTGGAGCTTATTTGAAGCAGGCGGGCTGGTACTGCCATGCGTCTGCTGGTTGGAATACTATCCGGCCATCGTAGCATCTCTCCGGGCCTCTCCAGTCCGATGAAGGTGGCAAGTTGATGTAGTATTTCGGGATGCTTCCAATCCTGAAGTTGCGCTACTTGATCCGCCCCCAAAATAAAAAAAAGATCGGCCTCCGGTTCTTCCCGGTGGATTTCCTGCAACGTTCTGTAAGTGTAGCTGGTGCCCCCGGCCTGAATTTCCCTGGAATCCACTTTGAAGTAAGAATGATGCTTGAGTGCCAGATTTAACATCGCCAGTCGTTGTTTCCCGCTGGCATGGGGAGTGCCGTCTTTTAGCGGTGAACGGGCGGCCGGAATAAAACAAACCTGATCCAAGCGTGCCGTTTCCATGACATCCAGGGCAAGGATAAGATGACCGTTATGAATGGGATCAAAACTACCCCCGAAAAGACCGATTCGCGTCTTAGCCATGGGAAGGATTTCTGTTATTGTGCTCCGGACCGTGTGGCATGGGCTAATCAAAAGTCCCCTCAGAAGGGGACTCCCAGGGCAAAAACAATTTTCTCCTCATTGCGCGGGCGACCGCCGCCAACCGTGTTATCGTAATTGACCTCGTAGCTGAGGCTGGACTCGATCCAGTCGCTTAGTTTGGAAATGAAGGCTGCCTTGAAATTATACAGGTAACGGTTAGTGTCGCCCGGATCCATGCTGAAATCGGCGGTTTGCTCAAGACGCATGATGCTGTTGAAGTGATAGGTCAGGGTTTCGAAGAGTGTCGCATAACCGATCCATTTTTCGGAAACTCCGCCGGCGTCCTTATACTGGAGACTGGCCGCCGGAGTTACGGAAAGTTGAATCCGTTCCCGGTCGAAAATCTTATACCCCATACCCAAACTTTGGGTGGCTTGATGGCGGATGTCTTTAACCTGGTCGGATAAGTAGCTGCTGGTTGACTGAAAGAACCAACGCCTGCTGATATCTCTTTTATAAGTAAAGTCGCCGCCCCACTTATCCACTTGCCGATTCACTGCCCCCGTTGTCTGGGTAGTGATCTTGTACTGGTAGTAAGCCGACATCGAATAGTGGTTCTTACCTGAATCTTTTGCCGCCCGGATTCCCAGATTCCAGTCTTCGGAGGATGTATTGGTTTCGGTAAAGGCCACACCAAAGGTAATGCGCCCTGTCCAACCGGGGGGAACAATGTAATTAAAATAATCCCGTGCACGGTCTACGCCTGCATTGAAACGCGCAATCGCGTCCTCCTCCTTTGTGGCTTCCTTTTCTGTTTCGGACTCTGCTTCTGTTTCGGACTCTGCTTCTGCTTCGGACTCTGCGGTTCCGGCCTCCTCAGGTGGAGGGGGAATGTCCGTATCCGCCAGAATGGCTGCGGCTGCTTCATCAGCAGAGTCGACCGATACGGAGGCACCCTCAACCGTGACACCTTCAGCCGGGATACTCATTTCACCGAAGAGTGGAGACTCGAACTGTATTGTTTCTGCGGTCAGCTCAAGGATCGTACCCGTCAGACGGTCGCCATTCGGAAATATCAATGTATCCGCGCGGAGTAAGCCACTGCAGAAGGCAATGGCCATAATTGCCGCAATGATTCTATTTACAAACATTGCGGCAGACCATGCTGGAAAATAGAGTCGATTCAACAAGTTTCTGTAAAAAAGTCAGGATTCTTCTAAAGTTGCCTCTACTTTGTCTTCATGCGGCGGAAGTTTCACCAGATCGGTGGAAGTGAGCAGGTGAACGAATTTCTTCATGGCAGGAGTCAGCACCCGGCCCTTCCTCATGATTATGGCAAGCGGACGGGTGATTTGCTTTCCTTTGATACGGATTTCCCGGATTAATCCCTGCTTGACCTCCTGCATCACCGTGGTGGCCGGAACAATTGCGATCCCCGCGTCAATCTCAACGGCACGTTTAACCGTTTCGATGTTGTCAAATTCCATGACCGGTTCCACATCCAGCTTCAGTTCCTTGAAGATAACATCTGTTGCCTTCCGGGTCGGAATGTCCTGCTCAAAACCGATGAAGCGCTGGTTTGAGAGTTCCCTCAGATCGATTTCAGTCTCATTGGCCAAGGGGTGGTTGTTGCTGCAGATCACCACCAGCCTATCCTCCATGAAGGGAATTGTTTCGATCTGCCGTGTTTTGACTGGATAAGCGACCAACCCCAGATCCACGGCGTTGTGCAGCACATCCTCATAAACAAGATTCGAGCGTCGATACTCAACCCTGACATTGACAGAGGGGTAATCCTGCATGAATTTCTTAACGTATGGCGGTAACTCGTGCAGACCGATACTGTAAATCGTCGACAGGTGAATCGTTCCGCTAATGACCTTTTTCATCTCCTGCAACTCACTCATCAACTTGTCGTAAAGATGAAGGATATCCTTCGAGGAATCATAGAGCTTAGACCCCTCACGGGTCAGTCTGAACTGCTTCTGGCTGCGGTCTACGATCAAAACGCTGAAATGCTTTTCCATCGCACGAAGCTGCTGACTGACCGCAGATTGGGTGATGCCATTCAATTTGGCCGCACGGGAGAAGCTCTGGCTCTCAACCAGATCCGAGAAGATTTTTAAGTTTTCAATGTGCATAAAGACATCGATAACCTGTTCTTATTCTAATGCAAGAATAAATTTAGCTAAACTTATTAAAAATGAAACATTACGAAAGCTTTAGGGAACAATGCCAGCAGTTGGAGTCCAGACTGGCTGAAATAAGTAGATGTTGTGGGCGGCCGGCAGGGGCGGTCGGGATCCTTCCCGTGACCAAGACGCACCCGGTCGAAGCCGTTCTTTTTGCCCATCGTTATGGGTTTAAGGCCGTGGGGGAAAACCGTGTTCAGGAGGCGATGGATAAGCGGTCACAGTGCGGAGAGAGCATTGGTTGGGAGCTGATTGGGCATCTGCAAAGTAACAAAGCACGTTTGGCTGTGGAGCATTTTGACCGTATTCAGTCTGTTGATTCCATCAAACTGATAAGCAAACTGGCACAGGCCGCACGGGAGGCAGGCAAGGTTCAGCGAATCCTTCTGCAAATCAATGCCGGACGGGATCCGGCCAAGTTCGGGGCTGAGCCGGAAGAGGCGCATGGCTTGCTTGAAAAGGCCTTGGGTGAGACCTCGCTGCAGGTAGAGGGGCTTATGACCATAGCCCCTCTTTCGGAGGACAAGTCGGTTGCCCGCTCCTGCTTTGCCAATTTAAGGGTGTTGCGCGACCAGTTGGAGACGCAATTTCAGACAAAGCTGCCTGAGCTTTCCATGGGTATGAGTGACGACCTGGAAGAAGCGGTGGCGGAGGGAAGCACCCTCATAAGAGTTGGAACCGCATTGTTCGGGAGTAGAACCTGAGCTTATGCTATTGAGGGCCCCGTCTCGATTATAAGTTTTCTCGATAATCCCGGGAGGCGGTATGCTACCCTGGGTAACAGTAGGGAGAACTCAGGCCCGGATGGCGCTCTGGCTGGCGATCTCTCTCCTGAATCGATCCGGATTCAGGACTGCTGTCCGCATGTATTCCCAGGTGTAATCACCCAGTTCTCCTGGTTGTCGTCCGAGAGCGCATTGCAAATAAACAGCCTCCTTTACCAGAGGTAGCAGGTCTTTTTCACAGTAAGCCGTCCATTCCTCCTTGCTGAGGGCACCTTTATCCACGGCATTTTCAAAATCAATCAGGAATAATTCAAGTGGAGAAAGGCAGACAATGAAATTATGGAGTTCGGCATCGCCATGGGCAATCCCCCCTGCGTGCAGTTTTGACAGGAGTGAGAAGGCATTCTCCAGTAATTTCCACAGTCCAATGGCACTGGTGGAGGGCAATTCATGGGCCAGGGGTATATTCTGTTCCTCCGGTTCACGACCAAAAGGGGACAGGCGTGAATAGGATTTGCCCGGAATGAAGCAGCTGCGGAAACTGCGCGGCGTGTGTCCGATCGGCATCGGTACGCCGATGATAGCACTGGCCTGTTGCTGGCGCTCAAACTCCACCTGGGTATCCCCATGCAAGCGTCCCGGAAAATAACTCTTACGGAAGTGAAGTGGATACTCTGCCGCCAGAGGAAAGGTTTCGCGCGTTTCGCGTCCGGCGATCACAATTTCAGCTGTCATGAGAGGCATCTCGCCGGCCTTCCTGCTGGCCACTGTTCTCAGAATAAAATCGCTGCCGGGAGCGTCCTCGATAAATGCCATGTATTCCTCAGGGACCTGAACAGAGTGACGCTGTGAAACAGGAATAGAGGCGTAGTCGGACATGTATCCTCAAATAAGAGCAAGTTTGTCGGTGGGTCAATGCGAAGATCCAGTTCTTATGGAGTCATGCACCCATTGGGCATAGGCGGGCAGGGTATCTGTTGATTCAAGAACGATCCATTGCGGGTTCTCGTAAGGATGAAGCTTTTGTAGAGCTTGAGTGACGGTTGCGGTCTGTGGAGTCGGGAATTTCAGGACAACGCGGTATTCGGTTTCTTCCTGTAAGGCCCCCTGCCAATGGTAAAAGGATTTCAGGGGGCCCTCAACCTGGGCGCAGGCCACCAGTTTTTGCTGCACCAACTGAAACGCCAGTTCATTGGCATCCGTTTTTTTATCGAGCGTGGTCAAACCGATACAGACAGACTCTTTCATAATATCTGTTTAGGCGTTATCCTTCCTTGAGTCGAGAAACGATCTTCCGGAAGAGCGCCATCGGAGCCGATGGGGCATTTTATCTGAGCGTTTTGGCTGGAGCAAGTTCCGCCCTTCAGTCGGTCCCCTCTGACCTGTATGATAACCGGCTGAAGCCGGGACTTGTAGCTCCAACGGTGTTCGGTGTTTCATCCCTTCTGGACTTCCGGGGGAATGTGGTTAGCTTTTTCTTATGTCGATCGAAATATCAGTTCCGGCGGAAATTCCGGTGATGACTTTGGATAATGTGGTCCTTTTTCCACAAGCCATTCTGCCTCTGCATATCTACGAACCCCGGTACAGGAAAATGCTGGAGGATGTGTTGGACGGCGACCGTCTTTTTGTCGTGGCGGGGCAAGATCTGGAAAAAGATCATGCGACAGGAGAATTCGAGAGTCCTTATCCGGTCGCTTCAGTCGGTGTGGTCCGGGCCAGCCATCAGAGTGATGAGGGAACTTCCAATCTCATTGTGCAGGGCTTGCTCCGCGTCCGTTTCAAGCAGATCCTCCGGGAGGAACCCTACCGGATGGCCCGGATTGAGCCTTTATTGACCACAACGGGTGCGACATCCGCACAGCTGAACGCGCTGCGCAAGAAACTGGTCCGGATTTTGCACACCCGCTCAAAACTGGGGGACGATGTGCCGGACGAAGTCCTTCATTTTCTTGAATCACTGCAGGATCCTGAAGTCTTTCTGGACCTTTCCGTCTTCACCCTCTGTCATGATATGAGGATTAAGCAGCAACTCTTGGAAACCCTGGATGCGCGCAAACGTTTTCAACGTTTTCTGGATCACATGCAGCGTCAGAACGAGGAATTGATCATCGATAAAAGACTCAGGGGCGGTATGGACGACGATCAGATCGCAATGAACTGAAGGCGTTTTCAGCGCTTCTTCTTGATCGCTGTAATGATGTCGTGGAAATGCTTGAAGTTGTGATCGGTGTCATTCGGGCCAGGTCCTGCTTCGGAGTGGTACTGCACGCTGAAAACGGGTTTATCTTTGATCCGTATGCCTGCACAGGTGTTGTCGTTGAGATTGACCTCTGTCACAATCGCTCCCTTGCTTTCGAGTTCCTCTGAATTGGAGGCAAACCCGTGGTTTTGGGCGGTGATGTAAACATACCCGCTCTCGAGGTTCTTCACCGGTTGGTTGCCGCCCCGGTGTCCGAATTTCAACTTATACGTGGAAGCACCGAGTGCGTGGGTGATGATCTGGTGTCCCAAACAGATTCCGAAAGTGGGATAATGCTCAATGATTTTGGCGACGGTCTTGTGCGCGTAGGAGAGTGCGGCAGGGTCACCTGGTCCATTGCTGAGAAAGACCCCGTCCGGATTCAGTTTTTGCACGTCCTCAAAGGTGGCACGGGATGGAAGCACGTGAACCTCGAACCCGTGGTAGCGCAAACGCTTGAGTATGGATTTTTTGGCGCCAAAATCAAAGGCGGCAAGCTTGTGGACCGGGCGATCGACTTCCTCCGGTTTCAAGGTTGTGCCCGGTACACTGAAAGGGACCGAGAGGGACTTGTCCGGATCAAATTCGTAAGCTTCCGTACAGGTAACTTCCTTGACATAATCCACGCCAATCAACCCGGACCACTCGCGGGCACGGCGAATTGCCTCCTCGTCGCTGATGTCTTCAGTGCTAAGGCAGGCCTTCATCGCACCGTGGACGCGGAGGCGTTTGGTGATGGCGCGGGTGTCGACCCCCTGTATCCCGGGAATCCCGTACTTTCCGAGGTAATCACTCAGACTAAGTGTCGATCGCCAGCTGCTGGTGACCGGAGAAAGTTCGCGTACGATCAGTGCGGCGATTTTGGGGCTGTCGGATTCCTCATCTTCCGGATTGACGCCATAGTTCCCTATCTGGGGAGAGGTCATGGTGACAATCTGGCCGAAGTAGGAAGGATCGGTGACGATCTCCTGATAGCCTGTCATGGACGTGTTAAAAACAGCCTCACCGACAACGGTCTTGGCTGCGCCAAAAGAAAAGCCCCGGAAAACGCTACCGTCTTCCAAAGCGAGAACACCTGTTCTATTACCTGCCATTGGGGTCGCCATAGAAAGGAGACTTTAGCATCCCCGCAATGAAAAACATCGGGAAATCCATACTTTTACGATCAGAGGCGCCGACAGGGGGCAGATCCTCATTTTGTCAGGTTTTCACATTGCCTTATCAACGCGTGCTCCTTTGATACTCCATCCTGAATGACTGAGGAGGGCACAAAAGCATCGGTTCCCGTAGAGGGAGATAAGTTGAGGAAGATATCGAAAGAGGATATCAATAAACTGCCTTTGGCCAAATTTGGAGGAACGATCCACCTGATAACCACACCCAGTGCTGCGGAGCAGGCGGTGAAGCGGTTGAGCCGGGAAAGTATTCTCGGGTTCGACACCGAATCCCGGCCTTCATTCCGCAAGGGAGAAAACTTTCCTCCGTCGCTCGTGCAGTTTGCAGCTGGGGACGGGGTGTATCTTTTTCAACTGGGGAGAATTGGAGGGTTGGATGCGTTGGTCCGGATTCTGGAAAATCCAGCCATCAGCAAAGTCGGAGTGGCCCTGCACGACGATATCAAGCGGCTGAAAGCTATTCAGGACTTCGAGGAAGCGGGTTTTGTCGAAATCAGTAATATTAGCCGCAAATTGTCGATCGGTAACACAGGTCTGCGCAGCCTGGCTGCACTCTTGTTGGGGATAAGGATTTCCAAAGGGGCTCAGGTGTCGAACTGGGCCCGCCGGCAATTGACCCAATCCCAGATGGTCTATGCCGCCACGGATGCCTGGATCAGTCGCGAACTTTATCTGAAACTGCAGGAAGAGCATCCCACAACCTGATTGTCATGATTTCCTCTTGTTGAGATTCATGGTCGGCCCCTGTTGGTAAGCCCCATCAAAACGATGCCGGTTTGGATGATAGAAACCTTCGGTCGAACCGAGTTGAATCAGGCTTTTTGGCTGGTTTTGCTCATGAGCGCCCCGGTCTGGCTGCTCATGCTGTTTTTTCCGTCAAAACCCTGGACCCGTTCTCTGGCCAACCCTTTCCTCTTCCCCGTCCTGTTGTTGGGTGTCTTGGGTTACCTCTACTATATTCTCTGGCAACTCGGCGTACCTGCGGTTCCGCAAAATGTGGAATTTCAAGCCAGCCGGAGTTTTGTCCAGCACCCGATTGTCTGGCTCATCGCTCTCTGTAAATTGCAGATACTCAACCTCTTTCTCGGTACGGTGCTCTTCCGGGAGGCTCATCGGATGGGCATACGTGCGATCCCTGTCGAGCTACTGATTTGCTGGCTTCTCGGCCCGCTGGGACTGCCTGTATTCCTGGGCCATCTCATCTTGAAGCGTGCGCTCAGCCGTTAGATCGAATATCTCACCGGCTTGTTGGCGAAAAGGGATTAAAATCGTTTTGCGCTAGCCGGTGAATCCTGCAGGCTGCAACCGTGTCCTGGAAAGAGCAACCTATTCATGTGATCGATTTTGAAGGCAACCGCCGGACGGGGGTGGTCGAGTACGGGGTGGTCATTTTGCGCGGGGGTGAGGTGGTCGAGTCGCATACCCGTTTTTGTTGTCCCCGTGAAGCCATCTCCGGACAGGATTTCCTTCTCCATGGTATCGGACAGGATCGGGCGGAGAATAGTTTAGCTTTCGAGGAGGAGTACCCCTTGTTTTCCCAATGGCGACGGTCCGGTCCTTTTGCCGCGCACCATGCGTCCGTCGAAGACACTTTGCTGCGTAATACATGGGCCTGCCCTCCGGACTCTCCTGATTTTCATGTTGCCGGAAGGAGGGTGGCTTCCTGGGGGCCGTGGATTGATACTTTGCAATTGTATTCCACCGTCTATCCGGGGCTTGCCGATTACAAACTGGGCAATCTAATCCGGATTTTTGGTCTGGAGTCAGGCTTGGCCGACTGTGCGCGGGAGTGGTGTCCTGCGGATCGCCGGAAATTTCATTGCGCCCTGTACGATGCCCTTGCTTCTGCCCTGTTGTTGATGCGCTTGGGCGAGGAGCCCGGGTTTACTGATATGGGATTGCCTTGGTTGATCCAAACCAGCGCGGCCAACAGCCGTGAGCGCGATGCTCTCCGGCAACCTGAACTCTGGGATTAAGCAACCGCCACACCGTGTATTCTGTACCCTCAGGACTTTTTTTGTACCGCTTCTGACTTACTGAAGACCAGATTGCTCGATGCGGAGAAGCCCGAGGGGGTCACCGCAACCCTGGACCAGCGGTAAGCGGTCATGAGAATGATCCAGAAGGACAGGAGGAAAATCGGGTTGTGAAAAGGGAATTCAAAAATACCCAGAATGATCGCGGTGAGAACTGCTCCCCAAAGGTAGAAACTCAGGTCACGCCGGAAACGTAGCCGGTAGAAAAGGATCAGCAGGACGCAGGGTAGTACCCACCATAGCAGGCTTCCGATTAGACCTTTTTCCACCAGCATCTGAGCCAGGCTGGACCGGGGGCTGCCATAGTAGCGATCCCCAAGATCCGACTCCTGATAAAACGAGGCGATGGCCGGATAGGATCCTGCACCCCAGCCAAAGAGCGGACGATCCTCAATCATTTTAAGACTGTCCCGGGTCAACGCTTTGCGTTCATCCCATTTCGGAGAGGTGACCTGTTCGGTGGATTCTGCATCCAGCGCATTCATGATGGCAGGTCCGGGCAAATACAGGCCGAATCCGATGAACAGAAGGGCGAGCAGACGCAAGCCCCAGGTCCTCAGAAAGGGATGCTTGCTTGTCCGCCGGACCGGTGGTTCGGCATTATAGAATGCAATGACCCCCAGACCGAGGGCGAGCAGCGTTTGTTGCAAAAGGGTCCCGTAAAAAACAATGGAGAGCGAAAGAATAAGGGTGGCAATAAAGACCCAGATACCGCCGTGGCTGAGATAAACGCCGAAACCATCGCGCCGGATCCACTGGTCTGAGATGCCACAAAGCACAAAGACCCAAAGCAGTGCAAAGGCTCCCCAGTGCTCCATCAAAGGGAAGGTGGCAAAGAATTCAGCACTTGGGGTGATGAAGAAGAGGATTTTCTGCCACTCGAAGAAAGCCCCCATCATGCCGAACACGGCGAGTAGGGCGGCATTGACTCCTCCGGACAGCAGAAGCAGCCGCAGCATGTGGTGGGAATCGGCAATGAACAGAATCCCCAGCGCCGCCATGAACAGGGAACCGGTGAGAAAAACTGAAAACACCGCATTGCCGGTGAAAGTGAGGGTAGGTAGCCAGGCGGATTCGGGAGCTTCCAGTACAAGGTAATCCTGTGAGCCGATCACAAGGGTTTCCAGCGACGGAAAGAAAGCGCCGATGATCAGAATAACAACCGAGAGCAGGAAGGGGAGCAGGCCTAGGATGAAGTAAGGAAAAGGAAGAGAGTCCCGTCCCAGGCCCCCGTGCAGGTGCATGCCTACAAAAAACGGTGTCAGCCACCCCATGGCCAAGAGAAAGGAGGCCGCCCAGAGGGTTGTCCCCGAAGCGAGCCAGGCTCCGGCACAGAGCATGATGGCCAGTTGCCAGAAAACAAAGGATTCAGTGGGGGTCCGGAAACCGGGCAATGGATGTTCTTCTTCAAACACAGGATAAAGGGGAAATATTCAAGGGTGGCTTACTGGTGGTGCCAAGGCGGTTGATAGGTTAGGGGGCGGGATATTGGATGCTTCGCGCCACTTCGTTTGCCACCGTTTCTCCGGTCAGACATTCCAGTAGTTTCAAAGCAAAGGCGGTTGCGGTTCCAGCCCCCTGTGAGGTGACGATCAGACCGTCGACCACGACCGGGGCAGTGGCCAGCTCAGGGAGTTCATTTGCTATCGTGGCGTGCCCGGTGTATTGCTTTCCCGTAAGGATGCCAGCGTCCTTGAGCACAAGGGGGGCGGCACAAATCGCGGCTACCCAACGCTTATCATCATGCTGCTTCTGCAGTGCTTGCAAAACCCGCCGGTCGGTCCGGACTTTTTTTACTCCGGGGCCACCCGGAACCACGATGCAGTCGTAGTCCGTCTTCAGCGCCTCATCCAACAGGACTTCCGCTTTCAGCATGATCTCATTGCGACCTTTGACCAACAGGTGGAACTCCCGCGAGGCCACCGTAACTTCAACATCTCCCCGGCGCAGGATATCAATCGGGGCGATGGCTTCCATTTCCTCCACGCCATCGTGGAGTATGACCAGGCATTGTTTTTTATTCA
Organism: uncultured Opitutales bacterium; assembly: GCA_964499045.1. Taxonomy (GTDB): domain Bacteria; phylum Verrucomicrobiota; class Verrucomicrobiia; order Opitutales; family CAZCJJ01; genus CAZCJJ01. The sequence goes on along the minus strand of CAZCJJ010000003.1, from coordinate 1,429 downwards.
TGAAAATGTTGGCGGATGAATTGCTCCAAGGCATCCCAATAACGCTCCCCGGCAATATCAATCAAATTGTTGTGCCCGGCTTTATCAATCGTGACCAGTGGTCCGGGGTTGGAGAGACGGGAGTGCAGTTTTTCCGCATGCCAGAGAGGTACGGTCTGGTCCGCATTCCCGTGGATGATCATGACCGGGCATTCCACGTCTCCGATCATCGCAAGGTTCGGAAATTTATCCCAGGGAACCAGCGGCCAGCGCGTCATGACCCGGAAAGTGCTGACAAAGGTGCTGTCCAGAATCACGCCACCGGCGGGATGGTGTGCAGCCGTCCGGATGGCTGGCCCGCCACCGAGTGAGCGCCCGTAGTGAAGTATTGTTTCAGGTGAAATCCCCCGCTCCTCCACCAGATAGCGGTAGGCAGCCTCGGCCGAATCATAAACACCCCCCTCACTGGGTCGTCCCTGGCTCGTGCCATAGCCCGGATAATCGTAGCCCATCACGTTGATGCGCAGCCTGCGCTGGAGATCGAGCAGAAAGGGTCGCAGGTCGCCGAGGTCCTCCGCGTTGCCATGATGATAGAGGAGGGTCGCCCGGGCTGAGGGGATCTCACGGTAAAACCCGGCGACCGTACTGCCATCAGGCATGGGCAGGCGAAGGATGTCCTTGTTGTCCCGATAGGTCGAAGGGGGTACCGGAAAAATCATCTTGTCCGAATAGAACACCGCAATAAGCAGGAGCATCAGGTAAAAAATGCAGAGCGAAATGGCCAGACTGAGGATGAAGGATTGCACAGCGTTTCTTTTTCTCCGGGGAATGGGGATCAGTTCAAAACAGAGGATTCGCCAGGTTCTCCGGGCTGCCCGCTTCCAGAGCGGTTCTATGGTTTCTGGCTGATTTACCCCCATCGTTCATTCAGTGAAAAGTGCATGCTACGCCAGATGCGGACGGATGAAAATCTGTTTTTGCCCCGATTATGCGTTTTTCTCAAAATTCGCATTCCAGTCATGATTGTTTTCACCTGACTTATCCGGTGAATCAGTCAGGTTAAATCCCGTCACGAACAGCTTTTCCTTCTCAGGCTATCAATTCAATCATGAACCCGCAAACAGACACCAGTCATCCGGTCCCCGACGACAACTCCGGTGATACTGCGGTGAAGCAGCCCCTGCCGCCTACGCAGCAGGAGAGCCGTTTCCTAAACCATCTGGAGAAGGAGCGGCGGGTGTCGGCCTACACTGTCCGGAATTACCGCCAGGCCCTCGAACGCTTCCGTCTCTGGTTGCACGAGGTGATCGGCTGGAAGGGGGATTGGGCCGAAATTACGGTTCAGGATCTGAGAACCTACTTGATCGACAGCCAGGAGGCACTTTCGCGGCGTACGCTTCATGGTGACAACGAGCATTTGGTGGGCCGAGTACACAACACTTTTACTGCC
>CAZCJJ010000002.1:16140-50682 GCA_964499045.1 uncultured Opitutales bacterium | reverse complement strand
GGAATTCTAATCAGGATTGGATAAAATTAGTTGCAGTTATAGCCGTGTGGGGTAGACTTGATGAGATGGAAAAGGAGGGGGGATTGGAAGGGAGCGAAAGTGGCTTTGCTTCAGACTCATTATCGGCGGATCGGATCGGGGATCATGCCCGGATTGGCTGCAATCTCTGTTCCTGGGGAGTATTGACTCTCGGGCTTCTGGTTCTTGTGGGTTGGCTTTGGGATTTGGATACCATGAAGCGCGTGCTTCCCGGGCATGTATCGATGAATCCGGTTACGGCCTTGTGCTTTATACTGGCCGCTTTGTCGTTGTGGATGCAGCGAAAGCCGTTCGATATGAATAAGCCGTCCTCCCTGCAACTGCGCTCCCACCGCCTGTCTTTGATCGCCGCTTTTACGGTCCTATCGGTGGGAATGGTGGTCTTGTTGAATTATCTGGTTATTTGGGAAATCAATGTGGACCAGTTCCTTTTTCATGACCGCCTGTTGAATGACCTGCCGGAGCATCCCAACCGTATGGCTCCGAACACCGCCCACGGTTTCATTCTGATCGGTTTGGCACTTCTACTTTTGAATGCGAATATCCGAAGGCAGCGTCCGGCTGAGTTTCTGGCACTGCTTACCCTGTTGTTGTCGTTACTGGCGCTGATGGGCTATGCTTATTCTGTCCAACGGTTCTACGGGCTCGCCAGTTATATCCCGATGGCACTCCATACAGCAGTGGGATTTTTTCTGCTCTCACTTGGGATATTTCTGGCCCGCCCGCATGAAGGTTTGATGGCGATCGTGAGTAGTGACAGTTCCGGTGGGGTTTTGGCCCGGCGCTTTTTGCCCATGATGCTGGTGGTGTTTGCCTTGTTGGGCTGGTTTCGGCTCGAAGCGCAACGACAGGGACTGTACGGATTGGAGATGGGGGTGGCGATTCATACTATTTTGAATGTACTCATTTTCGGGATTTTGATTTGGGTGCTTGCGAAGTCCTTTCATGTGGCGGAAGCGATCCGTGCGGAGTCGCGGAAAAAGTTAAATAAACTCAATGCGGATCTTTTGCAACGGGCGGACCAGTTGGCGGCGGCCAACCGTGAAATCGAGTCCTTCAGCTATTCTGTTTCGCATGACCTGCGGGCTCCGCTCAGGAGTATCGCCGGTTTTTCGGAGGCCTTGGAAAATCATATCGGGAAAGGCCTGGATGAAGAGGCCCGGGACTACCTGAGCAGGGTCAGGCGGGCGGCCAAACGGATGGAGGAGTTGATTGATGATATTTTGAAGCTGTCGAGGTTGACCCGGGCGGAGATGAAGTGGGAAAGGGTGGATTTGAGTGAGCTGGCCAAGGCGGTGGTGAAGGATTTGGAAGAAAGGGATCCCGGAAGGAAGGCGGATTGGCAGATCAAGTCCGGTTTATTGGTGAAAGGGGACCGTGCTCTGCTCGAAGCGGCGTTGGTGAATCTGCTGGGCAATGCCTGGAAATTTACGGCTCACACGGAGCACCCCAGAATTGAATTCGGGCGAATGCGGGTGACAGAGGAGAAGCAAGGTGTCTATTATGTGCGGGATAATGGGGCCGGGTTTGATATGCGCTATGTGAACAAGCTGTTTGGTGCTTTTCAGCGCCTGCATACGACCTCGGAATTTCCCGGGAACGGAATCGGACTTGCCACGGTGTCCCGCATCATCGCGCGTCATGGAGGCAGGATCTGGGCAGAGGGCAAGGAAAACGAAGGAGCGACATTCTACTTTGTGTTATAACAAGAAGAGGGGAACTATGGAGAATAAATCGAAAGTTATATTGCTGGTTGAGGACAATCCAGATGATGAGAAACTCACCCTGATGGCCCTGGAGAAAAACAACATTCAAAATGAAGTTGTGGTGGCGCGGGACGGGGCGGAGGCACTGGAGCTTTTATTTGGGCAGGGCCCCGATTCTTTTGCCCGGAGAAAGGTTTTGCCGACGGTCGTGCTCCTTGATTTGAAACTTCCCAAGGTGGACGGGGTTGAAGTATTGACCCGTATTCGTGCGGAGAAAAGGACCCGGACCTTGCCAGTTGTGGTTCTGACCTCTTCAACTGAGGAGAAGGATCTGGTCGAGTGCTATTCGCTCGGCTGCAACAGCTATGTTCAGAAGCCGGTGAGTTTCGAGGAGTTTCTTGAAGCAACCCGGCAACTGGGCCTATACTGGCTATTACTGAACCGACAGCCTCCTGCGGCAGTCAACTATGATGAAGAACCGATTGACAATGAGTAAACTGGTAATCGTTGGACTGTCGGACCGGTTTTTCGATGGAAAAGGCATTTAGCGATGAATAATATCCCCCTGAAGCTCCTCATGGTTGAGGATAATGAAGATGATGCCGAACTTGTTCTGCTGTCGCTGGCAGGCTATGGTTATAAGCCGGATTACAAACGGGTCATGAGCGAGGAGGATTTCCGTAGCGCGCTTCAGGAACAGGAATGGGATGTTATCCTTTCTGATTATCGGATGCCGGTTTTTGATGCGCTTCAGGCTTTGAATATTTTTCAGGAAATCAAACGGGATATTCCCTTTATTATTGTTTCCGGAACCATTGGTGAAGATGTGGCGGTGGAGGCCCTCAAATTTGGGGCGAACGATTACATTCTGAAGCAAAACCTCTCTCGCCTCGGGCTGGCTGTGGCGAATGAAATGCGGGCAGTGGAAGAGCGCAGAATGCGGCGAATCGCGGAGGAGGAGCGTCGACTCAGTGAAGAGCGTTTCCGTGAGATGGCGGAGCATATCAATGAAATCTTCTATATTCTTGATGTGGTTAATAACAAGATGCTTTACATCAGTCCGGCCTTTGAACGGGTAAGCGGGAAGCCGGTTCAGATGATGTACGACGACCCATTGGCTTATTTGCAGCTGATCCACCCGGACGATCGACATATAGCGGAAGAGGCAAATGCGAGACAGGAAGCGGGAGAAATCACTGAGATTGAGTACCGGGCAATCAATGCCAAGGGGGATATCCTCTGGATTCGGGATCATACCTTTCCCGTTTTTAATCGAGAAGGGAACGTCGAACGGGTGGTGGGGATTGCCCGCAATATTACGGAGCGCAAACGTGCCAGCTTGCAACTAATGCGCCTGAACCGGTCCCTCAAGCTGTTGAGTTCCTGTAATGCAGCTCTGAACCGGATGACAGATGAGAAGGCACTTCTCCAGGAAGTATGCGATCTCGCAGTGAATCTGGGGGGGTACCGGATGGCGTGGGTTGGTTATCTGGGAGTGGAGAAGCCAGACATTGTTACACCGATGGTTTTTGCCGGAGTGGAAGACGGTTATCTGTCAGAAGTGACGATATCGACCAAAGCAGTTGGAGATAACGAGCCTGGAGCCAGTGGTCGTGCGCTGAGGGACGGGAAACCTGCGTTTATAGAGGATATGGAAACATACCCCGGCTATTTGCGTTGGCGGAAGGAGGCTTTGCAGCGCGGATACAAAAGTACGCTTTCTCTCCCCCTGCTGCATGAGGGCAATGCCTTTGGCTTTTTGATTTTGTACACCGGGGAGGCTGGTATTCTGAAACAAGATGAGATTAAATTGCTGGAGCAGTTAGCGAACAATCTGGCTTTCGGTATCGCTAATCTCCGGATACGTCGCGAGCATCAGGAGGCCTTTCTCCGTATAGGTCAGCAAGCATCGCTGCTGGATAAGGCGAAGGATGCTATTTTTGTTCATGACCTGGAGAATTGTATCACCTACTGGAATAAAAGTGCGGAACGTTTGTATGGGTGGAGTGCGGAGGAAGTGACTGGGCAGAAATTGCCCGACTCATTTTATAAGCTGGATACCGCGTTTCAGAAGGCAAGGGACATGGTATTGAAAACGGGTGAGTGGGGAGGCGAATTGCTTCAGCAGGATCGTGATGGCCATGAATTGATTGTGGAGGCAAGTTGGACCCGTGTCTGTAATGAGGACAATCTCACCAGTAGTATATTTTGCATTCACACCGATATTACGGCTCAGAAAAAGCTGGAAAACCAGTTTCTCCGGGCTCAGCGCATGGAAAGTATCGGGACGCTGGCGGGAGGCATTGCCCATGATTTGAACAATGTGTTGTCACCGATTCTGATGTCGTCCGATCTGCTGAAGAAGATGATTAAGGATCCGAAGGCAACCGAGCTTCTGGATAGCGTTGCCAACAGTGCCCGGCGCGGTGCCGACATGGTTGGGCAGGTGTTGTCATTTGCCCGTGGGATGGATGGCAAACGAATCGAGGTTCAGGTTCGGCACCTGATGCTGGACGTGGAGAAAATCATCCGGGATACTTTTCCCAAGAATATTACCTGCCGGGTTGACGCCGGGGTGGGGTTGCGGACGATAACGGGAGATCCAACCCAATTGCATCAGGTCTTACTTAATCTTTGTGTCAATGCCCGCGACGCGATGCCGGATGGAGGAACGATTGTCATCCATGCCCAGAATGTCGTGCTGGACGCACAATATGCGGCCATGAATCTGGAGGCGAATGAAGGTTCTTACATCGTTATCGATGTCGAGGACTCCGGAACCGGGATTGAGCCGGCTCATATTGAGCACATTTTTGAGCCGTTTTACACGACTAAAGAAATGAACAAGGGGACGGGGCTGGGGCTTTCGACTTCGCTTGCGATCGTCAAGAGTCACGGCGGTTTTATCCGTGTTTACAGTGAAATGGATAAAGGCAGTCGTTTCAGAGTGTACTTGCCAGCGGGGGAGAGTGGGGAACCGGAGGAAGAGATGCCGGTGCCTGCGGAGAATTTAGCGGGGAAGGGGGAAACTATTTTGGTGGTGGACGATGAGGCCAGTATCCGCGAAATCACCAAGGTCACACTGGAAGACTTCGGGTATAAAGTGCTCTTGGCTGAAGACGGGGCGGAGGCTGTCACACTTTACGGAGAGCACATGGCTGAAGTCGCAGTGGTTCTGGTGGACATGATGATGCCGGTAATGGATGGTCTGGCGACGATCAAGGTGCTGGCGCGGATGAACCCGGAGGTCCGCGTTATTGCCGTCAGTGGAATCAACCACAACAGTAGCATAGCAAAAACCGCAGATCCCAGTGTCAAGGAGTTCCTTTCCAAGCCTTACACTGCCGAAAAACTGTTGGTGACGCTGAAAGCGGTGTTAGCCTGATGGCCCCACACTCCTTTCAACGGCTGAGATACGGATAGGCCGTAGTTTACCGTTTGTTTTCCGAGGCCTTCAGCCATTCGATATCCTGACGGACATGGTCATGGAGTTGAACGTATTCGTTGAAGGTCTTCGCGTCTTCCTTGACGTGGTCGTGGAACTGGACGGCAGATTCACCTTCCTTCTGTGCGGTCAGTCCCATTTTGTTCAGATCCTGCTTCACATGATCGTGCAACTGAACATCGCCATGCTGGCAACCGGCGAAAACAAAGGCTGAAATAGCCACGAAAAAGGTGCTGGTATAGTTTTTCATGGGAAATATTGAATATCCATAAATCCTGATGGCGCAAGCAGGAAAGGGGAATTGCGGTTAAAAACCGCGCAGCAATTCCCGGGTTGTTTCTACCAGTCTCAGCGCACTTTCCGGTGACTTGAAAGTAGAACCATAAGCCTCATACGCTCCCTCATCCATGGCCTGCTGGGTGACCAGATACCCCTGGGTTGTCCCGTTGGCACAGGTGATGATGTAGGCGTTGGGAAATTCCTGACGGATTTTCAATGCAAATTCGATGAAAACTTCGCCGGGCCAGGCGACAAAGATGCGTTCGCCGATTTTGACAATCTGAATTTCAGCCGGAAGTACGTTCTTGCGGGTGTTTTCATCCAGTTCTCCAGAGGCCTTCAGTTTGGCCATAAAGAGCATCCTTTCGGCTCCAAACCAGTCGCATTCGGCAGTCCGGGTGGCGGCGGGATCGGCCCCTTCCTTGCGCATGCCGTCAAAGCGGGCAAACACTTTGCGTTCATTTTCTTTGGCTTCCTCGACGGTAGGGAAGTCACGGATGTTAAAATCAACGGTTGCAGTTGCGCCCCGCAAATCAATGGAACGGGTGAACTCCATCCCCTCAGTGGCAGCCAAGACACTTTCACCCAGCAGTCCGCCCAATCGCTTGGCTTCCTCCGGTGTGTTCTTACGGGTGATGTGGCGGGGAGACTGGTCGCCGGCTGCACCGATGTGGTGGACGACTGGAATGTCGCCCAGCGCCTCCTGAATACGCAGTCGGGAGTGGCCGGGGAAGTCGGCGCTGTAGAGGGTGGAATCCTGATGCAGGATCGTCGGATGGACGCTGACCACCAACATCAGTCCGATCGGTTTTTGAGTTTCGGCGTTGCGGACAAGCATGACCGGGACCTCGGGATGGGCCGGGCCTTTGGGGTCGCGGCGGTTGCAGCCGACCATGGAGCTGTCGGCCAAACCATGGCCGAGTTCAGCAGGCTGGGCATCGCGGGTGGCGGCAAGGGCATTGCTCACAATCCGGTCGGTTATCCAGTCCATCATTTTTTCATCCAGAGGGGGCGCAATATCATTAGCAGGTTTAGGAAAACGGAATCGGCTGACTGGCGCTGAATGGGTGTGGGTGCAACTGAGCATGATTTGTGCTTGGGGTACTCCTGTCTTTTCGGAGATGCGTTGGCGGATTTTTGCCACCTGGCTCTTGTCGAAAAAGAGGAGGTCGTGACCGATCAGCAACCAGCGGGAGCCCTTGCTTTCCAAATAAAGGGCCGAACTGTAAAGTTCGGTATCCACACCAGTGGAAAAGCGTTTAACATGCGGATAGCCGTCGAGAAACTGGACGCTGTCCGGGGTGATGGTAATGGCCTTGGCGTTGGCTAACAGATTCATGGAGGATAATCTGGCGGTTTGCACATTGACAGGCAAGGATAAATTTGTAGTAACAAAATAAGAATAATGCTTACAATTAATAACAAGGAACCGGGGCAGGTTGCTTACCGGAAATTGGCTCTCGACTTGGAGCAGGCGATTCGCAGCGGCCGTCTGAAGGCAGGGGAAAGGCTTCCGGCCGAGTTGACAATGGTGGCCGAATACGGGCTTTCCCGCACCACAGTGCGTCAGGCGATCAAGGAACTGGAAAAACAATCCCTCGTACACCGGCGGCGGGGCAGCGGTACTTTTGTTAGTCCGAATCCCGGTCGCGCTTGGGCGACCCGCAGCTCATTCATGGACTTTGTGAAGGACCATGGGGAGCGAATACGCAGAGAGGTCTTGGAGTGCCGTTGGGAGTCGGCATCGGATGCATTGTCGGCGGAACTCGGGCTGGAATACGGGGCTGAAGTGATGTTTTTCCGGAGGCTGGACTGGTTGGATTCCGTTCCAATGGCTGTCGATGAGGGGTGGGTTGTCATTCCCTATGCCAATAATCTCAGTCGGTCGGATCTTGCGGAATTTGATTTTATGGGGGTCTGGGCCCGTCGTCAGAGCAGTCCCATTCGCCGTACTGCGATGGAGTTGAGAGCTGATGCTGCGGACAAGCAGCTTGCGGCTTTTTTGGAGGTCAAAGTCGGATCCCCGGTTTTTGTCGAGGATGCGGATTATTATACCGCCGAAGGTGCGGCCTGTCGGATGGTGACGGTCTACCGCCATGATCAATACAGTTTCCGTCGTGTTTTTCTGCACGATGAAACAACAACTGAAAATATAACAGGGAAAGCGGCCCGACATTGACGAACATCTCCGCCCGCCGGTTTACCTGTTCCTTTCACTTCGCAATGCGAATATGGGTTTCCACTGTTTACACTTCCCGAAAATGCACTTGAGGCGATCGTCAATGGCCCTATGCTGTTCCCATGAAATGGAAAAATCGCTTCTCTTGCTGCCTGCCGCTTTGCATCCTGCTCTTCCCGCTTTTTGTTTCAGCTGAGGAGGAAGTTGCGCCCCCCAACACGCTGGGTGGCGTTCTTGAGCCGGCACTGGGGATTGATTTTAAACGGACAGGTAAGGTGCCCGGAACGGTGAATGTCCGGATTGTAAACAACCGCTTTGAGGTTTGGTTCCTTGATGAAGAGGGGTTGATCGTGGAACCTGATTTTGAGACGGGGGTGATGTTTTACAGCAATCCGAATATCAAGGAACTGCGAAATCTTCACACCACTGTCAGCCGTTCCGATTCACAGCCTATTCTGACCTCGCCATTGATCATCGCCCCGCCGCACCGCTATCTGGTTCGACTGGTGTTGTCGAAGGAGGCTCCACCGCCTGACATCTATCAGCCACAGGTGCCAGGGCAGGAAAAACCGGCGAAAATTGAGGAAATTTATGGACAGGCCGTGCTCAATCAGTTGGTGCAGCAAGATGCGGCGGATGAAGAAAGTCCTTCAGTTCCCGGAACCCTTCAGAGGACCTCGGGAGGAGGAAGACTATGAGACATTGGCCTGCCTGGGTAAAGAGTTGGGTCCTGATCGCCCTCGGAGTGCTGATTGCCTCACATACGGTGGAGGGGATACGGTTTCATGACGGGGGCTCGGTACTCATCGTGGTTTTGCTGGTCAGTCTGCTCAACGCAGCTTTGCGGCCGATCCTGATCTTTCTGACGCTTCCCTTTATTGTCCTCACATTTGGGCTGGGAGTGGTGGTGATCAATGCCGTGATTTTCCTACTGGTGGGCAAACTTGTGCCAGGATTTACGGTGGACGGATTTTGGCCGGCCCTCTGGGCGGCGATTGTGGTCGGGATTATCTCGGTCCTTGCAAACCTGCTGCTGGGTGGGGCGGCGATTAAGATCCACCGGGGCGGCCCTCCCGGCGGCACCGGTGGAAGCTCCGGATCCGGGAAAGATCGCGGAGTCATTGATATTTGAGACCGATCGGATATCGGAGCTGCGTTCGTAAGCAAGAACGTGGCTGGATCGGATCCACGCTCTAACGAGCGCGGCTACGGTTTCGGGTTATTGGGCGAGGATGACGTCAACCCGGCGTTCGTTGATGGCCGCGGGGTCATCTTTGCCCACATTCTGGGTGGCATGCATTTCACCCATGGCAAGGATTTCAATGCGGGAGGGACTAATGCCTAATTGGGTCATGTAGTCCTTAACGCTGGTGGCGCGGCGGTCGGAGAGGCCCAGATTGTACTGTTCTGTTCCAAACCAGTCGGTGTGCCCTTCGGCAATGATTCTGGCACCAGGGTTGGCATTGAGATAGTCGGCTACCTGAGTCAGCTTACCCCGTTCGGAGGCGCGGATGCTGTACTCATCAAAACCGAAATAAATGGATTCAAAAACATTTTTGCTGCCATCGGCTCCGAAGAGGCCACTGTTGATGTCGCGCATGGCAAGACCATCTGCTTCCATGGAAGGATCACTGTATATGTCTCCTGAACCGATCCAGTCGCCGCGCTGGCTTGTTCCGGAACCAACCAGGGTATCACCCGGGGTGGGTTGTGCTTTTTTCGGGCATCCTGAGAAAAGCAGCGCTGAAAACAAAGAAAGTAGGACCAGAACTAGAAATTTTTTCATAAATCCGATAATGTCACGCGAAAGTGTGCACTCGGCAAGGAATTTCGTCAAAATCAAAGTGAAATGAGCAACTCCTTCGATAACACACAGGTTCTATTGGTGGATAATGGATCTTTGCGTCCGGATGCGACGCTTTGTCTTCGGGAAATAGCGGTAAGATTGGGTGGACTGGCGGGGACCAGGATCCGGCCGGTTTCGCTGTTGCACTCGAATAAAGTCAGTCCGCAGGCCTTGGGTGGGGAGCGGGCTGTTGTTTTGGAGGAGGCTCTCCGAGCCTTGGTGGCGGAAGGGGCGCACCGTTTTTGCATCATTCCCTATTTTTTTGGTCCCAGTCGGGCGTTGACGCATTTCATTCCGCAATTGTTCGCCTCCCTGCAAAAGGAAATCCCGGAATTGGTTATTTCGATGGCCCCTCCTTTGTATCAGGTAGGGGAGGGGCGTTTGGCCATGATTTTGGCCGATGGAGTCAGGCAGATTGCCGAAAGGAAAGGCTGGCGGGATCCGCAGGTTTTGTTGGTGGATCACGGAACCCCGGTGGTGGAGGTGAATCGGGTGCGCAATGAGGTCGCACGGCAGTTGCAGGAATTGCTTCAGCACTGGCCAGTGATCGCGACCTCAATGGAGCGCCGGGAGGGGCTGCGCTATGACTTTAATGAGCCCCTGCTGGAAACAGCACTGGAGCTGTTGCCGGATCAGTGGGCGAAGGTGATTGTCGCCATGCTTTTTCTCGGACCCGGACGGCATGCCGGGAGTGACGGTGACGTAGCCACCATATGTCAAGCGGCGCTGGAAAAAAATCCCGGGCTTGAGGTTGCGATGACCCCTTTGGTGGGCGAGCATCCGCTGCTGCTGGAGATACTGAAGGACCGCTTGCTTACATCGGAGCACTGGTCTCTATGAGGCCGTGCTGGATGGCATAGCGTGTCAGGCTGGCAACGTCGTGCAGGTCCAACTTTTTCATCAAATTCGTCCGATGATTTTCTGCCGTTTTTACGCTTATGTTGAGTTTCTGGGCTACCTCTTTGGTGCTGTAGCTTTCGGCGATCAGTTGGAGGATTTCGCGTTCGCGGGCAGTGAGGACATCGACTCCCTGTTTGTTGGCGGGGGTCGGGTTAAGCACGGCCTCCCTCAGCATTTGGGCGACCTCAGGTCCGAAATAGGTTCCTCCATTGGCGACAATCTCGATCCCCTTTTTGAGTTCGGAAAGGGGAGCGGCCTTTTCAACGAATCCATGGGCTCCGGCCTGCAGTAGTTCGCGGACGAGAGAAGGATTCTGGTAACCCGAAAAGATGAGAACCCGTGCATCCTTGAGGTGCTTGGAAAAGCGGCGCAGTACCTCGGTCCCGTTCAATCCCGGGAGCATGACGTCCAAAATGATGAAGTCGGGTTTTTTTTCAATACAGACGTCAACGGCACTCTGGCCATCGCCACATTCAGCCACGACTTCAAAGGACGGATCAGAACAAACGATTTGGGCAATCATTTCCCTGACTGCGGTCTGGTCTTCGACGATGACAACTTTTTTCATATATCAGTATCTATATTGAGAGCACGGGATGTGTACGGAACAGTGGATCAGAAATGAGGCAAAACAGCGGCTAATGAAACAAAAATATGACAGTAGGGAAGGTTAAGTGCAAGATTCAGGATTTTCTTTTTTGGACATGGGGTATAGGCTCTATCCACAATGGCACTTAGCCATAAATGCCATCATAATCATAATCGTAACCCGGCCGGAACCAAAAGGAGCGTGGGCATCCTGCCCACGAACTTGGAAAAACACGACTTGGGCGCTTTTAACAATTGAGCTACTAACCCCGGGATCGAAATACTTCTCACGTGCTTTCAGTCTTCCGCAAAATAAGCAGCACCTTCTTTTTTATCGAATCCTTGCTTGACGCGAGGGGCGTGAGTCCTATCTTAACGCCTTTCTTTTTCAGGGGAATCCCTGTGGGTTGGTAGCTCAATGGTAGAGCAGTGGCCTTTTAAGCCATTGGTTGTGGGTTCGAATCCCTCCCAACCTACCATTTTATGAGGTGTGCCTGCCTGATGCGGGTGGACAAGTCGTTTACAAATAGGGCATTGACGCTGTTCGGCGGCGCGGTATCTTGATTCCTTTTTTCAGTTTTCAGGATCACCTATTGTCATGATTTCCTCCATTTTCAAACGATTTGCAGGCAGCCATTACCGCAAGTTCATCAAGCGGAGCGGTCCCTTGGTAAAGCGGATCAACGAGCTGGAACAGCAGTTTCAGCAACTCAGCGATGAGCAGCTTCAGGCTAAAACGCCGGAACTCATGCAGCGTTACAAGGAGGCGATGGCTGCGGCGACCGCCAAGCTGGGCGACCAGCCTGATCCGGATAAGTTGCGCGACCTGAATCAGGCTGTTTTGGATGATTTATTGCCTGAAGCTTTTGCGGTGGTGAAGAATGCCGCCCGTCGTCTCTGTGGCCGCGAGATCGAATATGTGGGGACGCAGGATGTCTGGAAAATGGTCCATTTTGACGTTCAGTTGATCGGCGGTATGGCCCTGCACCAGAACCGGATTGCTGAAATGGCCACCGGGGAAGGGAAAACGCTGGTCGCGACACTCCCGCTTTACCTGAATGCCTTGACCGGACGGAATTGTCAATTGGTGACGGTAAATGAATACCTGGCTCAGCGCGACGCTGAGTGGATGGGACATCTTTACCGTTTCCTCGGGCTGAGTGTCGGGGTGATCAAGTCCATGCAGCCTCCCCAGGAAAAGCGGGCCATGTATACCTGCAACATTACTTACGGAACGGCTTCGGAATTTGGTTTTGATTACCTGCGGGATAACGGTATGGCCACCCGCAAGGATGATCAGGTCCAGCGCGAACACTATTTCTGTATTGTTGACGAAATTGATTCTATTCTCATCGACGAAGCCCGGACCCCGCTTATTATTTCCGGTCCGGTTCAGGAAGAGCGGGAAGCCCCGTTCAAGGAGTTGAAGCCCGGTGTTGCCAGCTTGGTGGATCTGCAGAACAAGCTATGCACCCGCTTGGCCAATGATGCCAAGGCTGAGCTGGAAAAGGAGGATGGCGATCATGACGAAGCGCTGGTGAAGCTGGTCCAGGTTAAGTTGGGGATGCCGAAGAACCGTACTTTAATGCGGCTGATGGAAGAGGGGCAGGTGCGGCGCGAGTTTGAGAAGTTCGACCTCGAAATGCATTCGGATTTCAACAAGAAGCGGCTCTACGCTATGAAGGAAGAGCTGTTCTACACCATTGATGAAAAACAGCATCAGGCGGATTTGACGGAAAAGGGGCGGATGACCCTCAAGCCGGAGGATCCGGATGCTTTCGTCATGCCGGATTTGCCCAGCCTCTTCATCGAAATCGACCGCGATGATTCACTCTCGGATGAGGAAAAACTGAAGCAAAAGCAGAAAGAGGAGGAGATTTTTGCAGACCGTTCGGAACACATCCACTGTATCAGCCAGTTACTGCGTGCTTATTCTATTTACGAGCGCGACCGTCAGTACGTGGTCCATGAAGGCAAAGTGGCGATTGTGGATGAAAACACGGGGCGTATGATGCCGGGCCGCCGCTGGTCGGATGGTCTCCACCAAGCTGTCGAGGCGAAGGAGGGGGTCAATATTGAAAAAGAATCCAAGACCTACGCCACCATCACGATCCAGAATTATTTCCGTCTCTACGAGAAACTGGCCGGAATGACGGGGACGGCGGAGACCGAAGCGGGCGAGTTTCACGATATTTACCGCCTGCAGGTGATGGTTATCCCGACCAACAAGCCCTGTATCCGGATAGATGACAACGACGTTATTTACAAGACGCGCCGCGAAAAGTTCAACTCGGTGGTCAACCACATTCAGGAGGCCCACAAGGCGGGGCAACCAGTGCTGGTGGGTACGGCCTCGGTGGAAGCCTCGGAGGTCTTGAGCCGGATGCTGCAGCGGGCCAAGATCCCGCACAGCGTATTGAATGCGAAATTCCACCAGCAGGAGGCGGAGATCATCTCCCGCGCGGGAAATAAGGGGGCTGTTACCATTGCCACCAACATGGCGGGCCGTGGTACCGACATTAAGCTTGGCGAAGGAGTCGCCGAAGCGGGTGGACTTATGGTTCTCGGAACCGAGCGCCACGAATCCCGCCGTATTGACCGACAGTTGCGCGGCCGTTGTTCGCGTCAGGGCGACCCCGGCCGTTCGAAATTCTTTATTTCGCTGGAAGACGACCTGATGCGTCTCTTTGCCAATGCCGGTCCGATTTCGCGTATTCTGCAAAGCTCCTTTAAGGAAGGGGAGGAACTGTCGCACCCGCTTTTGAATCGTTCCATTGAAAATGCTCAGAAAAAAGTGGAGCAGCAGAATTTCAGCATCCGGAAGCGCTTGCTGCAGTATGACGATGTTCTGAACAAGCAACGTGAGGTCATCTACGGGCTGAGGAATGAGGCTCTGCATACGGACAAACCGCGCGACATCATCTTCGAAATGGTCGAGGAGGAAATACAGGAACGACTCGATACGATATGTTCCGGCAGCCAGAAGGAGCCATCAGCGGACGACTTGCTCAATCTCCTGACCTGGGTGAATTCTCATTTCCCGGTTTCCCTCAAAGTTGAGGACGTGCAGGGGAAGGGGAATTCCGAAATGCTGGAAATCCTGATGCAACGGGCCCGTGATGCTTATCGGGAAAAGGAAGCGACTGAGGATGTGAATGCGATTGATGGACTGGAGCGCTATGTGATCATCCGCGCTATCGACCGCAACTGGCAGGATCACCTGACGGAAATGGAGGACCTGCGCCGGGCAGTCGGGCTACGCGGTTATGGCCAGAAGGATCCGTTGGTTGAGTACAAGTCGGAAGGCTTTACCTACTTTACTGAAATGATGGGGCGGGTCCGTAACGACATTTGTCGCGGCCTGTTCCGTACCTCCACCAATATGGATGCTTTCCGCACCATGATTGAGCGCCTGCAACGCAGTGCCAAACTCACTGGACCAGCGGAAGGGCCGCAAAGTATCCAGCAGGCCGCCATGGCCGCTATGGGTGGCCCCAGTGTCAGCAGTAGCGTGACCACCGGCGGTATGACGGGGGCCGGAGCCGCAGCCAAGGCTCAATTGCCGAAGGTTCAGCCGGTGAAAGTGACCCTGCCGAAAATCGGCCGGAATGACCTGGTGACTATCCGGAAGGGCAGTGAAACCCAGACGCTTAAGTTCAAGAAAGCGGAGTCGATGATCGTGAACGAAGGCTGGGTCCTGGTGAAAGTTGAGGAGAAGTGAGTTCCGGGCGGCTACGTAGCTGCGCTCGTGTGAGCGTGGCTTATCGTAATTCTATCACCCCCCTCCATCCCGTGTCGCCTACAGGAAATCCTGTAGACGGGCAGGGGGTAATCGACTAGAAAATCACCAAAGCCTTTGATTTTAAGGCGGTTCCGGACTGGATTTTTTTATCATGGGCTATTTTTTGCTTGGCTTGTCCTTCAAAAAATGACCTAATCACCCTACCTGCACGCTGCAGGTGTGTATATCATCGATAATATATTAAATAAGGAGCAACAATGAACCGTAAAAAATCCAAGGGTTTTACCCTCGTTGAAATCATGATCGTGGTTGTCATCATCGGCCTTTTGGCTGCGATGGCTATCCCTGCCTTCAATAAGGTACGTTCCCAGTCACGTGAAAAGACCATCATCAACAACCTTCGCCAGATCGCTTCCGCCGGACAGCAGTACATATTGGCCGAAGGGGTTGAGTCAGTTACGATGGCGCAGCTCGTTTCGGGCGAATATATGAATGACTACCCCAAGACAGTAGCTGGTGAAAACTACCATACTCTCAGTGTTAGTTCATCTGTGAACAACATCAGTGTAACAGCAAGTGACACTGCAATCGGGACTTCTGGGGTTGTTTATTACACGTTCTGATTTCAGAGTCGTATAAGCTTTCAAAGCCGCTTCGGCGGCTTTTTTTATGCCCTCATTTCCATCTATAGCTGCATTTTTTGTCATTTCGCTCGGTAGTCTGGCGTTTTCCTGGTACCTTCCTGTTGCCCAGGGGGTGTCTTATGTTCAGCGATGGGGCTACTGGCTCATGCTAGCCCTTTTTGTGCTGTTGCTTTCAGCTATCATCCGTTATGCTCGGGCGGAGGGGATACAACTGTTGGAACGGGCAGGCAGGAGAAATGTGATATTCCTGATCATGGCGGCATTGTTTGCTTCGCTGCTTGTCAGTGGCACCGTTGAGAGAGGCTTCAAAGTGCAAATGGATGAGAGTGTTCTGGCCTCAACCACCCAGTCGATGCACCTGAACCGGGATGTCAGTTGTCCCTTGCGGGTATATGAGATAAGGGGAGTACAGGAGCCGCTTGATTCCTGGCTTGATAAGCGCCCCTTGATGCTGCCCTTTTTGGGCTCCCTCTGGGCGGATCTGTTTGGATTTCGTCCGCATGTGTTGGTGGAACTGAATACTCTCCTGAGCTTTCTTGTTTGTGTGAATGTGGCACTCCTCGGTTGGTTACTGGCCCGTTGGCCCGGAGCCGTGCTGGCACTGCTATTACTGACGAGTTATCCGCTGATGGTGATCCATTTCAATTCCGGTAACATGAGTGTGATCAACATGCTTGGGTTCACCGGACTCCTTCTGGCTTCAACGTTGCATTTGCGTAAACCGGGGGAGCGTACCCAGGAACTTGTTGTTTATGCGGCTCTTTTTCTTGCTTGGTGTCGTTATGAATCGGTTCTGTACTGTGGAGCGGCGGGGGCAGTGATTCTCTGGGCCTGGTGGAAACAGCAGGACCGTACTGTGAGTTGGGCATTGCTGCTGGCACCGCTCTTTCTCGTCCCATGGGTTTGGCAGCAAAGGATGTTTCTTGCCCGTCCTCAAAACTGGGAGCTTGAAGGTGTTGCGACCGGAGCGGGTGGCGGATCGGCCTTTTCACTCGACTATCTGGCTCATAATATCGGCGAATGGGTGTATGTGGCCCTTAACTGGGACAGAGAGATTCCCAATTCCCCGTTAATCGGAATAGTGGGGATCTTGGCGTTGTTATTTTTGTTGTTATCCTGGCGTCGCATCTGGCGGAGGGAGTCGAGTCCCTTGGAAACGGGACTGTTTCTTTTCATGCCTTTTGTCGCGTTCCATTTGCTTGTCTTGCTGCTTTATGTCTGGAATCCCTTAGTGGACATCATTTGGAGGCTGTACCTGCCGATTTTCTTTTATCTGGGACTACTGGTGGTGTGGCTTGTCAGTCGGCTGAGCAATCCGCGGTATGTCTGGCTTTGTGTCGGGGGCCTGCTTGTCTATCAATTGGGTTACACCTGGCCTCTGCTGCATTCCAGAGAGTATGAGGTGAATGCCATTGGCGTGAAGGAATTCCGGCTGACAGAACATTTTCTAAGAACAACAGAGCTTGATAGCAATCGCACCTTATTTATCAGTGACTGTGTTCCGTTTTTTGCGATCCATCGTTATTCTGCTATTGGCACAGGCAGGGCGAATGCTTTTTCTGCCAGGGTCGATCAATACCTGCAATCACCGGAAAGGCCGGAAATCTATTACATGCAGAGCATGGTGCTAAATCCTGCGACGAAAGCTTGGGAACACAATCCGCGAACTCAGACTCTCAGTGATGTTTTCTCAAAAGAAGAGGTTGTCCGTTATCCGTACTCTGAAAGCAGGGCGGTATTTTTCTGGAGAATAACAGGGCTCGTGGAAGGTGCCGATGTGGTTGAAATGGAAACGCTGATGCGCCCTCCCGAAAACCTTTTGGAGTACCGGAACCAATGGATCTTTATGCTACCCTGAATGGCGAATGCGGAAGTAAAAGAATGGTGGATGGTTTTGGACTTTTACTTCACTTCATGTCTGGAGTGCCTCACGCCCGCTCACACGCAGGTGCGGGATCGCTCAAGACGCTAAGACGCCAAGCCCCTTATTCGAATTCACTTTCCTTTGCGCCTTTGCGTTTTGGCGTGAGCCCCTTTCCTTTGTTGCATATCAGTGTTCATCAGTGTTCATCAGTGGTTGGGATGATTCCTTTGGGTTCAGGGGGAGGTGGTTATGACAGAGGAAAATAAATCGAAATTGGAATCGGGGTCGTTGCCGGGATCGTCCCATGAGCAAAAAGCATGGCATCTGGCCTCGGTCGTTCTCTTTGCCATCCTGCTTTTTAATATTATCCTTCAGTTCCAGCAGTATGGGATGAGTTGGGATGAGCCCTTTCACTACCAGTGGGGGGAGGAGAAGTGGTCCTACTACGTGAATCTTTGGGAGGCGGACGACAAATGGCAGGTGATCCAAGAGGCGCGGCCGGATGTGTATCCCGGCTTTTATGACCTGACGCTGGTTGCGCTTAACCGGTTGAGCCCCTGGGGGATCATGCCGACAAGTCACCTGTTGACTGCACTTTTCGGGTTGGCCGGGGTGCTGGCCGTATGGAAAACCGGGCAATTGCTCGGGGGTGCCCGGCTCGCATTTTGTTGTACCCTTTTTCTGGTGCTGATGCCCCGTTATTATGGCCATAGCTGGTTCAACCTGAAGGATATTCCTTTTGCTGCCTGTCATGCCTGGGGGGTCTATTTCCTGCTCAAGGTGATTCAGCAGTTGCCGCGTCCGTCCCCCGGCACTCTGACTGGTTTTGCAGTGGCGACAGGGCTCGCGATGGGGGTACGTATTGGGGGGCTGCTCCTGCTCTGTTATCTGGCGGTGGCGTTGGGGCTCTTCTGGTTACAGGGTATCTGGAGTACCCGGGGTAGGGAAACCAAAGCTCATGCCAGGGATTTTGTCCGTTATGCTTCCTGCGGAGCCTACACCCTTGTGCTCAGTTATGCGGTATTGATTCCCTGGTGGCCGCACGTGCACAAGAATCCCCTGACGGTCCCCTTTCAAACCCTCGAATCCGTTCAGTCTTTTCCATGGGTGCATCCGGTTCTTTTCGATGGGCTGTTCTATCTGTCTACCACCTTGCCCTTCTATTACCTGCCGACTTGGGTGGTCATTACAACTCCACTCATTATTTTACTAGCCGTGGCGCTGGGGGCTTTTCTGGCCATTCTCTGGCTGTTGGACCGGCGAAAGAAGGCTATGGGACCGGTACAGCGGCCGCTTATGGTAGGTATGCTGGCCTTTTCTTTTATCTTCCCGGTGGGCTACGTGATGGTGCGCCAGCCAACGCTATACGATGGCCTGCGTCATTTTCTTTTCATCCTGCCACCTCTGGCCTGTCTGGCGGCCCTGAGTGTGGAGGTGCTTTCCGGTTTTATTCGGAAAAAACTTTGGCAGAACATGGGGGCGATAATGGCCTGCCTGGTTCTCGCTCTGAGTGTCTTGCCAGCCTACTGGCGACTCCATCCCTACGAATATATTTATTTTAACCGACTGGCTGACGGTTTGAAGGGGGCCTCTGGTCAATATGAGACCGAGTACTATGGATTATCCTATCGGGAAGCGGCGGCGACACTTGCCCTCTTCCTGGAATATTATGAAGGTATTCCCGAAAAGCCTCTTAAAGTCATGATTTCCGGGGCCCCCTGGCTGATTCAGGATTTCCTGCCGGACTATTTGGAAGTGACCCGCAATTCCGCTGAAGCCGACTTCTATGTTGCCTACACCCGTATGAACCAGCACCTGGTCCTCCGTGGAACCGTCATTGGTGTGGTCGAGCGTGAGGGAGTACCCTTGAACTATATTGTGGATCTAAGGAAGTAGGGAGGAAGTAAAGGATGAAGGGTGAGGGATGAATTATAAAAGGATTCCATCGACCTTACCGCGGGTGAGCAGGACGTTGAAGACGCTGGCGGGAAAGGGTAGACTGGACCCTTCTTCCACTTCCCTGCAAAAATCTTCATGGGTAGGCAGCCGGGTGAGGGCACCCTGAATGGTAGATAGGGTATCAGAAAGGTTACCTGGTCAGAACCATCAGGGAATAACCGCCTAATAACCTGACAGCGAGGTCGGGGTGAAACGCCATCGAAATTTGCCGGGGCCAACGAAGCACCTTATCGATCAGACTGCGATTGGGAAGCTCGATGGACCCTGGAGTATAAAAGGAATCGATGATAGTGTATCCGCAATCTTTGAGGGTGGCCAGAGCCGTGTCCTTGGTGAAATGATGGAGGTGGCCATAGCGTTGACGGCTGTTGATAAGGGATGTTCCTCTGGCGACGGAGAGAACGTGCAGATCAAGGGGGATGTGGAAAATGTGATATTGGGCCTTCTTTCTCAGCTTACGCAGGAAACCGAGGTAATCGTCAATATGCTCAAAAACATCCATGACGAGAAGCAGGTCAAAAACAGCGGATTCTTCCTCCAACAAATCTCCCAGAATGAATTGGACGGGAGTATTCTGTTTGGTCAGGCAGAGATTGTGGGCCTGAGGCGAAATCTCATAGCCTACATAGCGAAGATCCGGGCGATAGCTCTGGGCCAGTGAAGTCAATATGCCTCCCGCACCACAGCCTATCTCAGCGATGGTGCTTATCTCCAATGGATGCAGGGAAAGCATCTTGAGGACTTGTTTTGCTTTCCAAGGAGAGTCTTCCTCGTGCCAGCTTGGATTTTTTTCCAAGTAGCCTCCTTCTGTGTAAAATTCGCTCATCGTTCCCCCTCTGCCTTTCTTGTGCGCAATCGATGCCAAAAATGGGATAGGATGAGGGGTATTGTCCCCATGAGCCTGAACCGGGGGTCCTTTATAAAGGAGAGTGTCTGACGTAGATTACCTTTAAGCAAATGATTCCGGGTCAGATCCAGCAGGTGCCAATGGATGTAGCGTTCGACGGACCGGACCAATGCCTGCGGGACCATCCCTGAGGCGAGAGCTGCGCGAAGATTTTTACTGAATAGAAGTTCTTCCTGGAGGCGGAAAGTGTCACAGGCCCGATTGTCAGCATCAAGGCAGTAGACGGAGGCCGGGTGACTGGAGTAAGCCAACTTGCTCTTGAGAGCCAGACGCTGCCACAATTCCTGATCGGCACCAAGTTTTAGTCCGGGAGTAAAGAGGCCCACATGGTGGAGTGTTTCCTTGCCGACGCATACGCATGAGGGAAGGATAAGCAAGGGTCCACCAGCCATGTGGGCAAAGAAATCGGGTAGTACCGCCTTAATCTTTGCTCTTCCGATTCCCGGCCAGGACGGGTGGCGTAGTTCTTTTCCATCAGAAACAAGATAAGCGGTGGCGAAGAAGGTTGCCTCATCTCCAAAGCATTCAATGAGGGACTTGATTTCCTGTAAGAAATCCGGTCGCCAGTAATCATCTGCATCCAGAAACGCAATATACTGTCCCTTTGCCTCGGAGATACCCCGATTGCGGGCACCGGATTCCCCCCGGTTTTCCTGATGGATGACCCGGACCCGGGGGTCGCTGACGGACCGGGCCTTTACCAGGCTGTCATCCGAGGACCCATCGTCAACCACGAGCAATTCAAAATCAGGATGGTTTTGCCCAAGTACCGATTCCATCGCTCTGGTAATATGCTTCTCCTTGTTGTAAAGGGGGATGACGACAGAGAAAAAGGTATCCATTGCTACTATACTTCTCTGCTTTAAGAAAGTTCCTTCAAGCTTATTCTTACTATAGTGAAAGACTGCCAAGGAGAGAGCGTAGGTCATTGTTTGACATACCCGGCCTTTGGGGTAATTCATCGCATAATGAAAGTTAGCTTTGCTGCCCTCCCAATTGTCTCCCTATGAATCCATGCGGGAGTTTCTAAATATATTTTGGCTGTTGATAGACAATGGCACTAGAGTTCTGACTGGTCTGGTCGTAACTATATTTCTAGCCAGGTATCTTGGGCCAGAATCTTACGGACTCTGGGCTTTCATCTTTTCTTTGTTGGTAATCATGGCCTCCTTCGCTTCTCTCGGGATGAATACTGTGGTGGTCAAGGAACTTGTAGACGGGAGATTGAGGAAGGAGGTTCTATTGGGTAGCACATTGTCACTGATGCTGGGAGCTTCGTTTATTTGTGGAGTGGTGATGATGCTGGTTGTTTACCTTATACGTGGCGACGACAGATTGGCGTTAAATCTTGCCGGGATTATTCTGCCACTGTTGTGGTTCAAGTCTTCGGATGCGGTTAGGATGTGGTTTGAATTCAAAGTTGCTTCGGGGCATGTTGTCAGGGTTGATAATGGGCTGATTCTGGTCTTTTCCATAGTGAAAATTGTCGTGATCGCTGTCGGTGCATCTATTGATTGGATTGCCTGGGTTTTTCTTATAGAAGGAACCTGTATGTTTTGTGCATGTTTGGCCCTATACATGAAAAGTACAGGTGTCAGGAAATGGGAGTTCGACTGCCGTGTTAGTCTTGCTATCTTAAGGCAAAGCTGGCCCATGGCCTTGGCTGTTGTTGCCGTCGCAGGTTATTACCGCATCGATCAGGTTATGATTGCCGGATTTCTTGGAAATTCGTCGGTCGGGGTCTATAGTGTGGCAACCCAAATGAGCATGTCACTTTATGCGATTGCCATGGTGATCTGCTCGACCTATTTCCCAGGCTTGATTGCATTGCGGATGGACCGGAATGGTGCATATACGAAGCGACTAAAGCAGCTCTTTTCAGTACTGGTCTACATCAGTCTCGCTCTGGCAGTCTTTGTCTATTTGGCAAGCAACCTGCTTGTTGAGGTTTTATACGGAGACCTTTATATTGAAGCTGGCAGAGTGCTGGCAATTCACGTTTGGGGAGGAGTATTTGTTTTTGCCGGAGTTTTGATTAATCGCTGGCAGGTAGCCGAAGGGAAGCAGATCAGCGTTTTTATCAGGACGCTGGCGGGACTTGTCGCCAATGTTGTCCTTAATTACCTGTGGATTCCACCCTTCGGGATTGAAGGAGCCGCCTACGCGTCATTGGTTTCCATGGCTATCGTGGTACTTTTGCTCGCTTTTTCATCATGCAGAGCTGAGGCTTTCGGTCTCATCTTGGGGGGGATTATGCTCAAGGGTTTTGGTAAACATTCATGAAAGAGAATATTTTGGCAGCAAACTATTTGGAGGAGCAACGGCTCTGGCGCAATCTTGTCCGAACCCTGTTTGGCGATGACTGGAACCTTGTTTCTGTGAGCAATGATAGCTCGGATATCAGAATTTATGACTCTCAAGACCGCATCTATAAAATAAGAAAGCTGACGAAGGCGTCTTTTGAGGGAAGGGTTAATTCACTGGAGAGCGAGTATATTCTTTTGTCTAACCTGTCCGGACTCTTTCCTGAAATACCAGAGGTGTTTTCATATCGAATGATAGATGAGTTTGAGGTGCTTTGCCTAAGTCAGCTGCCGGCGATTCCCACTTTGGACCCCACATTTTCCGGACCGAGGGAACGGTTGCGTGACTATCTCAAGATTGTCCGATTGGTTTGGAGACTGAATTTAAAGGGGTTCTCACATGGCGATCTTACTCACGGAAATATAGGGTTGAATGAGCGGGGCGGCCTGAGCTGTTTCGATTTCGACCAAGCAGTTTCCGGTCATCCCTTGAATTGTATTTTAAGGGATTTTCTTGGTATACCGATGGGGGGGCATGGATGCAAAATCTCCCTCTTGAAGAGGCTCAAGAATGTAGTTTGGTTTATTGGGCTGACCAGGATTTATACAGTCGTCAAAGATTTGATGTTTGGGCAACGGGCATTTTGTGATTGGGATACATTGAACCTGCGCTGTATTCTTAGTCAGGATCCATTATGCACCGCACTTTATTCGGGTTGGAAGCAAGCGGCTGAGTCCAATGCCAATAGTCCCGGTATGGGCAAGGCCTATTACTCATTGGATTACAGGGGAATTCATTTCCCCGGAGAAAGACCTTGGGCCTTTCGATGGGAGATGATTGACGGAAGGGTCTCTTTTAAAGGCAAACGATTTCTTGAATTGGGCTGCAACATGTCGTTGCTCTCAATTCAAGCAGCTTTGGGCGGTGCTGTGAAGTGTACAGGGGTGGACATCAATCAGACCGTTCTGAATGCGGCATCTTCGTTGGCGGAAGCCTTTTCGGTTAAGGTGGACTATCATGCGATCGATTTTGACTCAGTCGATCCTTGGGAAGAAAAGCTCAAGGGTCACGATTGTGTTTCCGCCTTATCTGTTCTCCACTGGGTCAAAGACAAGGAGCGTTTTCTGAATTTCCTCGCGGGCTTCAATGAAGTCCTTTTTGAGGGGCACGATGATTGGGAGGTAGAGGTCCGCAATTTCAAGAGGATGGGATTTGAGCGAGTCGAAGTATTAGGTCGGACCGAGAGAAACCGGAGCTTGTTATATGCGGCTAAGACAGGTGATCACCAATAGTCAGGATGGAACTTAGTCCATTGCTTGTAGCGGATCGCATAGAGGGCTCTTCGAGCCCTGAAATAGAAACACAATAATGCAGCCGGAAGATGGCGATATGGTTTTAATTTTTCGATGAGATCTGGATTTTCTTTAATCTGTTTTAGCTCTGCTTTGAATCGGACAGGTTCATTTCCATGGGCAAAGCTAAACATTTTACCTTTATCGTGCAGGCGGTAGGCGGCCCACAGGCGGTTATGGTATTCGAAATTTGCCGGAATCATGCCGAGTTTTATGAAAAGATCCCAGTCCATGGTGTAATGAAAGTCGTTGTTCCATCCAGCCACCTTGTTCAGGAGATGTCTCGGGATGAAAGCTGATTGATTGGTAATGGGGAGAAAGTGGTAAATGATGTCAGCGAGCAGATAGGGTAGGGCGTAAAGTTTGCCGGTGGTTTTCCCCTTCTCATCCACAATCAGGGCATTGGCGTAAATAATGGGAAGGCTTTCT
The DNA here is from genome assembly GCA_964499045.1 of uncultured Opitutales bacterium. Lineage (GTDB taxonomy): Bacteria > Verrucomicrobiota > Verrucomicrobiia > Opitutales > CAZCJJ01 > CAZCJJ01. The sequence goes on along the minus strand of CAZCJJ010000002.1, from coordinate 26,499 downwards.
GGTGAGTGTGCATCCACGGCTTGTTGCATGAGTTGTCTGCCTTCCCGCAGTCCTTCGGGGAGGTAATAATCATCGGAGTTCTGCCAGCCGATATAGTGGCCCCGGGCGACGGCCAGTCCTTTATTGAGGGCGTGGGATTGTCCCCGGTCGGGCTCACTGACCCAGTAGTCCAGAATGGCTTCATATTCTCTGATAACCTCTGGTGTCTCATCGGTCGAGCCGCCGTCTATGAGGATGATCTCCATATCTGACGTTTTATTGGCGGCGAGAACTTCCAGGTTTTTCCGTAGAAAGCGACCTTGATTATAGGAAGGTATGATGACCGAGAGGAGCATCGTATTTATTTCACCAACCCCTCCGCATCCTTGAGTGCCATTCCGACGACCTGGTGCATGTCGTAGTATTGGAAGCGCCCGAGTCGGCCGCCGAAGGTGACGGGGAGGGCTTCGGAGGCTGCGAGGTCAGCGTATTGCTGGTAGCGTTGTTTGTTGATCTCAGTGATGACCGGGTAATACTCAATCATTCCGGGTTGCCAGTCCCGGGGGTATTCGCGGGTGACGAGGGTCTGGTCGGCCTTCAGGCTGAGGTCGAAATGTTTGTGCTCATAGATGCGGGTGTGGGGGATGTCGGCTTCGGTAAAATTCATGACGGCATTGCCTTGGTAATCCCGTACGGGGAGTATCTCATCCTCAAAGCGCAGGGATCGGTATTCGAGGGGGCCGAAACGGTGATCGAAAAAGGCATCAATGGGACCGCTGTAGATAATATGGTCGAACTGCCTGATCCAGCGGTCGCGGTCGCTCAGGAAATCGACTTCGAGTTCGACTGGGATGCCGGTCAGCAATTTTTCAAAGAGTGCGGTGTAGCCGCCGATGGGGATACCTTGAAAGCGATCGTTGAAATAGTTGTCGTCAAAGGTCAGGCGTATGGGGACCCGTTTGATGATGCTGGCGGGAAGTTCGGAGGGCGGCCGCCGCCATTGTTTGGTGGTGTAACCCCGGATGAAGGTGTCGTAGATTTCCCGTCCCACATGGGCGAGGCACCATTCCTCCATGTTGGTGGGGTTGGCAATCGGTTCGCGGACAGCATCCAGTTTGAGTTTTGCTTCCTCCGGGGTCCGGACCCCCCAGAGCTGGTTAAGGGTGAACAGGTTGATTGGAAAGGAGTAAATACGGTTCCGGTAGCTGACTTTGACCCGGTTCACGTAATGGTTGAATGCGGCGAAGCGGTTGACGTAGTCCCAGGTTTCCCGTGACTGTGTATGGAAAATATGGGCTCCATAGACATGCTGGTGGCAGTCGGCTTCCTCGTGGTAGCGGGTGAAGCAGTTGCCTCCGATATGATCCCGCTTTTCGATGACTTGGCACCTGTGGCCCGCATCGGTGAGTTCGCGGGCCATGACGCAGCCGTAAAACCCGGCACCGACTATCAGAAAACGTTTCGACATGCGGGGCTACTTCACCGCTTTGTCCCGTATCTGGCAAATGGAAAGTGACGTTCGGAGATCGAAGATCGGGTAGCGGATGAATGATGGCGGATGAATGATGAATAATGGCGGAGGGTCGAAGTTATGGTCAAACGGTCTGACGGTTGGACAGTCTGACGGTCTGACTGGTAAACGGCTTCCCAAAAACCCGAAACACCGAAACCCCTACAGCCTATAGCCTCCCCCTTGGCATGAGAGCCGGGAAGCACAATACAATCGGGGTTCGGATATCGGAGTTTCTTCGTTGCCAAAGCGGAGGTGGGTGCTTTGCTCGTGGTCATGGCGCGGAAACAACGTTTCGGTTCGGCCCGAAAGAACATTCATACTCCCTCCCGTAGTGTCCTGCCGGTAGTTCCGGAGGAGGATTTGGTTACGTATGTGCAGAAACTGGAGGAGCCGTTTTTACTTATTCTGGATGGTGTTCAGGATCCCCATAATCTGGGGGCCTGTCTTCGCACGGCGGATGCAGCCGGGGTGGATCTGGTGATTGCACCCAAAAAGCACACGGTCGGCATTACGGAAACGGTGCGGGCCATCTCCTGCGGGGGGGTGGATCGCGTGCCTTACGTGCAGGTCACGAATCTGGTCCGGGTGATGGAGCAACTAAAGGAGCTGGGCATCTGGTTCGTTGGAACAGGGGATGAGGAGTCAAAGCTGATTTATGATGTCGATCTGCGGGGGCCTCTTGGTGTTGTTATGGGGGCGGAGGCCGATGGATTGCGCCGTCTGACAGCGGAAAAGTGTGACCACCTTGTGCGGATTCCGATGCTGGGTGAGGTGGATTGCCTGAATCTTTCGGTTGCGACGGGGGTTTGCCTGTTTGAGGCGATCCGCCAGCGCCTGCATTAGCCTGTGTTAAGCATTGTCTGTTTTCATAAAATACTCACGATTAATGCCATCATGGCATACCTCTGGGTTATTTTAATCGGCTATCTATTGGGATCGGTGTCCTTTGCTGTTATCATTGCCCGGAGCCGGGGAGTGGACATTTTGAAAGAAGGCAGCGGCAACCCGGGGGCGACCAATGTCAAGCGGTTGTTGGGCAAGCAGGCGGGTAATACGGTCTTTGTCCTCGATTTTCTGAAAGGGTTTGTTGCCGCCGCCTGGCCACTGACGATCTGGGCAGCGGATGCTGCGTTGTCCTTGCAAATTGCCGGATTGGTGGCTGCCATCCTGGGGCACAGTTTTTCGGTTTTCCTCAAATTCAAGGGAGGCAAGGGGGTTGCCACCGCGATGGGTGGCTTGCTGGCATTGAACCCGCTGGTCCTTATCATCGGGATCCTGCTCTGGATTGCGGTTTTTCATTTCTCCCGCTACGTTTCGCTGGCCTCCATTGTATTCGGGCTTAGCCTGCCACTGACCGGTTGGCTGCTCAATGGGCCTTCGGTTCTGGTGTGGTTTCTGTTGGTACTGGGGATACTCATTGTCATTCGCCACCGGAGCAATATTCAACGTTTAATCAAGGGGACGGAGAGTCGCTTCGATAAGAAGGCCGGGTAGAGAGCCTATGAACCTAAAAACTGCAATTCAACCACTGATGGACACAAATGAACACTGATAATCAGAAACTTAAAAGTTTAGCGGTATTCATCCAACAGGTGAATCGACGCATAATCGTAACTCGTTTTACATCAGTGTCTATCAGTGTTGATCAGTGGTTCAACTGCGGAGAATAGGATGAATAAAGTATCCTGTCTGTTTCCCTGGGTCTGGGGCTTGTCGATTCTGTTGGGGGGCGGGACTACGGATATATCGAAAGCACTGTGGCTGCTGCTGGCGGGCGGGCTGCTTTGGGTGGCACCTCCGCGTAGCGGGCCGGGCCGTGGTATGGAGTGGGTGCTGGGGCTGTGCATGCTGGTGATTTGCCTGGGTTTCTTGCCCAGGGAGTGGTTACCGGATTTTGCTCAGGCCGGATTGATGGCGGACTGGTTCCCGGAAATGGTCCCGCTGTTGGCCGTACGCCCCTGGATTGCCCTGGAGGAATGGTTCATTCTGTTGTGCGGGCTATCCTGGTTTTACCTGTTGTTGAATACACGGGGTCAGAATGGGGGTGCTGCCGCAATGGTGCATGCCTGTTGGGTTTTCAGTCTTCTTGCGGTGATCCTGATCGTCGGAAACAGGCTTGGGCTATCGTACCCGACGGGAGAGGGGACGCTGTTTTTTTCGTTCTTTCCCAACAAGAATCAGACCTCCACCTTGTTTGTCATCGGTACGCTACTTTGTGGCGGTTACTTTTTGCATAGCCTGGGAAGGTCCCCCTGGCAGATGGGGTTGGCGTTGGCTGCGCTTACGTTAAACTTCAGCGCGCTTGTTTTGGCCTATTCCCGGGCCGGACTCTTTCTCGGGGTACTGGGATTATTGCTCCTGCTGGCCATCCATTTTCGACGGGCCAGCAAATGGATCCCGTTTTCGCTGGGTATTTTGCTGTTGGGGGTGGTCCTTGTGTTGAGTGCCACAGTTTATTCCAATTTCACACTGGGAGAGCCGGTGGCTTCCCGGACAGCCTACAGCTGGGCGGAACTGCGACCCTCCATCTATGTGGATACCATCACAATGGTGGCGGAGGAATCCCCGGTGGGGGTCGGGTTGGGAGGATTTTCCGGGGTCTTCCCCCAGTATCGTGAATATTCCACCGTTTACCAGACGGTCATTCATCCGGAAAGTGACTGGCTTTGGGTGGTGGCGGAAACAGGATGGATCGGTGGACTATTGTTGATCTGGCTGGTCATGCTGTTGGCGATGAAACTAAAGCGTCGCGGAATCTTCAAAGAACATTGGCTGATTGCCCCCTGCCTGGTCGCTCTGGCCATGGTTCTGGTTCACTCGCTGGTCGATGTTCCGCTTCACCGGCTGAGCCTGTGGATTATTTCCTGCTGGCTGTTGGTCTGGATCTGGCCACGGTTTGAAGCCCAACCTACGGCCATTCCATTCTGGATGTGGCGCGTGGGGGGATCCCTTTTTCTCATTCTCGGAATCCTTGCTCTTATACCTTATGCCGGAGGACCTGCCCTGCTTCCCAAGGCCAAATTGGCTCGGGCAGAAAAACGACTGCAGGAGGCTTATCTGGCGGGCGATGTCCGGACGGCTGAACGGCAGGCGGAAGTGGCGATGTGCCTGGAACCACTGGATTGGCGCCTCCATACCCTGCTGGCCAAGGTGAAGCTTGAATGGGAAGGGGACTTGCGATCGGCTCAGGATCTTTTTCATCGTGCCCGTGTATTGGAGCCTGTTTCCGCGGTACCGCCCTACGAGGAGGGTGTTGCATGGGTCCGATATCGTCCGGATCTTGCCGTGGCCGCTTTCCGTGAATCGGTGTTGCGTTCGATTGTCAATCCGACCGACCTGTACCGGCTCATTCTGGAAAAAAGGATCCCTCAGCGCAATGCCTTCAGCCCCTACATGGATGATCTCACGCGGACGGTTCCCGAATTCCGTTATTATTATTTGTCGGGCCTGAGAGGACAAGCGTTTGCGGAAGCCTTTGCCCGTGACTGGAACAGCGGGTACTTCACTAAGCGTCTGGATGCGGCCCAACAGAAAACATTGGTCTTCCGTTGGTTTTCAGATCCTTACACGACGGGGGTTCATCTTGAAGGATATGAATCCCTGTCCTGGTTTGGGGAAGCTCCTCTGGGGCCCATCCTTCTGCTATATTATCAGGGTAAGCACGAAGAGGCTGTGCGTGCCCTTCTGGGATGGATTCCGTCTCCCTCGTGGCCGGAGTCATCACACTTGCGGGATAGGGAAACCCGGCAGTTGGATGCGGTTTTTGTTTTGAACAGCGATCCTGTGATCGGACTGGAATTATTGCGGCGTGCGTTTGAGGAAGAGGACTGGAATCAGGCTGCCACGATTCTGGCTGCACTGCAAAAGGTGAACCCGACTCCAAAGGGATTGAACTACTGGGCGGCCCGTCTGGCTTTGGGACAGGGGCATTGGACTGAAGCCTGGAGCAGGGGCCTGGGCTTTCTTTCCGGCTGGCCGGAATAAACACTTATCGCGGTCCGTCTCCTGCCACAACAATGTCGTCCAAAATTTCCTCCATTGCATCGCGGGCCTGTTCAAAGGATCGGGGTCCTGCCACGATGAATTCGATTTTCCTCTTGTCGTTGTGACGGTAACCATACCAAGCATCGAGAATACGGTCTTTGCGCAGTCGTGAGCTGTAGAGGTGGTAGGGGTAGCCGGAGGGATCCCATTGGGCGTAGAAAACAAAAATATGACGCATTCTGGCTTCAAACTCATAGACATTGAAAGCCAGCTTCAGGCCGGAAGGGCCCTGCCAAATCCAGTCTTCCCGTTTTTGCTGCAGGGCCCATCCGGTGCTCGGCAGGCAAGCTTCAGGGTTGTGGACACCGCCCAACTGGGCGGCCTTGGGCTCATCCCAGACAAAGGAGTAAGCCATCCACTGCCAGCCGTTCTCACTGAACCAGGTCCAGTATTCCCCATCGGCGTAACGCAGGATTTCCTGAATCCGGTCGGAAATTTCGTTCCGGGTCGCCTCCGGTCCGAGCGCCTCCCAGTTGAAGCTCCAGTCTGTACTGGCCAGTTCTTTCGGTGCCCTTACGCCGTACCAAAGCCAAGCGGAGGGGACGGCGGCCAGGAGAATCAAAACCAAAGGTGATACTTGCGAAAGGGGGATGGATCCAAATACGACATCCCCGGAGCTTTCGGACGGAGCTTCGCTCCACCCCTTGCCACGGTGGCGGAACACATGGCAGAGGACGCCGAGGAACAGAAAAATTGCGACAAAAATGAGGTACCCGGCCGGGTCATGCCAGTAGTCCACCCCTTCTTCCCCGGAACGGTAGCTGATGATCGTCAACAGCATTGTCCGTCCGAAATTCAGCAAAACAGCCATGAAGGCTGCCCCGGCGACAAGCAGAATACGCAGGGTGAGGCCAAAACGGTACATTTCCCCCAGGAAAAAGGCCGCCATCAAGGAGGACTGAAAGGAGCGGATGCCGCTGCAGGCCTCCTCAATCTGAACAAAGCCACTTGATAACTGGATGATGTTTCCTTGCTGGCGGGCATGGATGCCGAAGAAATTGACGACATCCACGATACAAGTGGCGATCAGGTTCATCAGGCCCGAAACCAATTCCTGTTCAATGCGGGTCGGCCAGGGAACCGCCGTCAGGAAAAACAGCAGGGGGAATGCAAAGTGTTTCAACCAAGGCAATCCACCCCAGCGGAACACGAGCAGGGCACTGGCCAGAAAGACGGTTCCTGCCTGAACCCAGAGCAAAAGACGCCATTCCGCATTGGCCCCATAAAGAATGTGGAGGGGGTACTGGAGAAGAACCAGGAGAAACAGGGCAGGGACGATCCAGGCGCTTTTCTCTGTCTGGATAAGCGGATCCGGGCGATCTTGCCAGCGTCGGAAAATCAAATAAACACCGAGCAGAGGCACCAGCATCCCGTAACTGTAGAGTTCGTTTACCTCCCATTCATACCAGAGTCCGGCCCACAGAATGATCCAAAACAGCGCCAGTAGAAAGCCGTTCCAGAGTCGCGAGTCAGTGGGATGGATGGACATGATGATGGGGATTCCCGGCTATAACCCGGAACGGTAGCCTGATGAATGGATTATCGGCATAATCAGAAAAAAAGCAAACCCGCGAATATTCCAGGCTAAGTGTTGTTTTTTTGCTTTACAGAGGGGGGTGCATGTGGATGCTCTAGCGCTTTCCTTAAAATCTTAGAACAAAATACACCTTTCTGTTTTAGATCAACACAGCAATTCTTACTGCACAATCCATGGGTAATCTGAAGAAAAAGCGTCTGCTGAAAATGAACAAGCACAAGCGCCGTAAGCGCTCGAAGGCTAATCGCCATAAGAAGCGGGTGAGGTAGCCAGGTAAGCGTCCTTTACAGGGCGGTTTCCATTGTCTCTTTTACACAAAGGCAGTCCGGGGGTCCCGGACTGCCTCTTCGTTTTACGCGACTTACCGACCATCCAGTTTACCCGGATGGATGAAATGAGCTTGCCGTTTGTCCGGCTGTCATAACCTTTTTCCTGCGATGCAACCGAAAGCGAAATCATCCCCTGCTTCGAGTGATCGCCATCCAGCCCTTGTCTGTTTCCTTGCCTTTCTGCGTCTGGGACTGACGTCTTTTGGCGGCCCGGTGGCGCATCTCGGTTTTTTTCGCGAAGAATTTGTGGTTCGGCGTAAATGGTTGAGTGAGCAAGCCTACGCGGACCTGGTGGCACTATGCCAGTTTCTGCCCGGACCGGCCAGCAGTCAGGTGGGTTTTGCTTTGGGCTATCAGCGGGCTGGGTTATTGGGTGCCTTTGCTTCGTGGTTCGCTTTTACCCTGCCTTCAGCATTGGTCATGGTTGCCTGCGCTTACGGGATTGCGTTTGTTGAGACAGATGCCCCCTGGTTGCAGGGATTGAAAGTGGCCGCCGTGGCGGTTGTGGCCCATGCGGTTTGGGGGATGGCGTCCAAACTCTGTCCTGACCGTGAACGGGCCACCATGGCAATTGTTGCTGCCACCGTCGTGCTTGCCGTGGGAACGGCCTGGGTACAGGTTGTGGTTATTGCGGCCGGACTTTTTCTCGGTTGGCTTCTCTTTCGCCGGTCGCCCGACATATCTGAGGCTGGACAGCAGCAGGAATTGAAGCAAGTACACAGGGGTTTGCTTCCGAAACTGGCTTTGGGCCTTGTGTTGGCAGGGCTGCTCATTTTGCCTGTGCTTGCGTGGCTGACAGGGAACCCGTGGGCGGAAATGATTGATGGGTTTTATCGGGCTGGTCTGCTTGTTTTTGGGGGAGGTCATGTGGTCCTGCCCCTGCTGGAAGTGGAAACGGTGGGGCGTGGCTGGATGGACCGGGAAAGTTTTCTGGCTGGTTATGGTGCCGCCCAAGCCCTGCCTGGTCCGCTCTTTACACTGGCAGCCTATCTGGGAACGCTTATTGCCCCGGGAGGATATGCCTGGTTGGGTGGGGTGGTCGCCTTGTTCTCCATCCTGCTTCCATCGATGTTTCTTGTTGTGGGAGCTTTACCATACTGGGACAGCCTGCGTGCTATGGACGGTGCGCAAGCCGCACTGATGGGGGCCAATTCGGCGGTGGTGGGTATCCTGCTTGCCGCCTTTTACGATCCGGTTTTTCTCTCTGGAATCACCTCCGTTTCCGCCATGATCCTTGCCCTTCTTGCCTTCGCAGGCCTGAAATTCTGGAAAATTCCCCCGTGGGCACTCGTTATCGCCTGTGCGGTTGCGGGGAACATGATGCTTTGACGGGTGAATCCCGGATGCATCCCTTCTTCTATGCCTTGATTGTTGCCGAAGTTATTTGGCTTTGTGCTCTGGTTTGTCATTTGAAGGATCGTGATTTGGATCCTACGGATAAGGCATGCTATCGGTGCTGGCCGTTTCTTTGTTCTTGCATGGTGCATTGACGCAAGCGGGTTTTCACCTTTAATGGTTTCTCTTTTCAGCAATTTCACTTTCTTCAGCGATTTCTATGTCTAATGATCCAAGCTATGATTTGATTGTAATTGGCGGCGGTCCGGCGGGGTATGCCGGGGCCATCCGCGCAGCGCAACTGGGCAAAAAAGTTGCCTGTATTGAGTTGGAGCGTGCCGGTGGTACCTGTCTGAACTGGGGCTGTATTCCATCCAAGGCCTTGCTGAAGAGCGCGGAACTTTACCAGAAGATGAAGCATGCCGAGGAGTTTGGCTTCACCGTGGAGGGGATCAAGGTGGACTTTCCCAAGGTCGTGCAGCGCTCACGCACGGTTGCGGACCAGATGTCCAAGGGTATTGAATTCCTTTTCAAAAAGCACAAAGTCGAGTATATCACTGGCAAGGCGCAGATCACGGTGCCGGGCATGGTTGAAATCATCGAAGGTGAGGACAAAGGGAAGTTTCTGACCGCCGAAAACATCCTCATTGCCACCGGTTGCCGGGCCAGAATGCTGCCGGGGCTGAAGAAAGACGGACGCAAAGTCATGACCGCGCGGGAAATCCTCGACCGCCGGGATCTTCCGGAATCCTGCATTGTTCTGGGAGCAGGTGCGATCGGGATGGAGTTCGCTTATTTCCTTAATGCCTTCGGCTGTCAGGTTACCGTTCTGGAAATGTTGGACCATGTCCTGCCGGTCGAGGATACCGAGGTTTCCAAGGTGGTTGAACGCAGCTTTATCAAACAGGGCATTGCCCTCCGTACCGGAACCAAGGCGGAGGAGATCACCGTTACCGATAAGGGGGTCCGCCTTGTCGCGGCCAAAGGAGATAACCGGGATGTGCTGGAGGCGGACAGCCTTCTGGTGGCAATCGGGGTTCAGGCGAATCTGGATGGACTCCTGTCCAACAAAGTCAAACTGGAGATGGACCGGAACTATGTGAAGGTGGACCGCCATTACCACACCAGCGTCAAAGGCATTTATGCGGCGGGCGACATCATTGGGCCACCCTGGTTGGCGCATGTTGCGACCTATGAAGCGGTGCAGGCGGTCAACGGGATTTTCAGTGAAGGTGAGGCGCGTCCCTACGAACGTTTCCCCGGCTGTACCTATTGTCAGCCCCAGGTGGCCAGTATCGGTTTGACCGAACGGGCGGTGAAGGAAAAGGGGATCAAGTACAAGGTAGGCAAATTCCCCTTCACGGCCTCCGGTAAGGCTGTCGCAGCCATGGCTTCGGAAGGCTTTGTCAAAGTGATCGTTAGTGAAAGCGACGGGGAGATTCTCGGAGCCCACATTGTCGGGGCCGAGGCCACGGAGCTGATTGCCGAGTATGCCCTTGGGATGGAACTGGAAGCGACCTGGGAGGAAATTCATGGGACGATCCACGCACACCCGACCTTGAGTGAGGCCCTGATGGAAGCCGCCGCCGCCTCTCAAGGCGAAGCGATTCATATTTGAGGCT
>CAZCJJ010000002.1:0-16040 GCA_964499045.1 uncultured Opitutales bacterium | reverse complement strand
GGAAATTGCCCGTCGGCGTACCTTTGCCATCATTTCACACCCGGACGCGGGGAAAACGACTTTGACCGAAAAGTTTCTTCTTTACGGGGGGGCTTTGCATTTGGCGGGGGCGGTACATGACCGCAAGAACCAGCGGGCGACGGCGTCAGACTGGATGGAGCTGGAGAAACAGCGCGGTATTTCGGTTTCGTCCACTGTTCTCCAGTTCGAATATAAGGATTATGTGGTGAACTTGCTCGACACCCCCGGCCACAAGGACTTTTCCGAAGACACCTACCGTGTCCTGATGGCGGTGGATGCGGCGGTGATGGTTCTGGATGCGGCCAAGGGGATTGAAACCCAGACCCTGAAGCTCTTTGAGGTATGCCGGATGCGGGGCATTCCGATTTTCACCTTTATCAACAAGTGTGACCGCCCGGGAAAGCCTCCGCTGGGGCTGTTGGATGAGATCGAGCAGTCGCTCGGGCTGGTGCCGTTGCCGATGGTCTGGCCGATCGGGGAGGGGCTTGACTTTAAGGGACTGTATGACCGTACCGGTCAGCAGATCCACTGGTTCGAAAAAGTGCCGGGTGGACGTTTCCGGGCACCCGTTGCTGTTGGAGGCCCGGATGATCCGGAAATCACAGGCAAGGTGCCAGCGGAATATTTGGAAAAGGCGCAGGAGGAACTTGAACTGATCGAGGCTGCTGTTCCGGAGTTGAATGACGAACTGATTTTCAAGGGTGAGCAGACGCCGGTCTTTTTCGGTAGTGCGATGCACAATTTCGGGGTTCAACTGTTTCTGGACTGTTTTTTACAACATGCGCCGAGCCCGTTGCCCCGTAGGGCAGGTGAAATGGATATTCATCCCGGGCAGGAAGGGTTTTCCGGTTTCATCTTCAAGATTCAGGCCAATATGGATCCCAAACACCGGGACCGCCTGGCCTTCCTCCGTGTCTGCTCCGGCAAGTTTACCCGGGACATGCAGGTCAGCCATGTTCAGTCGGGCAAGAAGGTCCGCCTGGCTTTCTCCCACCAACTTTTTGGTCAGGACCGGGAGACGATGGATGAAGCTTGGCCGGGCGACATTCTGGGGATCACGGGCTACCCTGACTTTGGGATTGGTGACACTCTGGCGGAAAAGAGCGAGATCTGTTATGATGCCATTCCGCCCTTTGCTCCGGAGTGTTTTGCTTTCCTGCACAATACAGACACTACGAACTTCAAGCGTTTCCGTTCCGGTATCGAACAGCTATTGCAGGAAAAGGTGATTCAGCGGTTCAGTCCGGTGGACGCCGCCAGCAACATTCCTCTGCTGGGGGCAGTGGGGCCTTTGCAGTTTGATGTGGTTAAATACCGGATGGAAGCCGAGTACCGGGCGCCTTCGCGTCTGGAACAGGCTCCATGGACGGTCTGCCGCTGGCTTGATCCTGAGATCACCCTGACATCCCTCGAAGGGCAATATTTGGGTGGGGCCCAGTTGGTGGAAGATGGATTCGGGCGCCTGGCCCTGCTTTTTGGCAGTGAGTGGAATTGCCAGTATTTTGAACGCGAAAACCCGAAGATCCGACTCTTTGCCACACCTCCGGCGAGGAGAGGATAGTTCGGATATCGGATATCGAAGTTCGGATATCGGGCGTTTATGCGGGGGGGTGGTAATTCGCGCAAAATGCTTCCAGTAACTCGACGGCTTTGGCGGGACCATTTTCGGTGGCGAGGACTTCGGCACAGTACCGGGCACGGGTGGCATAATCCGGGTTTTGTTCGACTTTGTTGATCAGGCGGGTCAGGTGCTGGGGCCAACGGTGTTCGGGCAGGCGCAGTCCGCAGCCGAGACGGACGACCTGTTTGCCCCAGAATCCCTGGTCTGCGATATGGGGGATGACAATTTGCGGTTTGCCAGAGGTCAGGGCGCTGGCAGTCGTGCCTGCACCACCATGGTGAATGACAACGGAGGCTCTTTGAAAGAGTTCGTCGTGGGGCTGTTTACCCGCCGTAAAAACCCCGGGCCTTTCGGCGGGATTCAGTTCGGCCCAGCCCGCTTGAATCACTATTTTTCGATCACGGGGCCAGGTATCCAGAAAGGATTTCAGCTTCTGCTGAGCATGGTCGGTGGTGACACTGCCAAAGGTGATCAAAGGGGCAGTCTGGTTTTCCAGAAAGGCATCCAGCCGGTTCAGTTCCTCACGGTTGCCGGCTGTCTGGTGGCGGAGGTAACCGGTGAAGGCAAACACGGGGTCAATCCTGCCGGTGGGTTTCATCAGTTGCCCGGAAACGGCCACCAAGGCCAGATCTGCAGGACGAAAGCAAAAGCCGCGCAGAGGGGGCAGTTGGCGCGATTGCAGTAATTCACGGCTCTGGCGGTTGACCACCTGATCGATAACCGCATTACTGATGAACCAAAGCAAGCGGTTCCAAGGCCTCCGCATCCACAGGGGCAGCCATGTAAGGGCAGGGGCGATGTCCGGTTGATAGTCGGGGGAGGGCACTACATTGTGGCAAAAGGTTGTTACGGCAAAAGGCTTACCATGCTTTTCTGCGATTACACGCAAGTGGGGAAAGAGGTAGGAGCCTACCATCAGATCAAAGTCCGGCAGGGCGGCCTCAATGCGATCAAGGAATTCCTCCATAAAGGGCTTGGCGCCCTCATAGATTACCTCCAGTTGGCGCAAAGGATGTCGCACCCTGGTGAGTTTTTTCATGGATTCGTTGAATTCCTCTTTGCCCCAGTCAGGGGGTAGATAGAGGAAGTTCAGTCCGTTGCTTTCAATCTCCTCCCGGAAAAAAGGTGCGCTGGCAAAGGTTACGCTATGGCCTGCCTGGCGGAGGGCCTTTCCCAGGGCGATGATGGGGAAAATATCTCCGGTGGAGCCATGGGATGTGAGCAGGACACGCATCGTTCTTTATTGGATAAATACGTTCATCGGATTTCGACCAGCAGGGTGGTTTGTCTCATCAGAGCCTGCCCGAGGTCCGCCTGGCAGGGGAAAGCTTGCTCGGGATCGCTTGCAGGAACGAGTTGGTGCGGGATCTCCGCCGGGGTAGCGGGTACGAATGCGTTGTTGAGTCCCAATCCGGAATAAAATGCTGCGATTAGCGGAAAACTCAGGGTGTTGGAAGGGTGGGGCAGTTCCGCCTCAAAAATAAAGCGTCCCACTGGCTCGCGGTCTGCCCGGGCGAGGTAAAAGCAACGGGTGAGCAAGGCCAGAACGACCCCTTTGTCGGGACGGTGGTAGACGCCCGCATAGCCCCAATCGAGAGACTTCCAGGCTGTCTGCCAGTCCCGATAGGCCTCATTGAGGAGAATGACCGGACGCTGTGGCCATTCCGCAAATACCCCTACCGTGCGGCTCGACCATGCGACGTCCACAGGGAAGGGGTCGATGATGGCACTGGTTCGGTTCCACAATGCGACCACCGGAGGGGTGCTACCTGTTTTTTCCCAGAAGGAACGGAGGGCCATGGCATCGTTGAAGTTGCTATGGGCAAACACATGCAGCGATTTGAGAGGATAGGAATACTCCAGAATATGTGAGGCAAAATCAATCAAGTGGGTTTCCTGTTCCCTTTCTGAATATCCGATGTTAATGCCGAGGTGAAATCGTTTTTGCTCTTCCAGTGACTCCAGCATTGCCGGGTCGAATTTTTCGGGAATTGGCAACCGGGCTTGCAATGTGTTTGTTCCCGGTTCGGGGAGCCAGTCGGCGGGATTGAGGTCCTTGAACCGTTTTCCGAACAGGGAGAAGTCGATTTTCCACGGGTTCTTCCGGCACCAGCTATCCAAGCTCATCGGTTCTGCCTGAAGGGAGGCATCAAGAAGAGCCCATTCAAGTAGCCCGGCAATCTGCCCCGGCAGTTTCTCCAGTCCGGGCCGCACAGGGATTTGCCCGAGTGCCTCCCGAAACTGCAGCCACCAGGCGAACACGGAAACACCCCAAGAGTGTTTCGCTTTTTGCAGGCAGACTTCAGCCAAGTCGAGAGCCTCCCGGTTCATGGGCTCCATCGGATTCCCCAAAGCTCGTCCGGTGTAGCGCCTCCGACCCCTAAGTACCTCGACTTGCAGCAGCATGGAACCACCAGGCACCCCTTGCAGGACACCGGCGGGCAAATTCATCAACTTTATCTCACGGATCGACAGCATCATGAGCCCAACACCAAGGCCTATAATGCCCGTTCAGGCAAACCAGGAATCGAGGTTTTTTGCGCAGAATGGTTCAGCACCTCAATCGTTAAAAGTATGCCTGTTTGGGCGATTTTTATATAACCATTTTTCAGAACGGAAAGGAGTGCGGGCATTCCTGCCGCGTTCCTTTTGGTGGTCAGGAGATAAAGAAAAAGCCGGTACCACGGGGGGCACCGGCTTGGGGTGTAAATGTTTCGATGATGAAAGAAGGCTTAGATCGCGCCTTCGCCTTTTTCGTCTGTCCGGATCCGGATGGCTTCTTCGATCGGCAGGACAAAGATCTTGCCGTCTCCGATTTTACCAGTCCGGGCCGCCTTGGCGATGGTGTCCACCGTCTTGGAGACAATCTCGTCCGGTACGGCGAGATCCACCATGACTTTGGGAAGGAAATCCACCGTATATTCACTGCCACGGTAGATTTCGGTGTGTCCCTTCTGGCGGCCAAACCCCTTGACCTCCGTAACCGTCATGCCTTCGATGCCGATCTCGGAGAGGGCTTCTTTGACTTCTTCCAGTTTGAAAGGCTTGATGATAGCTTTTACTAATTTCATGTTATTTTCCTTGGTTGTTGAATTTTCACAATTTGCCGGATGCAGCAAGTATAAACCTAATCAGGCCTTCGAGGCGCCTTGGAAATCCGGATAAGCTTCCTGGCCGTGCTCGCCGATATCCAGCCCCTGCCATTCTTCCTCTTCACTGACACGCACTCCCATGGTTAGCTTAATCAATCCGAAGATGATGAAGGACATGACGAAGGCGAAGCCGCAGATGGAGACGGTTCCAATCAGTTGGGTCAGGAAGTTGCCGGTGCCAAAGATGCCGACAGCGAGGGTTCCCCAGACACCGCAGGTCCCGTGAACCGAGATCGCACCAACCGGATCGTCGATCTTGACCTTGTCGAGAAACAGGATGGAAACCACTACAATGAGCCCCGCGATAAACCCGATGAGCGCGGCGGAAAGGACGCCAACGTTATCCGCCCCCGCGGTGATACCGACCAGACCGGCCAGGATGCCGTTCAGCGACATCGAAAGATCCGGCTTTTTCAGGATGATCCATGAAGAGAACATGGTCGCCAGTCCGCCGGCAGCCGCTGCGATCCCGGTTGTGACAAAGACGAGAGATACCATGTGGGGGTCGGCACTGAGAACGGAACCGCCGTTGAAGCCGAACCACCCGAGGAAGAGCAAGAAAACACCAATTGTGGCCAGCGGCATACTGTGGCCGAGGATAGGTTTGATTTTTCCTCCAACGTATTTGCCCTTGCGGGGACCAAGCAGCAGCACACAGGCCAGTGCGGCAAAGCCTCCGAAGCCGTGGACGAGCGAGGAGCCGGCGAAGTCATAGAAGCCCATCGCGTCCAACCAGCCTTCACCCCACTGCCAGGAACCAGTGATGGGGTAGATGAACATCACGAGCAGCGTACTGAAAATCATGAAGGAGGAAAGCTTGATGCGCTCGGCAACCGCCCCTGATACAATGGTTGCAGCGGTGGCGGCAAACATCGCCTGGAAGATGAAGTCGGCATAGGCTGTCATCGCCAGCCCCGTTTCTCCATAGGCAAAGGTTAATTTATCCGGATCAGTCCAGGTTTCAATCGGACTGCCAAGTGCAAACCACCCGTTGAATTCGCCCGGGTACATTGCATTGAAGCCCCAGATGGCGTAGGTGAGGATGCCCATGCAAAGGATGAACACATTTTTGAAAAGTACATTCACCGTGTTCTTGGCCTGGCACAGACCGGACTCAAGAGTCGCGAAGCCCAGATGCATGAGCAGTACCAGGCCTGCGGCGATCAGCGTCCAGAGATTGCTGACTGTGAAGAAATCAAAGGCCGGTCCGTGTAAGGCCATCATTGCCTCGAGGTCTTCATCCAGCGCCGGGGCTTCATAGACGGTGGTTATCACCTCCATGGCATCCCCCGGGCTTTGCGCGAAGGAGGAAGACCCGATGAATAGCGCTCCCAGGGACACCATCAGTGTCAGAAGCGGTAGCTTATACAGTTTAAGTTGCTTTATCATATGGTTGCTTGGTTCTTGAGGATTCATAATGAACAGTTCGGTAGGCGAACGGTTCTCCTCTAAGCACCAGGCATGCCAATTATGATGATTTTTTTGAGCTTCTGCCCCGGCAGGGATAAATAGGTGTTTAGGGCGAATGGCACTTAGTTCAGGCAGGTCGTCAAAATCAAAATCGAAATCGACCACTACACCCTACAGCCTACAGCCTAAATCCCTAACCCCCAAAACACCTACTTATGCCAGCGAGCCTTATTCTGGGCAGAGCTGATTTTTTTGCGCCGGGCGAGTTCCCGCATATCGATGGCGACGTCATCCTTCTCAAAGATCTCCTGACCCAGAATGTGTTCAATGACGTCTTCCATGGTGATGACACCGGCGGTGGATCCGAACTCATCGACGACCACCGCGAGTTGCTGGTGGTTTTCGAGAAAACCTTTCAGTGCGTTGGCGCCGGATACATTCTCGGGAATAAACATGACATCCTGCATGAAATCACCGACCAAACGACTGTCCTCGTCCGCCGCCTTGGCCTTGAGGAGGTCACGCCGCCGTACCATGCCGACGATGTGGTCGATACTTTCCTCATAAACCGGCAGGCGCGCAAAGGGGATGTTGTTCAGCTTTTCGAACAGCTCACGGATGGTCTGGTTTTTATCCAGAGCCTCCACCACGGTTCTGGGAGTCATGATATCCGCCACCTTCACTTCATCCATGCGGAGGGTATTGGAAATGATGGCGCTTTCATCTTCGGTCAAAGTACCATCCTTGGCACTCTTCTCGGCCAGCAGGATGATTTCCTCGTCGCCGCCCTCAACACTCTGCCGTTTTCCGGTCACAGCCTGTACAATCTTGTTGCACAGCCAGGACACCGGGGACATGAGAGCCCGGACTCCTGCCAACGGATAAACCAGATGGGGCTGGATGGTGGGGCGGTAGAGGACCGCAATATTTTTAGGCAGGACCTCCGAAAGGATGAGGATGGCTACCGTCAACCCCAGCGGAACCACGTATTTGGCCACTGGACTGGCCGGGGTGAAGAGATTCGCGGCGAGAACACCGCAGACGGTGGCTCCAAGCGTGTTGGCCACCGTATTCAGGCTCAGAATCGCCGAACTGGTTTCCGCGATGTTGAGTTTGAAAGATTCAAGCAAATGCCCCTTTCGGGGATGTTTTTGTTTGAGGCTTTCCACCTCCGCCGTGGTGGTGCTCAGAATCATGGCCTCCAGAAGAGAGCAGAAGGCGGAGATTCCGAGGGTGAAGGCGACTGCCAGAATGAAGGGGATGTAATCCGTCATCTGGCGGGGGCGTTATTCGGGTTAACTGGGTGGATCAGGTTGTTTTCCATGAGCTTTAACGAAAAAGGGCGGGTACGTTGGCACAAAGGTTTCCCCTGACCGCCGACGCCGGAAGGCGTTCCTGCATTTCCGTTGATGGTATGCTTTGTACCGTGTACCCGGGAAAACCTTCCTGAGCATACATGTATCAAAGAGATACCGGAGTGAATACATTACAGATCGACGCACACTTTCAAGCTATTCCTTGCAAACTTTTTTACAGGAATCCTGCTGCGAAAATAGGGAATATCTCTGGAGCGCCCTGCCGCCATAAGTGCCTCGTTTTGACAAAGACGCTGAAATTGTCTGAATCTGACCTCGTTTTGATGGATTAACCCTTGACCCTCTCAAAAAAAGGACCTTTTAATTCTATGGTTTTTTATCCCCTTAAAATTATGACCAAAAGACAAGTACTCCTCGTTGCCCTGTCAGGTGCGGTTGCCGCATTATTCTCAGGCTGTCAGACATTCGATCAAGGTGCCTCCCAGAATGTGGCCATCTATTCATTCCCCGCGGGTGCGGAGGTTTTGAAGGATGGTGAAGTCATCGGGAAAACGCCACTGAATGTGCCGATGGCCCGCAAGGTAACGCATCAAGTGGTTCTCAAGCGCGACGGCTACAAGGATGCGGTACGTGTCATTGCTCCGGCTGATAATCCGAAGTCGGAAAATCTGGTGCAATTCGGGCTTCTGCATGAAACCGGTTATTATGTTGATCTCTACCCGAATCCGGTTGAGGTGCAACTCGTCCCCGATCTTCTTCCGGCGACCCGCAGTGCCGACGCCTATGGCCAAATGGCTGAGTTAATCTTGAGAGCGGACCAAATGCGTGCCGAAAACAAGATTTCCCCAGTCGAGCACAAGTACATCGTCGATCAGATCGTTGCTTTCTACGCCGATTGATTTTTACATAAAATTTGCAAGATTTTTCACGGAGGCGGTGTGACCACACACCGCCTTTTCTTTTACCGGGGGTGGTGTCACCCCCGCTCCTTGAGTATCCGGATCCGCTATCACCGAGGCAGTGTGACCTTACGCCGCCTTTTCGTCCTGATCCGACGACTTCAGAAAAACTTGCCCTGAGTGGCATTTTGAGGTTGGAGTCGAATTGTCAGATTGTTAGACAATCCTCCAATGAATACACCGGAAACAGCTTTATCGCAAACACCCCTTCATACCTTTCATCTGCGCCATGGGGCCAGGATGGTGCCTTTTGCCGGTTGGGAAATGCCGGTCCAGTATCAGGGGATTCTGCAGGAACACCTCGCAGTTCGTCAGTCGGCCGGCCTCTTTGATGTCAGCCACATGGGTGAGGCCCTTGTTTCCGGGCCACAGGCTCTGGATTTTCTGAATCACCTTTCGACCAATGATATCGGACGGGCCAAAGTGGGGCAGGGGATTTATACACTCTTTTGCCAAGCGGATGGTGGAGTCGTGGATGATGTCATCATCTACCGCATTGAAGAATCCGTCTATCTGATTGTTCTGAATGCGAGCAATGCGGAGAAGGACCTTGCCTGGATGCGGAACAATCGGGCCTCCTTTGATTGTGAGATCGAGGATGTTTCCAGTCAGTGGGCATTGTTGGCTCTGCAAGGGCCAAAGGCCTTTGCGATTCTGGGAGACCTCTTTCTTTCCAAGACAGTCGCGGAACTGTCGCGATTTGGGATTGTCCGCTCGCCGCTTGGCTTTGTCGATGAGGCGAAGTTCGGACCCAAAGCGGCGGCATCTACCTGGATTGGCCGTACCGGCTACACGGGGGAAGATGGTGTGGAAATTTTCTGTCCAGTTGACTGGGCGGAAGCGGTGGCGGAACTGATCCTGAAAGCCGGGGAGCCGTACGGCCTCGCGCTGGCTGGCCTCGGTTGTCGGGATAGCCTGCGCCTTGAGGTGGGTTATCCCCTGTACGGCCATGAAATCAGTGAAACCGTGAGTCCCCTGCAGGCAGGCCTGGGCTGGGCGGTGAAATTGGGTAAGCCCATTGATTTCATTGGGAAAGCCGCATTGGCTCAGGAAAAGGAACTCGGGCCCGCCCGCAAGGTGCTTCATTTTGTTCTCGCAGACAGGCGGATTGCCCGCCAAGGGGCCAAGGTCTTCAGTGGAGACAAGGAAGTCGGCGAAGTACTTTCCGGCACGCAATCGCCGGTTCTGGGCAAGCCGATCGGCAGCGCACTGGTTTGCCGTGAGGCCTTGGCAGAACCACTGACAGTGGATATTCGCGGCAATCGGATTCCGCTGGAAGTGAAACGCCCTCCTTTGCACGTCCAATCAGCATGAGCCTTAGGTTAACTCTCGCTTTTAACTACACTTTTCATCATACCATCAAACTATCATGAGTAACGTCCCAACTGACCGTAAATACACCCCTGAACACGAATGGCTTCTTCTGGAGTCTGAGAATATCGCGCTGATTGGTATTACCGATCATGCCCAATCGAGTCTGGGTGACATCACCTTTGTCGAGTTGCCGCAGGAAGATGCCCATCTGGGCAAAGGAGATGCCTTTGGAGTGGTTGAGTCCGTCAAGGCGGCCAGTGATCTTTACATGCCGGTATCCGGAAAAATCCTGTCGGTTAATGCCGCGTTGGAAGGAGGTCCGGAGGCTATCAATGACGACCCCCACGGCGAAGGCTGGATGATTCGCGTTGAGCTGGATGATCCGTCCGAAGTGGAGGCATTGATGGACCCTGCCGCCTACCAAGCACACATCGGGTGAGAGGCGGAATCGCTAAAGAAGCACGGGCAAGATGCCCGCGCTCCTTTTTCCTTCCGGTTACATCAAGTTTCCGCATCCGCTTTGCGGCTGAGCCAGATGTAGAAGGCCGGGACCACGAAGAGGGTGAGGAAGGTGCCGACAATCAACCCCCCGATAACCGCCAACCCGAGGGGGATGCGGCTCTGGGATCCGGATCCTAAGGCCAGCGCGATCGGGAGAGTGCCGAGGACGGTTGAGATGGCCGTCATCAGGATGGGGCGGAACCGTGCGGCTGCGGCTTCCTTGATTGCGGTCATGCGGTCAGGTGCCCTTGCTTTGCGCTGATTGGCGAATTCGACCAGAAGGATACCGTTTTTGGTCACGAGACCTATCAGCATAATGAGTCCGATCTGGGAGAAAATATTCAAGGTCTGGCCAAAGTAGAAGATAGCGGCCAGTCCGCCAGTCAGCGCGAGGGGGACCGTGATCATGATGATGAGCGGGTCTCGGAAGCTTTCGAACTGGGCTGAGAGCACCAGATAGACAAGAAGCAGGGCCAGGGCGAAAACAAAGAGCAGACTGGCTCCGGTTTCGGCAAATTCACGGGATTCGCCGGCAAGTTCGGTGGTGAAACTGTCGTCCAGCACTTGGTCGGCCACAGCGTTCATCGCCTCAATACCTTGCCCCAGTGTATAACCCTCAGCCATATTAGCCGAAAAGGTCGCGGAGGGAAAGCGGTTGAAACGGTAGAGGACGGCAGGTGCAGTGACTTCCTCCAACTCCACGAGATTGTCCAAAGTCAGCATCTGTCCGCGGTCATTCCGGACATTGAGACGTTTGATATCCAAGGGTTCATCGCGGAACTGGCGGGTCAATTGACCGACGATTTCGTACTGTTTGCTGTCCTTGATGAAATAGCCATAACGCTGTCCGCTGAAGGCCGCCTGAATTGTCTGTGCGATGTCGGAGACGGCAACACCGAGGGCTTCAGCCCGGTTGCGGTCGATGTTCACGCGGATTTCCGGTTGGTTGAACTTAAGATCCACATTGACGAAGGCGAACTCAGGGCGACTCTGGGCGACTGTCAGAAACGTCGGCAAGGCATCTTGTAACTTGGAAAAATCCTGATTTTGGACGACATATTGAATTGGCAACCCGCGTCCCCCTGTGCGGATGGTGGGTTGCTGGCGGATGAATATTTCCGCGCCGGGCAGGTCTCTCAGCTTGGACCCGATGGTGGCTGCAATCTGGCCTTGACTGCGTTCGCGTTCAGCAGGACGTGGCAGGACAATACGGGAAAATCCGGTGTTAACAGTGGAGGAGGCACCGAAACCGGGGGAGGTCACGGTCAGGGTGGCAATCACGTCGTCACCTCCGGTTTCCGCAATGATCGCATCGGACTCGTCCATGATCGCACCCATGTAGTCGAAATTCGCACCTTGCGGCCCCGTCGATTGTAGCACCAGCAGGCTACGGTCTTCCATTGGGGCAAGCTCCTTGGGGATCGAATTCCAGAACCAGCCGATAATACCCAGCGCAATCAAGGTGATCGGAATGGCCAGAATGGGAACTTTCAGAAACAGATCGAGAGATCGGCGATAAGTATTGTTTAGTAGAAGGAAGAAGGGTTCGGTGTTCCGGTAGAGGAAACCGTGAGTTTCGTGTTTTTTCAGCAGACGTGAGCAGAGCATCGGAGTGAGCGTCAATGCCGTGAAAGAGGAAATCACGACTGCCCCGGCCAGGGTGATGCCAAACTCGCGGAACAGAACCCCTGTCAAGCCTCCCAGAAAAACAATCGGGGCAAAAACGGCCACCAGCGAAAGCGTGGTTGCAATGACAGCGAGGAAGATTTCACGTATGCCTTGAATTCCAGCTTCCTTCGGCTCCATGCCTTGTTCGATTTTTGCGTATATGTTCTCGAGAACAATAACGGCGTCATCGACGACCAGACCAATGGCCAGAACAAGCCCCAGGAGCGTGAGGATGTTGATGGTGAATCCACTCACATACATGACGAAAAACGCTCCGATGATGGATACCGGAATCGTCAACAACGGGATCAAGGTGGAGCGGGCTTCCCGTAAAAAGAAAAAAACCGTCAGGCAGACGAGGGTGAGTGCGAGCAGGATGGTCTGCTTGACCTCGTTGATCGAATCACGAATGAACTCACTGGTGTCGAATCCTATATCGACCCGGATGTCTTCCGGAAGGTCACGCTTGATGATTTCCAGTCGCCGGTTGAACTCGTCCACGATGGCAATCTGATTCGCTCCGGGTTGCGGGCGCAGGACCACCCCGACCATAGGGATTCCGTTGCGTTTGAGGATTGTCCGTTCTTCCCGGGGGCCTATTTCGGCGTAGCCGACATCCATTAACCGCACGACATCATCACCACTTTTCTTGACGATGATGTTGTTGAAAACGGCCGGATCATCGGAAAGGCGGCTTTCCGCGACCACGGTCAATTCAATGGATTCACCCTCGATCCGCCCGGCCGGCAGTTCGACATTGGCCCGTGCCAGTGCCTGACGCACATCCATTGGGCTTAGGTCATGGGCGGCCAACAGATCGGTATCCAGCCAGATGCGCATTGCATATTCCTTTTGGCCCCAGATGTCCACACGCCCGACCCCATCAATGGTCTCCAGACGGCTTTTAAACAGGCGGTCAGCGATGTCGGTCAGTTCCAGCAAGTCCCGGCGATCACTCTGCACGTTCAGGAAAACAATCGGGTCGCCGTCGGCATCGGCTTTTTCGACGGTGGGTGGGTCCGCATCGGGAGGCAGACGGCGCATGGCTGAAGCGGCCCGGTCACGGACATCATTGGCTGCCCGGTCAAGATCGTCGCCCAACTCAAACTCGACCGTGATCGTAGTCTGTCCATCACGGCTGACGGAAGTGAGGGTGCGGATACCGGGGGTGCTGTTGATGGCCTGCTCCAGCGGCTCGGTCAGCTGATTTTCAATGACAGAGGCACTGGCTCCCGGGTAATTTGAACGGACGGAGACAATGGGACGTTCAGCCTGGGGATACTCCCGCACGCCCAGATTGGTGAAACCCAGAATGCCGAATACAATGATCACGATAGACATGACCAAAGCCAGGACCGGGCGATTGATGGAGGTGGAGGAAAGGCTCATCGCTTATTCGTTGTCCAGTGTTTTCAATTCATCCATCACACGGACTTCCTGACCATCCCGGACAGCTTCCACTCCACGTACAATGACCTGTTCACCCGGATCCAGTCCTTGGATGATTTCAACGGTATCTTTGGTGCGGAGTCCGGTTCCGACATCCCGTCTTTTGGCGATGCCTTCCTCCACTACAAAAACAGAGGTGCCACTGAGGCTGCGCAGTACGGAGATAGCCGGGACCATAATCGTATCCAGCCGTTGTGCTAGACTGAGTTCAACGATGGCAAAATTGCCGGGGTAAAGGAGTCCATCCTTGTTTGGTACTTTGCCCCGGAGAGTAATCGTGCGGGTATCGGGATTGACGACGGGATCCCTGGCCACCACGGTGCCGGGAAATGTTTCGCGGATGCCGGTGACGCGGATCGTTAGCGGGACTCCGAGCTGCAACTGGGTCTGGTAGCGTTCAGGGACCGAAAAATCGACTTGCAGGGGATCCAGTTGTTGCAACGTGGTAATGCGGGTCTCCGGGCTGATGATTTGACCTGGACTGATATGGCGAAGGCCTATCCTGCCACTGAAAGGTGCCCGGATGGCGGTTTTGTCGATACGGGCTTGCAACAGCATTTGCCGGGCCCGCAGCACCTCACGTTCGTTCAGAACGGTGTCATATTCCTCCTCCGAGACCAGTCCACGTTCAAAGAGTTGCTCCTGGCGCTCAGCTTTCTGTTCCGCCAGTTCCAATTGCAGGGTGGTGCCGTTCAATTCAGCCCGGAGTTCCGAGTCATCAAGCCGGACCAATAGATCACCTTTCTCAACGTCACTTCCATCGGTGAAAAGGATTTCGACAACACGCCCCTGAATCTCGGGCCGTAGATCAATGCCCTCTTCTCCCCGGATAGATCCGTTGAGGACCAGTCTGTCTTCCAATGCGGTGGGTTTGACGGTAAAAGTTTGAACTGCGGGTCCGGCGGTGGGACGCGTTGCCTGTGGGCCGCTACCGGAAGCCTCACCCCGGTCCGAGAGCCAGAACAGGCTGACGACGACAGCGACGATAATAAAGAGAATCAGGACGATCGGTTTCGCTTTCATGGTAATTCTTCGAGTGATTGATACCCGACCAGTTGGATGCCACGGCGTTCCAAAAGACTGCCCTCGGTCAGGTAAAGGCCGATGAGGGCGAGTTGAAAGGCGGTGGAGGCACGGACTTCAGCCACGCGGCTGCTGAGCAGTTCCTGCTGGGCTTGGGCAACCTGAAAATTGGTGGAGCGCCCGGCACTGAGTTTTTCTTCCTCTGCCTCATATGTGGCCTGGGCAAATTCACGGGTGGCCCGGGTGGCCTGGATTTGTTCGTGGGTTCGCCGGACTTCTATCAGCGCGCTACGGACTTCCTCCTCAATAAGGTCGCCCAGATTCTGAATCGCGCGAGTGGCCTGTTGGAGAGAAAAACGGGAGCGATCGTAGTCCGCCCGCGCGGCGCGGTTGCCCCAGGGAATTTCCAGATAGAGGCCGGCGGCAACATCATAGGTCCGGTCGCTCAGATCACGGCTGCTCTGTGAGAAGGTGTCCCCGTATCCGGAGAGGCCGAGGCTGAGGAAAGCGTCCAGGCGGGGTAGAAGGCCGTTGCGTGTGCGGACAATTTCAAGGTCCCGCCGGTCCCAGGCCAGTTTCGCCTGGGATAGATCCGGACGGAGAGCGAAGGCGGTTTCCACATGGGCTTCCGCTTCGCTGGAGATGGAGGCCAAGCTGTCTTCGTTCGCTTGAATGGCAAGGGGAAGCTCCCACTTGTCGGGAAGGTCGGGGGAGATCAGGCGTATGAGCCGCAGGCGTGCTGTATCGCGGGCACCGTGTGCATTGATCAGTCCTTCCTCCTGCAAGGCAACTTCAGCCTGCACGGCGGGTAGTTCCAGCCTCGGCAGCCTCCCGAGTCGAATCCGCTCTTCGGTGTCTGCCAGCCGCTGGCGGGATAACTGGAGCGCATTCTCAAAAACCCCCACTACTTTTTCTGCCAGAATGTACTGCCAGGTTGCCGTTTCCACCTCGGCAATCAGGGCCTGAGCGAAGCCTTTCAGTTCGAACCAGGAAGCTTCCTCCAACAACCGGGATTGCCGAAGACGGACCAGATTCGGGCCTGTGCCAAAGCCCCGCAGCAGCGCCTGATTGATGTCGAGCCCAAGCCGGGTCTGGTTGAGCGCAGTGTTGACGTTGGATTCCCTTTCTTCCGAAATACCGGCACTGACGGTGACTTCGGTCCCGGTTGGCAAGAAAGTACCGGCCCCAATTTCACCCTCTGCCCGGCGGGTGCGCTGAAAACTTCTTCCGGTCACGGATGTCCGGTCCAGCCGGTCTGCCGCTCGCTCGCTGTAGGCGACCTGAGCGAAAATAATCGGATCAAAAAAAGCACGTTCCTGCTCCACCTCTGTGGCGGCAATGGATGGATCCAGCCTTTGTGCCTGAAAGGCCGGATTATTCTGCAAGGCCATCAGGATGGCCTGGTCGAGGTCGATTTCGAGAGTGAACCCATAATCTGTGACCTCCACAATCGGCTCTTTTTCATCGTGTCCTGCAATACCCCCGGCTCTGGAATCATCTGCTGACAGTGGTAAGGCAAAGCTTAAGCCGAACGCCAGCAGGTGATGGGATAAATGTGAACGAATGGATGCTGATAACGGCATGAGGTACGAATAGACGATAAAGG
>CAZCJJ010000001.1:0-71258 GCA_964499045.1 uncultured Opitutales bacterium | reverse complement strand
CTACCGGGGAGAGAAGACAGAGCAACCGACAATCATCCTCGAAGTCGAAACTGTAGCAGACCGGCTTCACCGATCCGAGGAGGCGAAGCCTGAAACGTTCACCTTTCGAAAACTCTGACACGATGCCCCTTTCCTGTCGCTTTCTTCTAGCTGGAATATGCCTGTTCCCTGGCTGCCAAAGTCCTCAAACGGATGAGCCACCGGTGGAGTTGCCTCCGGTTCCTCCTCTTTTCCAGCCCGGTTCGAAGCAATCATCCGACTTCTTCGAAGAGCACCGCACCCCTCCAGACTTCAGTGAACTGGATGTGATTGCGATACTTCCCGGCGAAGACTGAATCGAGACTGTAATTCCGGGACACCCAAAGTAATTCCAGAGAAGGTCCAGACCGCCATTTATGGGTGTCCTGGAATACAATATCCTGGAATACACTTCAGTTCCTCGGGACAATCATCCGGATTGCTGCGGGGATGACACTGACAGTCACCGTGGCTTCAGTCGGGTGGACCTCTCCGTCGGTGTGTATAATGCCGGGAGCAGCGCGCCGGATGGTGAACTGATCACCCTGCCAGTTGATGACGCCGGATGCCTTATCCAGCGACTTGCCGAAGATACTCACTGCAGTCATGGGCAGCCGGTGGAGAGGGGTGGGAGGCAGGCAGACGAGATCCAGTTTACCGTCGTCGATCACGGCAGCGGGGGCAATCCATGCGTTGTTACCATATTGGGACGCATTGGCCACCGTGATCATCATGGCACGGGTGCTTGCCTCGTGGCTGCCATTGACAAGGTGATAGGAGCAGGGACGATAGCACAGGTAGCCAATGGCTCCCGTCCACGCATAGGCAGCAAGCCCCCGCCGCTGAAGGTTATTGAAACGGCGCGCCAACTCGGCATCAAAGCCGATGCCCATGACATTGACGAATAATTTGCCGTTGGCACTACCAGCATCCATCGAAATCTGGTGCCCGGCGCTGATCAGGGCCAAGGCCTTCTCCATGTCCAAGGGAATCCCGAGATGCCGCGCCAAGCCGTCACCCGAGCCACACGGGAGAATGCCCATCGGCAGTCCGGTGACATGAGCGGCGTTGGCCACTTCATTGATGGTACCGTCCCCTCCGGCAGCAACAAGCAGTTGAAATCCCTCATCGCGGGCAGCCATGGCAAGCTCGCGGGCATGACCCGGACGTTTGGTGATGGCGATGCAGCCATCCGGGTTGACCTCCCGGATGAATTTTTCGATCGCCGGAATCACCTTGCGGCGCCGATGCCCGGTGCCGGATACCGGATTGACAATGAAT
Source organism: uncultured Opitutales bacterium (assembly GCA_964499045.1). Taxonomy (GTDB): domain Bacteria; phylum Verrucomicrobiota; class Verrucomicrobiia; order Opitutales; family CAZCJJ01; genus CAZCJJ01. Next base: position 69,959 of record CAZCJJ010000001.1, on the reverse strand, counting down.
AGGGTCCTCATGTCAGCGCCGTAGCCGCTTCAGTTGTTGTCGGGGACACAAGGGCCTCCAATTGGCGTGCGAAGTCGCGGACTATCGTCTCCCATGACAAGGACTGCGCCGTAAGCCGGGCGGCTGCCCGCATCATGACGAGTTGCTCCAGCGCATGGGTCGATGGATCGCGGGGCGGCCGGATCAGCGACACTGCAGTACTGATGAAAGCACGCTCGTCCGCCACCGGGACAGTGCGTCCATTGCAGCCGTCGGTGATATGCATGCGTGCAGCGGCATAGTCGAAGGCCACCACTGCCAGACTACTGGCCATCGCCTCGGCGACAACGTTGCCGTATGTTTCCGTCAGACTCGGGAATAAAAAAATGTCTGCCGATGCATAATATTCTGCCAACTCCATTCCCCGTCTGGCTCCGGCGAAGATGATGTCGGGATTGGCCGCCATAAGCTTCGTTCGCAAGGGACCGTCGCCGACAACGACCAATCGGCAGCGCGGGTCAACTGCTTGCATCGCACGGAATGCCAGGATCGCCAGCTTCAGATTCTTTTCGGCAGCGACACGGCCGACGACTATTGCCACCGGTGCATCCAACTCCCTGCCGGTCCATTGGCGACGCAATGCGCTGCTCCTGTGCACCGGATCGAAGCGCCCGGTATCAACGCCCCGTCCCAGCACCCGCATGCGCTTAAACCCGGCACTCTCCAACTCGCTGCAGATCTCCGTAGTGGGTGCAAAGGTAGCCAGCGTACGGTTGTGGAACCACCGCAGATAGGCCAGCACCGGACGTTTCAAACGGCCGACACCATAATGCGCACCATAGGCGTGAAAGTTTGTGTGAAAACTGGATGTGACCGGAAGCGACAGCGCGTGCGCCACCCGCAGCGCACTCCAACCCAGCGGACCTTCGGTGGCAATGTGAACAAGATCCGGGCGGTCGGATGCGGAGCACCACAGCCGTCTCAACCGCGACGGCGATGGCAGTCCAAGGCGCAAATCCGGATAGCAGGGAATCGGCACCCCGGTAACGGTGAAGTCTCCCCCGCTATCACTCCCTGCCTGCCGTGGACGCACTACCTTAACAGCATGCCCGGCTTCCCGCAAACAGTCGGTGATCTGACCCAAAGTCATGGCGACGCCGTTGATCTCCGGTCGATAAGTTTCTGTTACAAGTGATAATTTCAAAATGAAGAAAAGTCAGCAACAGGGTTCATCTCTGCCGCCCTTCCTACCGTAGCAGGTTCCGGTGGCGAATCAGTGACAGCCCCGTAAACGTTGAGTAAAGATTCCCGCTATGCAGGATAACCCGCACATCACACAAGATATGCACACTAAATCGTGAATAACTGCTCAATTGTAACAAGGCTGACACTCAATTGCAAAATAGTGGGCGTATGGTCTCAGGCATGGAAATTGTTCGCAATAAAAGTAGTGCTCTCCCGTTGGCACGATCGGTGGTCCGCCGGTGGTATTTGCCAGCCTGCCTTTCTTCTGCATGAGAAAACTCAAATTCCGTACACTGATTTTATCCGATGTGCATCTGGGCACCTCTGACTGCAAGATTGCCGAGGTGAACCACCTGCTCAAGGGGGTGCATTGCGACAAGTTAATTCTTAACGGTGACATCATTGACGGCTGGAGCCTGCGCAAGGGCGGGAAGTGGACCAAGGAACACAGCCGCTTCGTTCGCCTGGTGTTGAAGAAGTTGGAAAAGAAGAATACCGAAGTTGTTTATTTGCGTGGCAACCACGACGACATTCTGGCGCGGTTCCTCCCGCTCCACTTTGAAAACCTGAAATTAGTGGAAGAGCATATTCACGCAACACCACGCGGGCGCTATCTGGTTGTGCACGGTGATATATTCGATCTTGTTTCGATGAACCTTCAATTGCTGGCCCGCCTCGGGGATGTGGGCTACCGCTGGTTACTATCGGTCAACCGCTTTTATAATCGCTGGCGGTCATGGCGGGGGAAAGGTTACTTCTCATTGAGTCAGGTGGTGAAGGCCAAAGTCAAGACCGCGGTCAGCTTCATATCGAAGTTTGAGGAGCAAATCGTTGCGCTTGCCCGCGCCAAGGGATGCAAGGGCGTGATCTGCGGTCATATTCACAGCGCTGCCGATAAGTATTTTGAGGAGATTCATTATCTCAACTCGGGCGACTGGGTAGAGTCGTTGACAGCGATTGTTGAAGACGAAGCGGGGTGCTTTGAACTGATTGACTACCCGGAATTTTGCCGCCGTCTGCAGCAACGCAATCAGGGGGTCGAGATTCTAACCGGACTGGACTCGGGTGACGATGACGAGGAAGGCAGCAGTGTCTCACCAATGCTGTCGTTTACACAGGCGGGTTAGCCCGAATGGCACTTGTGAATCTTGTGAGATAAAGCGGGCTAACCCGAATTAATTGAGCCTGTCAAATAACCCTGAATAATGGTCACAGCATGGACCGCTTCCTGTTCCTTGGCCAACTCGCGTTCAATCTTTGGGTTCGCACTTGAAAATCAGGGTGCTGTTGCCGGGGAGGAGGAAGGTTGCTGAATAGGGTTGGCCGTTGTAGGAAAGGGCTTCGGAGTGGAGGCCTCCGTGGTTGCCCCGGTTATCGCCTCCGTAATAGGCGGAATCGGTATTCGCCACCTCGCGCCAATAACCGGCATGGGGCAGGCCGATCCGGTAAGCGGAGCGCTCAACCGGAGTGAAGTTGCAGGCCACCATGAAGGTTTCCTCAGGCGACTTCCCTTTGCGCAGGAAAGTCAGGACACTTTGTTCCCAGTCACCCCCGTTGATCCAGGCAAACCCTTCCGGGTCATAATCCATCCTACCTAACGCCGGGTAGCCGCGATAGAGCTGGTTCAGGTCGTGCAGCAGGCGCTGAATTCCTTCATGATCCGCATACTGGAGCAAGTGCCAGTCGAGGCTGCTGTCATACTTCCATTCATGGCTCTGGCCGAACTCACAGCCCATGAAGAGGCATTTCTTACCCGGCCAGGCCCACATGAAGGCATAGAGCGAACGCAGATCCCGGGCTTTCGACCGGGTGTCCGACCCCGTCCCCATCTTGTATAACATCGACGCCTTCCCATGCACCACCTCATCATGCGAGAAGACCTGAATAAAGTGCTCGGAGTATTGGTAGAGCATACCAAAGGTCAGCTGATTGTGGTGCCACTTCCGGTGAATGGGATCATGGTTGAAATACTTCAACGTATCGTGCATCCACCCCATGTTCCATTTATAGTCGAATCCCAATCCCCCTTCTGAGGTCGGACGGGTGACGCCACCAAAGTCGGTCGATTCCTCCGCAATCATCAGTGCCCCGGGATAATACTCGTGAACACAGTCATTGACCTGACGCAGAAATTCGAGTGCCCCGAGATTCTCCCGTCCGCCGTAGCGGTTTGGCACCCACTGCCCATCCTCTCTTGAATAGTCCAGATAAAGCATGGAGGCAACCGCATCGACCCGCAAACCGTCGATGTGGTAGCGGTCCAACCAGGACAGGGCATTCGCGACGAGGAAGTTGCGCACCTCGTGGCGTTCATAATTAAAGATCAGGGTCCCCCAATCCTGATGCTGCCCCTGGCGGGGGTCAGCGTGTTCGTACAGATGCGTACCATCCAGTTCGGCCAAAGCAAAGGTATCGCGGGGAAAATGCGCCGGAACCCAGTCCAGAATAACGCCTATCCCCCCTTGATGGAGGCGGTCCACAAGGTACTTGAAATCATCCGGAGTACCATAGCGATGCGTCGGGGCAAAGAAGCCAGTCACCTGATAACCCCAGGACCCGAGGAAGGGGTGTTCGGCCAGAGGCATGAATTCAACATGGGTGAAGCCCATTTGCCTGACATACTCAACCAGCTCATCCGCCGCCTCGCGGTAGCTCAGAGGCCGGTTGCCATCCTCAATCACCCGGCGCCAGGAGCCCAGGTGCAACTCATAAACAGACATCGGGCTTTGCCGGTGATCGGTGGTCGCACGCTGCTCCATCCAGCACGCATCCCCCCATTCATAGCCCTCATCTGTATTCCAGACAATCGAGCTGTTGTAGGGAGGGGATTCAAAATAGCTTCCGTAGGGATCCGTTTTCAAACGCAGGTAACCATCCGCCCCCACCAGTTCGTATTTATACTTCACCCCTGGCTCAAGCCCGGGGACAAACAACTCCCAGACTCCGGATGAGCCCAGCGAACGCATCGGATGACAACGGCCATCCCAGTTATTGAACTCACCGACCACGGACACCCGGCGGGCACCTGGGGCCCAGATGGAAAAGGCCACGCCGCTAACCCCCTCATAATGCCGGATGTGAGCCCCCATTTTGCGATAGATCCGGTGGTGGTTGCCCTGCCCGAAAAGATACAGGTCTTCCTGAGACAAAGTTGGCAGGAAGCAATAAGGATCCCAGAACTGGCGCACCTCGCCATTGCGGCGAACCACCCGCAGGCGGTACCCGAACACCTCCTCCCGCCCGGGAATGAAAACCTCAAACACACCGGCCTCATCCAGAAGCACCATGGGGTAGCGAACCTCGCCCCCTGATTCAAGGTCCACCACCTCGCACTCCACCGCATCAGTGAGAAAGGCACGGCACACAACCCCTTTTCGCCCCTTCACCTTCACAGGGTGCATTCCGAGCACATCATGCGGAGTCGCATGCAGCGCTTTTAACAAGGCTTCCAAGTCCAGTTTTCTGAGAATCACCGGCAATCCATTAAAGTGTTATCATTTCAGACAGGCAACATGCCCGTTCCTGACGAACATGGTATTAGGAGATGCCGCCTGCCATGTCGAGGCAAAGAAGAAAAGGATTCCCTGTGACAGGGAGGCGCATACATGGCCACCTCAGGCGAAATCCACAGCCACGGCCTGCTCCAAATGCTTGATCCATTTTTTCACGTCAGCCTGGCGTTCGGCCTCGACCAGAAGGCGGAGTTTGGGTTCGGTGCCGGAATAACGGACCAGTATCCTGCCCTTTCCTTTCAAGGCCGACTCTGCCTCCCGCATTGCTTCCTCAAGGCGGGGGCATTCAGAGAGCTCTTTTTTTCGGGCGACCGGGATGGCCCGGGTCGCGCTGGGGAAAAGTTTGGTCCATCCCGCGAGGCTGGAAAGCGGGAGTCCGGTTTCCAACATGATTTCCACCGTTTTAATCGCGGCCAGCAAACCGTCCCCCGAAACCGCATGTTCCGCAAAAATGATATGCCCGGAAGATTCACCGCCAAACGAGAACCCCTTTTCGAACATCAACTGAGCCACATTGCGGTCACCCACCGGGACGCGTACCATTTTCCCGCCAGCGGCTTCCAGTGTCATCTGCAAGCCTTCATTGCTCTGGACCGTGGTCACCAAAGTCTTCCGGGCCAGCTTGTTTTTTTCCAGGGCATGGAGGGCAAGAAAGCCGAGCACCTCCTCCCCGGCCAGGATTTTTCCCTTTTCCGAGCAAAGCACAAGGCGGTCACCGTCTCCGTCATGGGCGATACCCAACCGGGCTCCATGTTCGAGCACCGCCTGAGCGAGCAACTCCGGGTGCTCACTACCTACATTCCGGTTGATATTCGTTCCATCGGGCTGATTCCCGATCAGGATCAGTTCGGCCCCAAAATGGCGGAACACCTCGGGGCTTGTTCGGCAGGTGGATCCATTTGCCGTATCCAGAACAATTTTCCACCCGTTCAGGCAGTTCTGGTGCAGCAGTGAACGCATGAAATTCATGTAGAAGTCACGCCCCTCATGGGAATGGGGAGACGCCTTGACAGACGGAGGCTCGGGGTGATCCGGTTCCCGGTCGATGAAGGCCTCAAATTCCGCCTCCGTATCCTCCCCAAATTTCAGCCCGCGGTTGTCGAACAATTTTAAACCATTGTCGGTAGCCGGATTGTGCGAGGCGGTCAGCACGATTCCCAAATCCGCATGCAAATCCCGAACCATCATAGATACGGCCGGGGTGGGAAGCACTTCCAGTTGAATCACATGGATCCCGTGGTGGTGGAGTCCCTCGCTCAGCACTTGCTGAAAGAACTCACCCGAGGCCCGGGTATCCCGGCCGATCACCACCGTCACCGGCTTGGCATGGTTGTGTTTTATCAGAAAATGGCCTAGTCCGTAGCCAACACGGCGTAGAAATTGAGGATTCATATGTGGTCCCCCGACGGGGCCACGAATTCCATCCGTTCCGAAATAGTTCAGACTCATGCAGCGTAGAAGCTCTTGACGCGTCCCAACCAGGTATGTACGGCTCCGCTCTCGAGTAATGCCCGTGCTTCCCGCACCCCTGATTCCAATGTATTTACTTTGCCAACAATCCAGAAAGCCGCACCGGCATTGAGTGCAACAGAGTCCACCAGAGCCGCCGGAGCGGCCCCGTTCAGAAGCTGCTCAAGGATCTCCAGGTTCCTGTTGACATCGCCACCAGCCAGTGAGCCGATTTCTCCAGCAGGCAGTCCCGTTTCCTCCAAATCGAGCACACCGCGCCTGGAGCGCAGCCTGCCTGCTCCCGCGATCCGGTTTTGACCGGCAACGGAGAGCTCATCCAGACCACGCTGTTCATCGAGGGAGCAATGGACAAGCAGACCGGATTTCAATTCGAGGGCATCGAGGACTTCTGCCAATGGCTCGACCCAGTGAGCCGCATAGACTCCCATGAGTTGATGAGCCGGTTTTCCGGGATTGATGAGGGGGCCGAGAATATTGAAAACAGTGCGATGGCCTCCGGCAGCCAGTGCCTTGCGGACGGGCATGATTTCCTTGAAGGCGGGATGAAAGGCGGGGGCAAACAAAAAGGTAAAATTCAGTTCCTGCAACGAGGCCCGCAAGGTCGGATTATCGGCTTCCAGATTGACTCCAAGGGCCGCCAGAAGATCAGCTGTGCCACAGCTGGAGGTGACGGAGCGGTTGCCGTGCTTGAAAACGGGAATTCCGGCAGCGGCGACAATGAAGGAGGCGGCCGTCGATATATTGAAACTGCCCGATTTGTCTCCACCGGTACCAACGATATCAATGGCCCGGTCCGCAAAATCATTCAGTCCCGGATCGCGGGCCACGGAACGGAAGAAGGCGGCAAAAGCGGCGACCTCGGAAGGGGTCTCTCCTTTTTCCGACAATGCAATGAGAAAGGCCTTCTTCAGAGAGGCGGGCACGTCTCCATCCGTCAGACCGCGGGCGGCTTCCACGGCTTCGGCCCGCTCCAAAGCCTTGCGGCTTTGCAATTTGTCGACGAGTATGTTGAGCGTTGAGGTGGCCATGGCGGAAAACGAGCAACAAAGTAGAAACCCTAGGAGTTTCTCAAGAAAAAACTCATTTCCAGTTTGGGGACTCTCGCATTTATGTGGCTATTTAACAAACAGTACACTAGAACAGACTTCATGCAAAAACCCGTTCTTATTGTTTTGGGTGTTCTCATCCTTTTGAGCGTGGGCGGTGTGATCTACCTGCTGAACCGTCCGACAGAGGAATCTGCGCTGGAAACAGTCACAGCGGTAACGGAACCGGATGCAAGTGACGCGGCGGAAAAAGAGCAGGCACGTTTCCGGGAAGAAATGGAATTGCGGGCCAAACAAGCCGAAGAAGCCGCCCGAATGGCAGAACTCTCCGCCCGCCGGGCGGAGGAGGCTGCCGAACGGGAACGCCTGGAAAGCGAACAACGTTTCGCGGAAATGAACAAGCAGCTGGCCCGCGAAGCCGCCGCCCGTGAAGCCGCTGAAATAGCGTCCCGTGAACTAAAGGTGCAAATGCAGGCCCTGCAGGAGGCCCTTCGTCAGGCGGAAATCCAACAGCGCGAACTGGCGGCCAGAACCGCCGCAATCTCCGCTTCAGAAGCCGATGCCAGTCAGGCATTGCTGGACGAATTAAAGATCCGCCGGGAGGCTCTCGCCAAACTGGAAGCCGAACAGGCCGCCTTGGAAGCCCGCCGGGAGGCTGCCTTGCAACGGCAAATCACTTTGGAGGAAGCCATTCTGGGCTCCGGGGGCAGAATCACCCTGCCCCACTACCGCGTCTGGTCCCCCAATTACCGCCCTCAGCGCTGATCGGCGTCAGGTTCCATAAAGTACTTGAATCCAGAAGTACGTAGCCGCGTTCGCCAGAACGTGGTCCCCGACCTTGTCCCTACTACACCGATCCACGCTCTCACGAGCGCGGCTACGAAGCATACGGGTTCGACAATCTTTTACCCGATACTCCCGGCAACCAGACGGATCAATTCCCGGGACACCTCGTTTTTGGACGCGGGGCCGATCTCATGACGCACTCCGTCCGCCCCCAACAAGATGACCTGATTGTCATCCGAGGCAAAGGCACTCCGTTCCCCACCCACCCGGTTGGCTACGATCCAGTCCAACTGCTTCTCCTTCAGTTTGGTCCGGGCATAGTTTTCGACATCATGCGTCTCAGCGGCAAAACCCACCGTTACCTGCCGCGCCCGCCGGGCTCTCGACACGGTTTTGAGAATATCCACCACCGGCTCAAATTCGACCGTCATGGCGAGATCGCCTTTCTTGGCCTTCTCCTGCTGGTAATACTTTGGCCGCATGTCGCAAACCGCTGCCGTCATAATCAAAATATCCTGTTGCGGAAATAAACGGGACACCTCGCGGTACATCTCCTCCCCCGTCACCACCGGACTGAAGCCTGCCAAGCCTGCGGGGGGCTGGAGGCTGACCGGTCCGGAAACCAAATTAACTTCCCATCCGGCCTCCACTGCGGCTTTCGCCAGAGCATAGCCCATTTTTCCACTGGAGGGATTACTGATAAAACGCACCGGATCAAAAAACTCCCGGGTGGGACCGGCCGTAACCAGACAACGAATAGGTCTTGCCTTCATCCCCAGCTTCATAAGCGTAGGAACCCTTTCAGTAAAGTCCGGATGATTCCGGAATCACATGACACCGCACCGCCTCATGCCCGCCAAGAAAAAAGAAAACACGCTGATCAACTTGGGATTCAACATCTTTATCCCCGCCCTGCTGCTGATGAAGGGGGATGCCTGGTTCGGCTTGTCCCCTGCCGCCGTTCTCATCATTGGCCTGGCTTTTCCCTTCGGTTATGGTGCGTATGACCTGATTTCGCGGCGCAAATGGAACTTCTTTTCCATCATTGGCTTCACCAGTGTTCTGCTGACCGGGGGCATCGGTCTGCTGGAACTGCCAAAGGAATGGATCGCTATCAAGGAAGCCGCCATTCCCTTCGCTTTCGGCATTGCCATTCTCCTGACCACCGGGTCCCGTTTTCCTCTGGTCAGAATGTTTCTCTACAATCCCGACCTGGTGGATGTCCCCAAAGTGGACCGTGAACTCGAACAGCGCGGAACACGGGAGTCCTTTGAAAAACTCATGCGGCAGTGCACCCTGCTGCTGGCCGGATCCTTCTTCCTCAGTGCCGTGCTCAACTTCATTTTGGCCAAAATCATTGTCCAAAGTGACTCCGGTACCGCCGCCTTCAATGAAGAACTGAGCAAACTCATGCTCTGGAGTTACCCGGTCATTGTCGTTCCCTGTATGATCGTCATGGTTATCGCCCTCTGGAAACTCTTCAGCGGCATCCACAAACTGACCGGCCTCGACATGGAGGACATCCTCCTCGACGCCAAAAGAGTGAAGAATGAAGATTGAAGAATGTAGATTTATCATTCGCCATCATTCCTCATTCCTCCCTTAGCCTAATCCTCTACTGCCTAAACACCTAAGACCGTGACCAAGCAAGCGTCTGCCACATGGAGCGATCCCGGGGATCTCACCCGCGAACTCTTCGATTGGTTTCGCCAGCACCAGCGTACGCTACCTTGGCGTACCAAACCCTCCCTTTACGGTACGGTGGTCTCGGAATTCATGCTTCAGCAAACCCAGGTGGTGACGGTTCTGCCTTACTACCAGCGCTGGCTGGAGGTGTTTCCTGACTTCCATGCCCTCGCTGCCGCACCGGAAAGCCTGGTCATGAAACACTGGGAAGGCCTCGGCTACTACCGGCGCGCCAGGAACCTTCACCGTCTGGCACAGGTCTGGGTTGAGGAGGACCCCAAGCCGCAAACCGCCGCAGACTGGCTCGTCTTTCCCGGTGTCGGCCCCTACACCGCCGCCGCCATTGCCAGTATCGCCCAAAATGACCGGTCTGCCGTCGTTGACGGCAACGTGGTCCGAATCCTGACCCGACTGCAGGCCGACAACACCCTCTACCGCGACTCCGGCAGTGCGGTCAAAGCCCTTGCTCCACTGGCCCAATCGTTAATGGATGTCGCCAAACACCCCGGAGACCACAATCAGGCAATGATGGAATTGGGAGCAACGGTCTGTCACAAGAACCGCCCGAACTGCCTGCTTTGCCCGGTCAAGCGACACTGCCTCGGCTGCCAGCAGAGCATTGCGGAAACACTCCCCCGTTTTCAACCCCGCCTCACCCATCGCAGAAAAGTATCGCGCCTCTGGTGTTGCCGGGATGGTCGCCTTCTCCTGCACCGTATCCCCGCCAAGTCCCGCCGTCTGGCCGGGCTCTGGGAACTCCCCGAAAGCACCCCGCTAACTCCCGAATCGGCCGGACTGCCGCTCCTGGCCAGAAAGAAGCGCGGTATTTCCAACGAGCTGATTGAAGAAACGGTCTATAAACTGACGAACCCGGCCCCCTCCTTCCTCACCGTAGTGGATGCTAATCCCCATCTGACATGGGTCCCACTCAACGAACTAAACCACCTGACCCTCACCGGGCCCCATCGGAAATGGATCCATGAACTGCTGAAGCGGGAAAGCTGAACTTCATTTTCACGAACACCCTGGACACCCATAGTTTCATTCTGACTAAACCCGATACGTCACGATCAAATACAACAACATCTCTTCTCCGCTGAGGTTTCGCAGGCAATGGGGTTGATCGGCAGGATAGCAACCGGAATCACCGGGGCGCAACTTCTCCCGATGCTGGCCCGCCTCAATTTCCAGTTCGCCGGACACAACCGTTACAATCTCCCGCGTATCACGGAAGTGCGGGCTGCTTTTCAATTCCGCCTTGGGGCCCAAACGAATCTGGTAATACTCAATGTCCTTCTCCAAATGCAGTGGTGAAAGTGTCCGGATCTGACAATCAGGATCGGCCCGGTACAGGAAGGCATCGTCGGTTCCGCGTACGACCTCAATCCCGCGCTTGCCTCCGCCTGCCATCACAAGCTGATCCAGAGTCAGCGAAAAAGCCTCCGCAATCCGCATGACCACTGCCAGCGTCGGATTTGCCCGCCCGCGCTCAATCTCACTGAGCATGGACCGACTCACCCCCGAGGCGGCCGAAAGCTCCTCCAGTGTCCAATGACGCTGTCGTCTCAAATCCTTGATCCGCTCGGGCAAACTCGCCCCCGTATCACTGTCTTGATTTCCAATTTCCGGCATATGGGAAAATTTTCTTGCTTAATGGATTCCAGTCGCTATTACTGTCTCTCATGAAATCAACCCCAGCCATGAAAGCAATCGTCAAGTCCGGCGCTCATCCGGGTTTGGAACTGACCGAAGTCCCGGTACCGGAATACGGCATCGACGAGGTCCTGATCCGGGTCCTGAAAACGTCGATCTGCGGGACGGACGTCCACATTTACAACTGGGATGACTGGGCTCGCAAAACCATTCCCGCTCCGATGGTAATCGGACACGAATTTGTGGGAGTCATCGAATCGGTAGGCTCAAATGTGAAAGACTTTTTCCCCGGCGACCTGGTCAGCGGCGAAGGCCATGTTGTTTGCGGCAAATGCCGGAACTGCCTCGCAGGCAGACGTCACCTTTGTGCCCACACCGTCGGCGTCGGAGTCAACCGCCAAGGCGCCTTTGCCGAGTATCTGGTACTTCCCCAGACGAATCTCTGGCACGCGGATCCCAAGATACCTTTGGACATCCTCTCCACCTTTGACCCGCTCGGCAATGCCACTCACACCGCCCTCTCCTTTGACGTATTGGGCGAGGATGTATTGATCACCGGGGCGGGTCCGATTGGCTGTATGGCAGCCGCCATTGTCAAGCATGCCGGAGCCCGGCACATCGTGGTCACCGACATCAACCCCTACCGCCTGGAACTGGCCCGGAAACTGGGGGCTACCCGGACCGTCAATATCCGCGAGGAATCGCTCAGTGATGTGCAGAAGGAACTCGGCATGGCTGAAGGCTTCGATGTCTCGCTTGAAATGTCCGGGACGGCCGCCGCCATGAGGGATATTCTGTCCAGTAGTTGTCATGGGGGGAAAATCGCCTTGCTCGGAATTCTCCCGCCCGAAGTGCAAATCGACTGGAACCTGATCGTTTTCAACGGTCTGACCATTAAAGGCATCTACGGCCGTGAAATGTACGAGACTTGGTACAAGATGACCTCAATGATCCAAACAGGACTGGATATTTCGCCAGTTATCACCCATCGTTTTGATTTTCAGGACTTCGAAAAAGGCTTTGCCGCCATGAAATCCGGTGAATCCGGCAAAGTCATCCTGCACTGGTCAGACCTTTGATCCTAAAAACAGCTATTCAACCACTGATGGACACAAATCAACACTGATAATCAGAAGCTCAAAAGTCTAGCGGTATTGATCAGTGGTTCAACTGCGGAGAATAGGATAACCGATTTCGACACCCAAAATACCGAAACCCCTAAACTGCAAAACCCCTAAACACCTACCGCCTAAATACCTACCGCCTAACCACCAAAGCGCATCATGTACTCAACCAAGACACAGGAACAGCACCGTACCCTGCTGGCCTCCATAGCCCGCAAAATCGAAAGCCCCTTCGCCAGTCCCCAGGATGCGCGAATCCGCCTGCCCGACGGTACGGACATGCTCAACTTTTGCAGCAATAACTACCTTGGGCTCGCCAATGACCCGCGCCTGCGGGAGGTGGCGGCAAGAGCCCTGGAGACACATGGGGTCGGCATGGCCTCGGTCCGCTTCATCTGCGGCACGCAGGACATTCACTGCCAGCTTGAAACCGAACTGGCCGAATGGGTGGGCGCGGAGGACTGCATCCTCTACAGCTCCTGTTTTGATGCCAATGCCGGGCTCTTTGAAGCCCTGCTGTCTGAAAAGGATGCAATCATCAGCGATGCCCTGAACCACGCCAGCCTGATCGACGGCATCCGCCTGTGCAAAGCCAGGCGTTACCGCTATGCCAACCGCAACCTGCAGGAACTGGAGCAATGCCTGAAGGAGGCACGGGAAGGCGGGGCGGAAACCATTCTCATTGTCAGCGATGGTGTTTTCAGCATGGACGGTACGTACGCGGATGTCCGGGGGATATGTGATCTGGCTGAACAGTATGAAGCTCTGGTCTTCATTGACGATTCCCATGCCATCGGGTTTGTCGGCCCCACTGGCGCCGGAACTCCGGAGCGGGATGCTTGCCAGCATCGGGTGGATCTGGTGTCGGGGACCTTTGGCAAGGCCCTAGGCGGGGCCAGCGGCGGTTATGTCGCCGGACGCAAGGGCCTGATTGAAGTGCTGCGGCAAAAGAGCCGCCCCTATCTGTTTTCCAACTCCCTCGCCCCGTCCCTGGTCGAAGTGGCGCGGGAAGCCATCCGGATCGCCCGGGATGATGCGTCCCGCCGGGAGCATCTCTGGGACCTTGCCCGCTGGTGGCGGAGTGAACTGGAGACCATGGGTTTCCCCACCCCCGGTGAGGTGCATCCCATCTGTCCCATTATCCTGAAGGAAGACACCCTCACCCGCCAAGTGGCTGAACGCCTCTTCGGCAAAGGCATCTACACCGCCCCCTTCTCTTACCCTGTAGTCCCACGCGGTCAGGCCCGCATCCGGACCCAGATCTCCGCCGCCCACCGGAAAGAAGATCTGGAATACTTCCGCAGCATCCTGAGCGAAGCCCTCGTAACGTGAAGCTTTAGCCCGAGTTCGACATTGCTCAGGGTCTTTGACGAGCCTCTCCCTCGCGAAAAGTAGCACACTGCAATTGCTGCTCGCCTTCCGGGTTATGCGGCATCGACTCCCGCCAATGAATCCGGCAGGGTTGGACATATTCGCGCCCCTCTTCATTCCGGGGCAGGGGCTTCCCGATTTGCTTTTTCAACAACGTGACTGCCTCATGACAACTCTTCTCCACAGGTTGCTCCACTGAGGTCAGTGTAACCGGACCTTGGGTGCAGTAACCCACATTATCAAACCCGCTCACCGCAACGTCTTCAGGAATCCGAACACCCGCACGCTGAAGCACCGTAATCGCTCCAATCGCATAATTGTCATTTGTACAAATCAAAGCCCTTGGCAATTGATCCACTTCCAGTAAAAATCTGGCCGCATCTGCTCCGAAGTCAAAGATACCCTTCCGATGCCCACCAGCACCGGCGTAGAGGACAGCAGGGTAAGACAACGTTGCTTTGCCCCTGGGCTCAACCGAACATTCAACCACAGGTTTCAGGTTCGCTGCGGCCAAAGCATCCATGAATCCCCGGCGACGTTCCCACGACTGCCAGTTATTTAAGTTATGCAGCAGAATGGCCGGCTTTCGTCCCAACTGGAGACAGTGGCGTGTAATCTCCTCAATCGCTGCCCGGGCATTATACCTGACCCATGTGAACCCGGGAATTTCCAATCCGACTCCGACCACCGGAATCCCAACCTGTCGGAACTTTTTAAAATCGATCTCCATCTGGAGTGCCCCGGACACAATGACCCCTTCGGGATGCAGCGAGAGTATCCTCTCAATCACGCTGTCCCCCGCGCCCGGCCACCAGTACGAATTGATCATCTGGTAGTCAAATCCTGCCTCCAAAACCAGACGTCCGATATGATAGGAAGTCTGGCCAGCCAGTTCCGAAAAGCCACTGCAGTTAAGATGAGCCAACAGATTTGTACGTCCCCGCCGCACCACCTGTGCCGCACGATTAGGACGATAACCGAGCTCACGGGCTTTTTCCTCAATCCTGCGTATCGTCTCCTTATTCAGATGCTTGCGCAAAGGGGAATGGGTATTACCAACCACCAAACCCACGGTGGATGGACTCACATTCAAGGCTTTCGCAATATCCGTTTGAGTGATTCTTCGCATTCTGTTTTTAGCATCACAGTGTAAGCATTTAGGCCAAGAAGCGGTTCGTCTTGATTAGTAGGTGTCTTCAGGCAAATTCACTCATTGGGTTCGAGCCATACTGCGAGATCCGGCACATGAGAGGGCAATTGAGCAACAATCAGGCCCGCAATCGCCAGCGCCCCTTCTTCGGAGAAATGGGTGCGATCCTGAGGGGAACCGGCATTGATCCAAGCGCCAGCCTCTTCGCCGGTATTTCTGAAGAATTCCATACTCAGGGCATGCAGGTCGATAACAGGAACCCCCTCTTCCAAGGCAACCGCCTGAACAGCATCAGCCCAGGGCTGCAGACTGGTATGCAGTTTCCCCTCCCGGAAAGTACGCCGCGCGACGGGGGTGATTAGAATCGGGGTCGCTCCTGCTTCACGAGTCTCACGCACAAACTTGCGCAGGTTATCCCTGTAAGTGGTGGCATGGTCTGTTCCCCGGGCAGGGTCATCCTTTTGGTCGTTATGTCCGAACTGAACAAAGACAAAATCAGGTTCGAATTCCAAAGCAGCCTGCCAAAATTCGCCGGCAAGAAAACTCTTCGTACTCGCTCCGCTACGCGCCGCATTGAGGAAGGCTACCTCCTCTTTGAAATAAACTGGCATGACCTGCCCCCATCCACGGATCTTGCTACTGTCCTCGCGATACGAACTGACCGTTGAGTCTCCAATGAATACGACCCTGACACCCGCCTCACTGGAGGGAGCGGTCAGCGTGTTCTCGGCATTAAGGGACGCATCCAGATCTTCGTTGGCTGGTGCACCCAGTGCGACCATAGAGAAAAAAATGGGAGGAATAGATAACATTATATTCATTTTCATATAGATGGCAGTATTAGCCCGATAGTTTCACAACTTGCAACAGACCGGTATATCACTTTCACCATTTAAAATACTGCCTCTTCAAAAGAATTCGTGGGTTGATTCAGGTTCCGGCAAATCTCCAATCGTATGATAAAGAGCAACTTCCAGTGCATTAAAAGTTCGATAACCATAGGCTTTTCTGGTAATCAGATTCACGTTGCGGTTGAGCCCTTCGACAATGCCGGAGGAGAAGGCGCATTTAGCTTTGAAGTAGTTAATAATAAGCTTCTCGTGTTTGCGGATCGATTTGACGAACTTCTTGATGGGTTCAAGTTTCGACCTGGCTGCTCTGTAACACCACTTCTTCAGATACCAGCGAGCCCAGTATGGACTACGGTAGGTCCAGAACACCTGGAAGGATTCCTTGAGCAAGTATGCCTTTACGCTTTTGAGGTCGTATTGCATGACATTGTCAAGTCGTGCTTTCTGCCCTTCGGTGAGATTCTCTGGATTTTTCGCGAAACAATATTTGGTATTCTTGAGCACTTCATCATAACCTTCGCGGTTAAGTCGTTTTACTTCCGCAGCCCGAATCTCGTTGAGAGCCTTGTTCAAGTTCGCGACAATGTGAAAACGATCCAGAATGTGCAGGGCCTGCGGAATTTTTTTGGCGATAACTTTCAGATATGGTTTCCACATGTCCGAGCATACGTACCTGATCTCGGCGCTACGGCCCGGCCCGAGCATCCGGAAGAAACTAATCAACGAGCGTACGGTTCGTTTTTCGGCGATATGAAGCAGGCGACGGCAATTGCCATCAATCTGATAGACCAGGGTGACATAATCATGCCCCTTGCGCCACTGCCATTCATCGACACCAATGGCCCTGATTCCATCAAGACTTCGATGCCGCAATCCATATCGGACAACCAGCTCAACCGAAGAATAAACCGTGTGCCAACTGGTGCGAAAAGCATCGGCAGTCTCCTTCCAGGACAATCGCCGTGCCCATCCGGCAAGAAAGAGCTGATAACACCGACAAAGCGGAACTTTGCCTTCCGCCCAGGGAACGCGCTCTGTCTTCACACCGCAACCCTTACATTGGACACGTCGCATCCGGTAACGCAGGTAACACTGATAACCCAAGATGGGCACAAACTGAAACAGGCGCGCCTCAGTGGCGGCATCGTATCCGGAGGCCTTGCGGCCGCAACCCGAACAAACCGGCCTGGAGCCTTGGCGGGGGCGAACCTCAGCCACGATGCTGTTTTGACATCGCACCCGCTCGAATCGAACACATGCGTAAACAAAACCCTTGATCCGATGACAGGCATTGAGCAATGTCTTTACTTGCATCGGCGTTCCTTTTTTTTCGTTATTGTTTTCACACCAATTACTCAAAGGGCGCCGATGCGCCTTTCCAGCAAAAAGAAGGAAAAACATTTTTTTCCGAAGGAAAGAAACACCTCCTTTCACTCCATCGGACGCAGTGGAGGGCAAGTAGAATCTCGTATAAAGTGCCCTGCTTGCAGGGCCGAAGTCGCGAATGCGGCTGAGTTTATGCCGAGATTCTGCTTGCCCGTAGCGTAGAACTATGGAACGCAGATCAACCATTATTTACCCACAGATTTTTCTGAAGACCCAAAATACTTCCATCCCGGGTCAATGCAAACCTCGTCCACCAGAGCAGTTGACCGTGGTGGACGATGATGCAAAGAGAAACAAGAGGTGGAAACCATGCACAGGATTATTTTCTGCGCAGACGGATCAGGCATACCGCAAATAGAGCCAGCAAGCCGGCAACCGTCGCCACACTCGCGGGTTCAGGAATCGCTACGAGCATGGAATCGAGATACATGGTGTCATCAAGACTGCCTCCATTGACTTCAACATGGATACGGTTGAAAGGATTGGTTTCGCCACTGCCAAGGATGCCGGTGAGCCAAGTCGTCGAATCAAGCAAGGCACCACTCTCGTTAAAAACCGAAACCTTGTAGTGCTCTGTATCGATATTGAGCAGAATATCAAACCGGTAGAACTCATCCTGCACAACGGGACTTCTCCCCTCGGCTCCCGGATCCGCATCCAGATAAACGATAGTATTGTCCGGAAGGCGGATATAAAGGTAGCGTCCGGGATCCCCGGTTGTCTCGAACTTTATACCCGTCCGGATTCCAAAGTTTCCGGTCATCGAATTACCGAAGGTCACTTGGTAGCTAGGGAAATTGGATGCTGTATTGATCGCCATGGAGTAGCTGAATTTCACCATCCCACTGCTGACGGCATTGTTTATGGGCAAAAACGTCTGCCTAGCGATAGGCGTATTGCCACTGGTAGCAGTCCGTATCAATTCCAACAGATTAGTCCCGGTGGGTGAGACTGGCGCACCACCAGAGCCACTGGCGATGATGTCGGCGGTTGCTGTCCCCGTCGAGTTATTGGTCCAATTATCCTGCCCTCCGACAGTTCCAAGGGTATAATCGGAAAAGTCGGTTTGCCAGATAACCTGACTGTGAACGAATGCCGGAAAACAAAACAAGGCACTTGCGAGTAGCAGTCCCCCGACGCGTTTTATATTCTTATGGTTTTTCATAGATTTTATTATTGAGGTTGTATTGATGGTGTGGTTTCCCCTTCAGGGGAAAATGAAAACATGAGTGTGACTGGGTAGCCCGGACTCAATTTAACCGGAGGCCATACGGCCTCCAATGTAACTGTTCCGGCATTTTGCCAAGTGTAGAAAAAGCCCTCTCCTGAGAGAAAAAGGGGATCGGCTGTCAAGGTGAGGCCCTCGCCCCCCTTAGGGCGCATACGGGTAAAGAGGGCTTCTTGCGTGGCAAAGGCATAGTCCCCGATACGCGTTGCGAACGTCTGCTGACCACTGGATTCCAGCCTGACAAGTGCCCTCCCCTGTCGGTGTCCAGCTCCCGCTAGGAAACGACCTGCCACAATACCTTCGCCTGTTTCCGGATCAAGATAATGCAGATGATTTAAAACCAAATGTGCCCAATAGGAAACGGTTCTTTCTACCTGAGAGGATAGCCTGACTTCGACAAGCACACTGTCTGTATCCCGGTCGAGTGTGATCGTTCTGGTAATTTCGACTCCATCGACCTCTCCACTCAAACGCACCCACGGGCTATCGGCGGAATAGCTGTAGTCATCGACGACAAAGGGTATCTTCGGCGCGATGCGACGCCCCCAGAACCAGTCCTTGAACCCGGCTTGGTTGGACTGAATAAAAGCAGGAACGAGAGGAGAGAAAAAATCCGTTTCCTCCCGCAGCGGTTCTATATGCTCCAATTCGCTTCGCTTGTCATAGAGACTTGTGATCCGCCCGCTGCTCTCTGGAAGGACCTCAATCCGCAGGGTATCAGTCTCAAGAATGACGCTACCGCTCAGGCTGCACGCAAACCCTATCACCGCCACCCACAGCCCACTGCATGTTCTGGGATTATTCATCTTCATTCAGAGGCTCCTCGCATCAAATAGCCGTTGTTGTAGCCAACGTGCCTTAGTAGTTTTTCATCCGTTCCCCAAGTGCCTCGCATCGGGGGGAGATAAGGGTATTTCTCATCCAGCAGGGAAAGGTAATTGTCTATAACTTCGTGAAGCTGAGCGGCGTTTGGCGCCTGCAACCGTGTTATACGAGTAGAGAGGTCACGGGTGACACCCGCGGTGGAATCAGGATCAAGCGATACGATGATTTTCTCGCGGGAGTCGGTTTCCATCCCCACACGGGCGTAGGGTCCGCTGGGGAAAAAGGGGACTTCGCTGTAGTATGCCAGATACTGCTCCAAGCGAATACGTACATCATCGGCCACGGCATCCACCACGTCGATTTGCACATCCGCCAGAATCTCACCCTTCGGTCCAAAGATCTCCGCTCCAAGAATTTCTTCCGGAGAAGATCCTAGCAACGTACGAGTATAGAAAAGTTGTAAATTCGATGCGCCACCAGGCAGCATAACTGAGGTTTCCCAAGGTGTGGTGCTTGTTGCGACCAACGCAAGGGGCTTGTTGTCCACAAGCACTTTATCAAGCGTATAACCGATGACCCCGGCCAGGAATAAAGACGTCGAGGGTGTTCCCTGGGCAAAATCCACATTAACTTGGATCGCACCAAAGGAGCGTTCGGCAGTTGCGGTCAACCCGGGAATGGATGTCTCTGAAGACAGAGCCAGCAAAGCCCGATGCAGGATCGGTGTCCGGCTTTCCAGATTGAAATGCAAACGTGTACTGCCTGTTTCGATTTTTTGCATCAGAGGTGTTCCCTTGAGCCAGTCGACAAAAATAAGATTATACTCGTCTAGATAGCTGTTATCCACATCCGCTGTCACCTCCTGGTCATCCTCGTAGGGGTTTCCCCAGAAAAGAATAGTGTCCCCCGCCATGCCGTAGCGTGCCGTGTGCAAATGGTTGAGATTCTCTGCTGTATGGGTGACAGGGAAAACCGCCTGCCAGCCGGTACGCACACATGCAATAATATCAGGCATCAACTGGTTTAACCTTGGGATACCCCACTGATAGTTCGCGGTCGGAATCGCCCCCCATTCAAATGAGCTGAATATGACATAATCGATGAGACCATTCATCGTTTCCTCAAAATGTTCCCGCCCAAAGTTTTCCCAGTTGGGTACCGCATAACGGGTGTACATCCATCCCGTCCACCAGTTCAGCGGCTTCTGTCCCAACAAATACCGTGCCAGCGGGATGGCTGCCCGCTGGCGATGATAAGGAGGTCCCTCGTACATTCCCGCATCGTAGCGTGTTGTGACCGTAAAGGTTTGTCCTCCGGTTTCCGGGTTGCCGATTACCGCCAATACATGCTCCGGAGAAAAACGAACGGGAAGCGTATGGAGAAAATCAATGAAGTTGGCTACGCCAACACCTTGGTCGAGAAACACACCTTTTTCATCGTAGGCCCGTCCGAGAACAGGTTGGTCCGTTGCAGGCCCGCGATACTTAGGCCCACCACGGGCTACATCCATCGCAATCCCGGAGATGTCGTAGGTTTCAGCGATTATTTCAAAGCTTTCGCGAAGAAAGGGCTCGTAAGAAGTGTACCAGGGGAAGACCTTGACCTCTCTGTCCCAGCCCGTCACCCAGCTTGCAAGTTCATAGCGGTAATCGGGATCGACAATGAGCGCATCCTCAAAAAAATCTTCCGCCAGTCTCTTTTCAACCCAGACGCCAGCCGGACTGTAAAACAACATGCCGTGCAGACGACCCCAGTTGTTGAAGTGCCGGGCACGCATTCCCATGAAGTCATCCCGCGAAACTTCATTAAAATGAAACGAGTTCTGGACAATGCCGGCACGGCGCTCAGAAAAAGGCACATTCGGGGTGTAATCCCAAAGTTCCTCAAAACCCCAGTGATCACCCGTACGCTTAAAAGGAGCGTACGACCAGTCCCATGTCGCGTGGACTCTCCTCATCAACTCAATCGGTGCCTTACCTGGAATATTGTTCTCATTGATACGGGACATCCAATAGTGGGCTGAAGCACCGTAGAATACAGGATATGCGTTCGGATTCGGAGAGAAAACATCAGGATAGGCATTGTGGACTCTCTGGGTGAGCTCCCTGATGCCACCAAAACGCGTGGAAAAGCGTGAAACAAAAAAGACGATGTCGCCCTCTTCACCCGGGCTGACTGCCACCCGGGTAGCAAATTCGAGCGTAGCCATGGATTCATCCCGAATCAGACGCGACGCAATAAAGCTCTTAAGTTGAAGTGGATCAAGCCCCATCCCGACGCCATCCTCAGCACCGAAAATTCCGGTCCATGGTGCCATGCGGCGAATGTTGTCCTGTACATGGGGTCCGTTAATCAGCGCGATCTCATGGGTTTCCAGCGTTCCATCCCAGTATTCGGGATAGTCCTCAGGGAAGAATTCATGAACAACCACAAACTCCACTTCCAACTGGTCGGCCCCTTCGTTTACGTAATCGACGCGAAGTTCAAGAAGATCGCCCTTCTCTTCCGTCGATACACGGATGCGCAGTCCGTTCTCAAGCGTGATTGCTTCAGCGGGCGCATCAATATCTATAGCCGCCAAAGGCTTTGTCTCGAGTCCTGGCCGCACCTCCATCCGGGTTTCAGCACTGGTGTTCAGCATAGCCGCAATGAGGAGAGTGAACGGAATCAATAATTTCTTTTTCATATACAATAGGGGCAAAAGGTCAGAGCTCCCAAAGTTGGGTATTGTAGATTCCCTCGCCCTGTCGGCGGGGGTACTGGTCACCGTCGATTTCAAATGAATCGACCGCACCATTGACAAACACAACATTGGCCCGGCCCTTGTGCCTCGGAGCGATATCCTTGAGCCATACGGAAGAATGAATCCGCACCAAATAATAATGGGACTCCGCCAGCAGAATCGTGTTTTCCGGATGAGTCAGCTGGTCAATTCTCAGATTTTTGTCTCTCCCATGTGCGGTTCCGAAACGGTAATTCATTCCATAACTGAGCAAGCCAGGGTCCCATGTAACTGGCAAGAGGGGGGAATCAGCCCTGCTTCCGTAGTACTGAGGGGCCACAACGGGGCAATAGAATGCACGCACATCCTCGACATAAGGAAAAACCTCATTGGTCCACCAACGCCAGGGCCTTGTACTACGGTCCAGTGCATCCGGCATGCGTCCGTTGTTGTCCACCGCGTAACGCTGTACCGAAGCGGCCAACTGACGCAAATTAGCCTGACAAAGAACTTCGACCCGGCGCTCTTCAACATCGGACATCCCTTGCGTCAATAATGCCACAAGCAAGAGGCAGATGGCGGTACCGATCATGCTTTCAACCGAAGAGAGTCCTCGCGATCCGCCTCCGATGTGTAAACTGCTCTGGAGATGATGGGTCATTGTTCCTTTCTGGTAAAAACATCAGGCAGACGGCCTTGTAACGTCTTAGGAGTCATCCATTCGACTCTGCCGTCGACATAAAGATAATTTCCTCCGCCATTGTGACGCTGCGCATGATTGCGCCAAAATCCAGTGGCGGCATAGATGTACCTGTGCTCCCAGTTGTTTTCCGGATGTACATCCTCATCCTTGGAGTCTCCGATAATCACTACTTCGGATGGATTCAACAACTTGTGTATACTGGCAAAGGCATTGGAGTCAGGTGGGTCGCCATAAGTGCGATTGCCAAATCCAAGTTGATTCCATCCGTAACCAACCACTTCGTGATTTCCCCCCACTACCTTCTTGGAGGGGCAGTGTTGCCACGCAGGGCGGTCGATGTCTCCCGTCGCCGCATTACTACCCTCCATGTAAGGGTTGAGCAGATTGTACCAATAGCCAAACGGACCCTGAGCGGCTGGAGGAAAGGCACCGTTATTGTCATTGATGTAGAGGTGAACGGCAGTGCCAATATTCCGTAGATTGCCGCTGCACTTCGATGTGCGAGAGGATTCAAGCACACGACCCAATGCGGGAATTGCAATAGCCACAAGAATGGCGGTTACAGTCAGTACGGAGAGCAGCTCAATTAGTGAAAACGCCGAACGGAGTCTTCCCGATTGCCACGCATATTGAGATCCTTCTCGCATTTTATTCTAACGTCACAATAAAATGCTTTTCTGTCAAGTGGAATTCATACTGCTTTTATACCATCTGCCCAATTCACCAAAAAAAACAGGTTAAAAACCCTTCCCTGAATCTTCTGGAACTTGATAGCCCGAAACGGTCTCACTGAAGACTTGAGGCTACTTTGGTCAGAAAACATCAGCCCGGGCGGGCGATACCCCGTGAGCTTTTGCGGTAGAACTCGATAAACCGCTGGCCCTCCGGGGTGGCCGCTTCGAGGCTGGCCGCCCTCTCCGCCAGAGGGCCACTGCCACGATAGACCGCATGGAAAAGCCGCTTGATGTCCCGAATGGCTTCCATCGAAAACCCACGGCGCTTCAGCCCGACCATATTGAGGCCCGAGATATGGTTGCGCTCGGAGACCAGTACAAAACGGGGAACATCCAGCGAAATACGGCTGCCTCCGCTGACCATCGCACTTTCGCCCACCCGGCAAAACTGGTGCAGCAGGACTGTTGCGCTGAGAAAGGCATGATCCTCGACCATACAATGGCCCGCGATAATCGCGCCATTGGCCATAATGACATGGTTGCCGATCTGCGAATCATGCCCCACATGGCAGTTGGCCATCAGCAAACAGCCCTGACCTATCCGGGTTGCACTGCCCGCCTGGGTCGCCCGGCTGACCGTGACCCCCTCGCGGAGCACAGTCCCCTCACCGATTTCGACACCCGACTCAAAATCCTCATCCAGATTCATCACCTGAGGGTTGCCTCCAAGCACCACATGGCAGTCAACCTTCACCCGCTCTGCGAGGACGGTTCCCTTGCGCAAAACAGAGTAGGGACCGATTTCGCAGCCGGCACCGATAAGGACGCCTTCTTCAATGATGGCGGTGGGATGTATGCGTGATGCGGTGGTGTCCATAGTTTGTTTTACCGGAGAATAGTCTACTACAAACAAGGTTTGGGCAGGTAAGCAAAAAGAAAGTAGTGGTCCCGAAATGCTACTTTAGGCTTGGAGCCCACGCTATGCTCGTTAACGCTGGAAGCCGCAAATGGCAGGCATCGACGAAACGGTGGTACGCGAATATTTTGAAACCAACGGGTTTCTGGTTCGTCAGCTTCGCAAATACGTGGTCCAGGGACGGGACAAACGGAGCGACGAGGAGCTGGATTTCATGGTTTACAACCCGGCATACAAGCAGGAGGAACGCCAGCCCGGTTTTATGCTTTTCCCATCCGACCTGCCTTGCATCCACCGGGCCGTGGTCAGCATCAAGCCCTGGCACAGCCACCGCTTCACCCCCGCTACTCTCCGGGGCAGTGCCGATATCTTCAAGTTTCTGGAACGCGATGTCCTCAAACAGGCCGAGGCCCTTTTCAACATCAGCCCCGACCTGACCGAAGACTCCGGATTCTTGATGAAAATCCTGGTCCTGCCCGGTCTGCCCACCCATGAGCCGCACAAGAGCCAAAGTATCGACCTGCTCAAAAAAGCCGGGGTGGATGCCATCCTTTCCTTCCGCTCCATCCTCCAGGATATTCTGGACAAGCTGGAAGTGAATCACAACTACCAGAAATCAGACCTGCTGCAAATCCTGCGCATCCTGAAAAACTACGATATGATCAAAGCCCCCCAGCTCGAACTATTCTCAGGCGGCCGCAAAGGATAGGATTACGCCGGGCCTGTTTTTGCATGCTTCAGGTCCTGGGCCAACAGGTGGACAATATACTTCCCGTCAAACCAGGGATCCGACAGGTAATCCTGGACTTGAAAAATGTGCCGAGGACGAATCCGGAGTGCTTTCAATTCCGGTTCCAAGTCCCCACCTTTCCAGTAGAGAATCCCGTTTTCGAGTGAATGCTTGGCCCCCCGCCGCAGCAGTGTTCTCACCCAACCGACAAACTCCGGCAGCGCCGTCACTGCCCGGCCGGTTACGAAATCGAATTGCCGGTTCAGCGTTTCGACCCGGCCATGCCGGACATCCACATTTTCCAGCCCCAGTCTCTCCGCAATATCCTCCACGACTTTGATCTTTTTGCCGACCGAATCAATGAGCAGGAAATGGGCCTGCGGATAGCAAATGGCCATCGGCAAGCCCGGAAGCCCTCCTCCGGTGCCCACATCGAGCACCCTCGCCCCGTTCATCAGTTTCAAAACCCGTGTGATTGCCAGACAATGAGCCAGATGCCGGATCTCCAGATTATCGATATCCTTGCGGGAAACCAGGTTGATCTTCGGGTTCCATTCACGCATCAGCGCCGCCCAAGCCTCCAGGCGGGGCCAGGCTTCCGGAATGATTTCAGGGAAAAGTAATTTCAACTCGTTCATAGTCTTGTCGTTCCTCAATCAGTAAAAGTATTCAGGTTTGCGACTCACGGAGGCGGCGTGACCTCACGCCGCTTGGCGGTTTGGTACGGGGGGTGAGTCAGGTTAAAAGCGGTTCATCAGTCTTTGGGTTCATTCCTATTGCTCCGCCGGGTTCGGGCTGGGAATGGATCATCAACAGGCTTTGGCCCAAAGCAACGGACACTGCGGTCTCCACCCGCAAAACATGGGTCCCCAGCGTGACTGCCCGAAACCCGGCCCGGGATAAGGCTTCGTATTCTTCCGCCGTGAAATCGCCTTCGGGGCCGATCGCCCAAAGCACCCGGTCCACCTTGCCGGAAGGCCAAACCGTGGACAGGAAACCCGCACCAGGAAGAAGACTCCCCATCAGCCGGCATTCGCCGGGGCCGGGATCCGACAAAGCCGACACCCACTCCGCAAACCCGCAAACCGGTGCGATTTCAGGAGCCCACGGGTTACCTGACTGCTTGCAAGCCTCAAGCACCACCTGCTCCCAATGCCCTCTTTTCCCGGATGCCTTCTTCGGCTCCAGACGCACCTCCGTTCGCGCCGTGACCAAGGGGACCACCTGATGAACCCCGATTTCCGTCACCCGACGTAAAACCCCATCCATTGTTTTTCCCTTGGGAATCGCCTGGGCCAGTACCTGAGAGCAAGCGGGCAGAGAGACTTCTTCCCAACCCGACACCTCCAGCACCAGTTCGCGGCCGTCAATCCCGGCGACCACCGCCTGTCCGACATGGCCACAACCATCCATCAGTTCGACCACATCGCCCGGACGGGCACGCAGGACCCGGGCGAGGTGATGACTCTCCTCCCGTGAAAGAGAAACCCTGCCGGCCGGCTTCTTTTCAGCCTCCGCAAAATATACCCGAAATCCTGCCATGCCGCCATCATTCCTGTCGCCGGGAAAAACGGAACAAAAAAAACCGCCTCTCTCCCAAGAGGCGGTTTTCAAACCTAAATGCAAACTACAAACTAGACTGAACTGAAACTAACGCTACTAATAAAATGCTTTGTACTGGTTGAGACGACCTCATCCCGAAAAACGTTCAAAGAAAAATGCATTTATCTTTTAGTCTGAAATATTCACGAATTTTTCAGGCTAAAACAGTCTATTTGGCTGGATTCTCCAACAAGCCTCAAGTCCATAAGCCGGCTAATCCTGGACTGGGGCGAGGCGGATGAGACGGAGTTCCTCCGGGCGATAGGCTCCCAGTCCAATGACACTGGCATATTCGAAAAGCGGGGGATCTTCCTCAATGCCGGGCAAATCGTTTTGTTCGCGGGCGCGCTGGATACGGCGGTAGATGAGAAAATCCAGAGCCACCGGATTTGCGCTCATCCAGACCCGCGGTTCCTGGCGGGTGTAGAGGGAATGAAAGCGGGGACCGCCCATGAACTGGTAGCGTTCCAGTGTCATGATGGTGAACACCCATTTGCCACGATATTCGGGAATCGCCCCGATTTCCGCTGCGGCCACCGGGGCATTGGCCGGGCTGCTCAGGAAACGAGTATTGTTGCTGACCGCCCACAACGTGGCGTTCCCCATGGCACCGCTGACTCCCAGTGCCTCGCTGTCCGCCGCCATGGGTAGGTTGATCCAGAAATCGGTTTCCTGAAAGAGCGGAGCGGGAAGGAAGCTTTTGCGTTCATCGGGATCCGCCTGATAGGAGAGCTGGGAATCGGACATATGCCGGACCGCACGTTCGCGGGAAGGCAGGTTGCTTTCATAGTACCAGTCCCGGTCATGATGTTCTCCGGCATCCAGTGCGATCACCTCAACGCCGTTAAAACGCTCTGTCGAAGTCCCGCGCCGGGGCAAATAGCGGCTTTCGCGCAGGCTCTGGTCGTAGAGATCCACGATCAGTTGCTCATCCCGGCTGAATCCTCTTTTTTCGAGGGCTTTGATCACCGCCTCCGTCAGAGCGGGAGGGGTCATCAGCCCCGGTCCGGAAGCCGTATAAACCTTGATCCCGGCCCGCCGTTTCCCGCCCGGTTTCAACTCCCGTCCGGACTCGGTTTCATAGACACGAAAGAAGGTTTCGACCGCCGCTTCATAATCGGCCTCGCCGAAACCCTTGAGCGGGTACTCGAAAACAGTTCTCGCCAAGGAGTCCGGGGGGGTCCATTGACTTTGGGATAGCAAATGGCTAACCGGAACGGTAAAAAACAGCAAGAGTAGGCTATAGTTTAACAAAGCTTGCATTCTGAACACTTGACAGGTTGGAAACGGTGAAAAAAGGTAAGAGACAGCTGATGATGATGAGCCTCTGGCAAAAGACTGCGATCTTTTCGCTCCTTGTGGCAACCTTTTTCCTGACAGGTTGCAGCCGCAAGACGCCCGAAATCCTGGAGGAGGAGCGGCAGAGCTATATCCGTCAGCAACTCGCCTCCGCCACTGAACTGACGATGGGCGGACAGGTTGACCAGGCCATCCAGCTTCTGGAGAAGCTGGACCGCGAGCATCCCGGCGAAGGCCCTGTCATGGAAGCCATGGCATTTGCCTACGTCAGCAAGCCGGATCATACTTTGGCCGCGATCTACTTCGAACAAAGCGCCCGCATCAACCCGGAACGCGCTGACTTGTCCCTCTACGCCGCCCGCTCCTACATGGAGTCCGATGACTTTGCCGCCGCGGTTCAATCCCTCGAAGCCTATCTGGCCCTTGAGCCTGAGGACACACTCGCCTGGCGAAATCTGGCCGAAACCCAGCAGGCGCTGGGCCATCATCGCGATGCCCTGAATGCCTACCTGCAGGCTTTCCGGCATTCCCCTGGCCCTCCCGACAGCCGGGAATCTCTGGAAGTCGCCAAGCTGTACATGAAACTCAACAATCTGGCACAGGCGGAAATCTGGCTCGACACCGCATTGGAAAGCCCGGCCCGTGGTCATGCTCACCTCGGGGCACACCTTAACCTTCTGCAAATTCACCTTTCCCGCAAAGACTGGGAAGCAGCGGAAAAACAGATTCGGGCAATCGATGCCCTGGACAGCCGCGCACTGGACAAGTCCCCTCTGGCCGATTCACGGAAACAGCTCAAGGAATGGCGGGAAGCCCAGACATTGCTCGCCCGCGAGCAGGAGGCCATCCGCCGGCAACGTGAAGCCGAAGCCGAACGCATTCGCCAAAATTTGCAGACCAGCTCCGACACCCCGCCGGAACCCGATCAAAAAGCGCCGGAAACAACTGAAGCGGGGACAGAGGCTGCTCCCGAAGAAACATCGGAGGCGGCGCCGGTGGTCGCCGAAACCACTCCACCCATCGCCGAACCGACACCCTTTGACCGGGCACGCGAACTGCGCGAAGAAGGCAAGCTGGCGGATGCCATTCACCTTTACCGCCGGGCTCTGGCAGAGGTCCCCGACAACCCGGATGGATGGTTTGAGCTTTCCCGGACCTATTACGACCGCGAAAACTTCACGGAAGCGGAGATCGCCGCCTCCGAAGCCATGCGACGCGAGCCGTCGAATGTCCGTTACACGCTGCAGTTCCTGCGCAGTGTCCAACGCGGCCAACCCAGTGACCGTTTCATGCGGGAACTGGCGCGGGCCAAAGAACGTTTCCCGCAAAGCCCGGAAGTCACTCTGGCACTGGCCCAGGGCTACGAAATGATCCAGCAGAACCACAGGAATGCCCGCATCCTTTATGAGGAGTTTATCCGGCTGGCTCCGGATCATCCCCGACGCGAATTTGTGGAGGAGCGCCTGCAGCGCCTGCCCTGATCCGCGCTCCGTCGCTTGTTATATCGCCACCGCACTCTCCTCTCATGCCCAGGGTCAAACGAAGCAGTATCGAAACCATTCGCCAACGCGTCAGCCTGGTGGACGTCGCCGGGGCCTATACCCAGCTCAAAAAGGCCGGAGCCCAATTCCGGGGCCTGAGCCCCTTTGGCCAGGAAAAAACCCCGTCTTTCTTCGTTCATCCGGAAAAGAACGTGTTTATCTGCTACAGCAGCGGCAATGCCGGTGATCTGTTCCGTTTTGTGGAGCTGAAGGAAAACCTGACCTTCAACGAAGTGGTCGAAACCCTAGCCCGCCGCTACAATATCCCTCTCGAGTATGAGGACGACGGTACACCGCCGGAGAAACTGTCCTTGCGCAAGGAACTGCTCAGCCTCCATGAATGGATGGGCAACTATTACCACCAGCTCTTTCTGGCGTCCGATAAGACCGGCAGCTACGCCCGGGAATACTGGACCAAGGGGAGACACTTTCCGATGGAACTGGCAGAGGAGTTTCAAATCGGCTTTGCTCCGGCCCAGGACCGTTCCGTGGTCGAAAAAGTCTGTCGCCAATCCTTTTCCCTCGAAGCCATCCGCAATTCCGGCCTCTTCTACCTCAGGGACAATGAGACCAACCCCCGCAATGCCCGGCCACGTTTCCGTGGCAGGCTCATGATCCCTATCCGCGATGTACAAGGACGTATCGTCGCCTTCACCGCCCGGCAAACCGAACTCACCCCCAAGGACGATCCCTCCCACGACGCCAAGTATATCAACTCACCCGAAACCCCCATCTTCAGAAAAGGGGACCTGCTTTTCAATCTGGACAGGGCCAGGCAGCACACGGAAGACAGTGCCCCCCTCATCATGGTGGAAGGCCAGTTGGACTGCCTGCGCTGCTGGAATGCCGGGATCAAAAATGCCATCGCCCCCCAGGGGACCGCCATCACCGAACACCAAATGACCCTGATCCGCCGCTACACCAGCCAGTTGCTCTGTGTGCTCGACGGTGACAAAGCGGGGCAGAAAGCCGCACTGCGTATGCTCCCAATGGCTCTGCAGTCCGGCCTTGAAGTGAATTTCATCGCACTACCCGAAGGCACCGACCCGGATGACCTCCTGCGGGAAAACCGCGAAACCTGGGAGGTACTTGCCTCCCAGCCGGTCAGCCCCATGTTATTCGCCGTCCGCGCGCTTTACCCTGGAGACCGTGGCAGCCCCAGAGACAAAGCCGAAGCGCTCCAGTCCATATTCCAGATCCTGGCCGCCTGTGACTCCGCAGTTGCCCGCGACGCTTACCTCGAGGAACTCGTGCGCGAAACACGGATCGAACGCCACACCCTCGCCACGGACCTCCAGCGCTACCTCGACCGGCAATCCAGTGGAGCCCCGCAGCACTCCGAAACCAGCAAAACCGACCCCCTTTCCACACCGAATGGAAAGTTGACAAGTGTTGAATATCAGCTACTTTTTATCCTTTTAAACCATGCCGAGCTCGCCTTCAAAATCTCAGAAGTGCTTAATCCTGAATGGATTAAACCAGAAACACTGGAAGGGAGATTGCTTCGCAGAATACTCGCGGAATTCCGTGAGGGGCACGAACTGGACACCCATGATTTAGACGACCTCCTTGAGAATGACGAAGAAAAGAACTATATTTACCGCATCCTGGCAGAAAAATTTTTCTACGAGGACCCGATCAAGGAAGCCAACTGCTGCCTGAATTCAATCTTCGTCAACCACCTCAACCAAAAGAAAAAGGAGATTGAGGTCGCCCTGTTGAATCACACTCCAAACAGTCCGGTTTCCCTTCAGGAACTCCACCGCCAACGCATCGAAATCCGCCGGTTCCGTGATAAGCCTCCGCAACTGGTTCATCCTTCTCAAATCGAAAGCTGAACACTCTTATGGCCGTTAAAAAAGCAGCACCTAAAAAGACCAAGCCGTCTGCCAAGCCTTCCTCCAAGGCTTCGGCCAAAGCCACCCAAACGCCTCCAAAGGCCAAAAAGGCCGCAGTCAAAGCCGGGAAAAAAGTGCCCGCCAAGCCTGCAGTCAAGGAGAAGGCAAAGAAGAAAGTAAAGACCCGGGCTGTGAGCCCTGAGGCAACACCGGCCAAAAAGGTTCCCGCCAAGGCTACTAAAACGGTCGTGCGCAATGAACAGGAGCAAAACAAGCTGAACGAGAAGATCCGTCTGCTGATACGCCTTTCCAAGGAACAGGGCTACCTGACCGTTCAGGATATCAACCGCGTCCTGCCGGAAAGTGTGAACAATCCGGAGGACATTGAGAACGTCATCTCCATCCTTGAAAATCTGGAAATTGACATCCTCGACAGCCAGGAGGTTGAGAATTACAAGCAGCGTCAGGAAGAAAGCGAGGAAGAGGAGAGCCGAGTCGCCCAAGCCGATATCCTCGACGATCCTGTCCGGATGTATCTCAAGCAGATGGGCCAGGTTCCCCTGCTGACGCGGGAGCAGGAGGTCAGTATTTCCAAGCGCATCGAACGGGCGGAAATGAAAGCCCAGGACACCCTTTTCTCCATCAGCCTCACCACCGCCTACCAGATTGATTTGGCCAAGAAATTGCTGGAGCGTGAAGAGCGGTTTGATCGCGTGGTCCTCGACAAAAAGATCGATAGCCGGGAAAACTATTTCAAAAACCTCCCCAAACTGATTGAGCTCTCCGAGAATATTGAGGCCAAATGCGAAAAGGCCTGGGCCGACATCCAGAAGGCGGAGGCCGACCCCAATCGCAAGCGTGCCACCACCCGCTTCAAGAAATACGAGAGCGAGTTGAAGGCGATCTTCCGCAAATTCTGCTTCAAGATGAAGGTCTTCGAAGAGTTTCTCGACAATCTTTCTCCGGTGATCCGTGAGGTCGAAGACCACATCGAGAGCCTGAAACTGGCCGATAAGGTTGTGACGAAGCGCCACCGTCGTATCGACCCGGCAGCCATCCAGCGGCGCCTTTCGGATATCGAGCAAATGTACCGGATCAATCCGGAGGAGTTGCTTGATATCGTCCGTGATGTCCGTAAAAGTATGCGCGAGGCCCACAAGGCCAAAACCGAAATGGTGGAGTCCAATCTTCGACTCGTGATCTCCATTGCCAAGAAATACACCAACCGGGGCCTTTCCTTCCTCGACCTTATTCAGGAGGGTAACATGGGCTTAATGAAGGCAGTGGAAAAATTCGAATACCGCCGCGGCTACAAGTTCTCCACTTACGCCACCTGGTGGATCCGCCAGGCGATCACACGCTCTATTGCCGACCAGGCGCGTACCATCCGCATCCCGGTTCACATGATCGAAACCTTGAACAAGGTCATGCAGGTGCAGAAACAATTGCTGCAGGAACTCGGCCATGAACCAACTCCGGAGGAAGTGGCCGACGAAATGCAGATGCCGGTCGAACGGGTTCAGGCCATCATGAAAATGGCCCAACAGCCGATCTCGCTGCAGAGTCCGGTTGGTGACAGTGACGACACCAACTTCGGCGATTTTATCGAAGACAAGGGAGCCGAAAATCCCTACGACATGACTGCCTATAGCCTGCTGCGTGAAAAGATCGTGGATGTGCTCGACTCACTCACCGACCGCGAGCGCCGCGTTCTTTCCCTGCGCTTCGGCCTGCAAGACGGCTACAGCCGGACTCTGGAAGAAGTGGGTCGCCAATTCAAGGTGACCCGCGAACGTATCCGCCAGATTGAAGCCAAAGCACTCCGCAAGATGCGGCACCCCACCCGTATCCGCCAGCTGCACGGTTTCTTTGAAGGCGAACTGAGCACCGAAGGCCCAGGCTTTGACAATTTCCGCCGCAACCGCGAAGACTAAAGTGAAAGGAGCGCGGGCACCGCGACCACAGAAGCCTCGGCGAAGGTGGTTCTTGCCCGCGTACTTTGGAAATTACGGGCGGGACGCCGTGCTCCTTTCCAATCTGAGGCATGACCATTCAAAGAAATCGCCAAACCGGGAGAAGACCTTGAAAGAGCCTCCCGACAGTCTTGCATTCACCGGAAAACGACAGGGGCATACGATTTGCCTGCTTCTCTTCGTCTCCTGCCTGAGCGGTATTTCGGTGAGCGAAGCCCAGCGCCGGGCTCCCTCCTTTGTTTCCCCCGAACCGGCTACGGAGGAGGTAGCACAGGAAACAGCGGAGGCTCCGCTTGAACCGCCGGAAGAGGAGAGCAGGACGGACGAGGAAACTCCTGAAGGCAGCGCCGATGACACCGATGCCGACGAAACCGGTTTCTGGGGACGCATGTTCCAGCCCGGCAGTACGGTCACCCGGACCGGCAGCCGCCGAAGCGGACTGACCGGGGTACTAGGTACCCAAACAGAGTCCGGAGCGGAGCGACCCTCACCTCAGGATATCCGCCATACACCTCCGCCGACGGCTAGCTCACGGCTTGTCATTGGAGAGATTGTCTGGGTGGACGAAGATTCCTCCATTGCTGTCGGCTGGCTGGCCAGCCGTTTCGCGGCAGTCGATGAGCAACTGACCACCCGGAATTTCGAGCTGGAACAAACCGCCACCCTGCGCCCCTCCCCATGGCGTCAAGGCCGCTCCCTCGGGCTGGAAATCCTTTCCGGCCGACCGCAAATCGGCGATGAGATCGTGGTGAATGCCCTGCCGGAAGCAGGGGATTCGCCGTAGTGGCTTTAAAGCCCAACCTCAATGAATGCACCTATCCTATTCTGCCATTACGGAAACAGCACATACCTTCCTTATGTTCTGGAGGTGGCGAGATTAACCAACCCTGATAAAGAAATTTTCCTGCTGGGGGATCAGGATAATCGATGGCTTGGAGCCGCCAAAAACATAAAACATTACTTTTTTGATGACTATCGATACGGTAATGAAATAGAAACATTTGATCTGGTCTATAGACTGGTCCAAGGCAAAAGACATAACCCTATCAGAGGAGGGAAAGACTGGGTAAATTTTGTTTTCAAAAGGTGGTTTTACATAAACAATTTCCTAATTTCACAGGGAATTGACGACTTCTGGCACTTTGACTCAGACAACATGATTCTGGATGCTTTGGCGCGCCACGAAAAGAAATTCAGGCGCTATGACTGCACGGAGCAATGCAACGGGATTTGCATGAATGGATACATCTCCAAACGCTCAGTTGTATCGCAATACATAAGAACAATTAACGGCATCTTTCAGAATCAGAAATATTTGGAGGACCTGCAACGGGAGTTTGATCAAGAGAATGAGGATTTTGCTTTCACAGAAATGAGAGCGTATAAAATCTTTAAAGAATCCAAGGAATACCCTATTCATTCGATTAGATTGAACACCATTATTGATGGCTCCACCTTCGACGATTGCATTTGCCAGGAACATGGCATGGAAATGGAGCGTATTCTCTACAGTAAAGATATCAAAAAAGTATATTTGAGCCCCCACGGCGAATTTTACTGCCAGGAGAAGGCAAGCCATCATTTCGTCAAAATGAATTCACTCAACCTGAGTTGGGTCCCGGACTCTCTCTTTAAGATTGTATTGCATCAGGCCAGGAAACAATCGAGGAGGAGGGGAAAAGGAGAACTGAATATTGCAGGACTGCCTACATTAGGCAGGACATACAATATGAGGAACTCCTATAAAATTAAGATTAAACATCTTAAAACCCTGCTAAAAAAGCTGTTTCGTTGCGGAAATCCACGGAGGAAATAAAGGCTCCGGTCTCTCATCCCTACAACTTCATCCCGCCCTAATCCCAAATGTCCATGAACACTGCGGTCGCTTTCATTATCTTCCGGCGCCCTGACACCACGCGGCAGGTGTTCAACCGGATCCGTGAGGCACGCCCCCCGCGGTTGTATCTCATCGCCGACGGTCCGCGATTGGACAAACCGGGCGAGGCAGCGCAGGTCCAAGCCACCCGCGCGGTTGTCGCCAAGATTGACTGGCCCTGCTCGGTTCAGCGTATTTACAGCAGCAGGAACCTGGGCTGCCGGGACAGGGTGATTAGTGGGCTTGATGCCGTTTTTTCCAGCGAACCCCAGGCGATCATCCTCGAAGACGACTGCCTTCCGCATCCTGATTTTTTCCAATACTGCGAATCCGCACTCCTTCACTATCGGGACGAGAATAAGCTCATGCACATCGGAGGTAATAATTTCCAGCCTCCGCGAAAATACCGGAAGCACACCGTATTCCTAACGAAATATCCCCACTGTTGGGGTTGGGCAACCTGGGCGCGTGCCTGGGAAAAAAGGGTTTCCGACCTTTCCAATTGGGCGGAACCCCGGATGCCTCAGCACATTCTTGGCATGACGGATTCCGATGCGGAAAGGAATTTCTGGAGCCATTTATTTGGCGAGCTTCATTCGCAGGGAAACGCAATTTCCTCATGGGCTTACCCATGGCAGTTCAGTATCTGGAGAGAGCAAGCTTACTGCCTGGCTCCCGGTGTGCCCTTGGTCAGGAATCTCGGTTTTGGGGAGGAGGCCACACATACGCATTCGGGTTCATCTGCCCTCAGCCCACGCCCGCGACCCCTCGGCAGTATTTCGCATTGGCCGCTAATTTCCCGTCCACTCAAAAGCTTTGACGAGGAAACCTTCCGTACCGCTTATCTGCACCAGGAGCGTTCGTGGTTCAGGAAAACTGTAAACCGCTGGCGAATCCGCTTGGGAGCCTGGCGCCGAAAACTATATTGATCTGCCCAAGGCTTTTTCATCATGTTAAACTACGAACAATCGGTATTAAAATTGCTCGCCCGGGGAGACAAGGTATTTGCAGAGAAGAATTACTTCGATGAGGATATTAAGGCTGCAGCTGAACGCTTCCTTCACTCTGAAGAATTCCGCGAAGTTCGTTTGCTAATCAATCAGCACGCACGGGGCTCTAAACTCTTGGACATCGGATCCGGGCATGGCATCAGCGCCTATGCTTTTTCCCGTTCCGGGTTTCAAGTAACCGCAGTGGAGCCCGACCCTTCACCCATCGTTGGCCGGGCAGCTATCCTGCAATTACTGGAACGGGATCCAGGCCTCACAATTCATCTGATCGATGCTTTTGCTGAGAATCTACCTTGTGCACCCGCTTCCTTTGATACCGCCTACTGCCGTCAGGTTCTGCATCATTTCAACGATTTAACACTTGGCCTCACGCGCATCCGGGAATCGCTGAAGCCGGGCGGGTGTTTCCTGGCCACGCGGGAACATGTTATTAAGAACCGCGATGAATTACCCGTTTTCCTAGAACACCACCCTCTCCATCATTTGCATGGAGGGGAGAACGCCTACACGCTGGAATCGTACCTTAAGGCTTTCAGAGATGCAGGCTTCCGTTCCGTACGTGTCATCGACTTATACGACAGCCCCATTAATTATTTTCCCTTAACCCAGGAGGATTTACTAAAGGATCTGAGGCAACGATGTTCACATAAATGGAAACGTCTGGGACAACTGCCCCTAACATGCTTCCGGCCTTTTCTGAAACCCTTTACCCGCTACCTCAATCGTTATGCAGCTTACCCGGGGAAGATGTGTAGCTTTCTTGCAGTGCGATGAGTAGGCCGTTCAAAGTTCTTTACGATGGGAGTGTCTTCTCCATGCCGGAAAGCCGTGGCATGTGGCGTTACTTCCATGAGCTGATAAACCACCTTCCCCCTCCGTTTAATCCTGCCCTGTTGGTCAAAGAACCTGTACATTTCCCCCTCCCGGAGGGTGGAATTGAGATACGGAGGCTCGCCATCTGGAAACCTCGTCGCTTTTTTCATAGATTGTTCCCCGCCCGCGTGGACCGGGTGCGCAAACAGATAAAACCGGCTCTTGTGCATGCCACTGGCTTTAGCCTACTCGGCGGATGCCCTCCTTCAACGATCGGCGTCCCTCTGGTAAGCACCTTACACGATTTAATTCATGAACGCTTCCCCAATGAGCTGGATCCAAGCGGACAAATCAGTCAGGCAAAACTGAGTCTCGCACGGGCATCTCAAGCCATAATTGCAGTCTCAGAAACGACACGGTCCGATTTACTTGCCATTGCTCCCGAGTTGGAGGACAGAACATGGGTGGTTCATCACGGGTGTTCATTAACCTGTTCACCTGTGAGTCGTCCAAGACTCTCACATGATCCCTTTCAGTTTCTTTATGTTGGACAGCGCGGAGGATACAAAAATTTCTCACTCCTCCAGCAGGCCATGCGAATGCTTTCATCGAGCAGCATTCATTTGGTTGTAGTGGGTCATCTACCCTCGAAAAAGGAACATCAAGAGCTTCAAGCGCTCGGTCTTAGCAACAAGATCCGCTTTACGGGGGTTGTTGATGATGACACTTTGGCGAATTTATACCAGCAGTCAGCCGGCTATATCTTCCCATCTAAATACGAAGGCTTCGGGCTGCCCCTACTTGAGGCGATGGCTCAGCATTGCCCGATATTGGCCGCACAGGCAGGAAGTTTACCAGAGATTGCTCAGGATGCCGCCCTATTCTTCGATCCCCAGGCCCCCGGCGAATTAGCTGAACTCATGGTGAAGCTCACACACCTCACAAGCGCTGAACGTCAGGCGATGATTCAAAAAGGTCAAGCCCGGCTGAAGGCATTCAGCTGGGAGAAGACCGCAGCGGAAACAGCTCAGGTTTATGCCAGGGTTCTGGCCTGACATATTGGTGGCACGCAAGTGTGGATGCGTATAACTTGGATTAGCCCGCAAACCTTACCGCGTCCGGGCGGTCTGCCGGATCGCCTGCATGTAACGGTCCACATGCTCCTGATAGCGTACATCCTGAGCTTTACGAAGTAAAACCAAAGCAGCCTCATACTCCTGCTCACGGACCAGAAGGCGGGCATGCTGAACATAAGCTTCGACCTGATATCCCGGTAGGCGAATGGCACGTTCATAGAGAAATTCAGCCTCCTCGCGTTCCCCGCGTCCGGCATGGTAATCCGCCAGCAGCAAGAGAGCCTGGCCATCCAGAGGATTGCGGTCCAGTATTCCCTGCAAGGTGCGCGCCGCACGCTCCCCTTCTCCTTCTGCAATCAGTACCCTCGCTTCCAGATTCAGCAAAGCCACTTCATCCTTGGGTGCCCATGGTTTGTCGTAAGCCGTCGTCACCTCCGTTAACAAGGCCCGCGCAGCCGCCAACTCCTGTCGCTGCACCAGTCCTTCAAGTGAACGAATGATGCTTCCCAGCGCGGGCTTCTCTTTCTCTCGCAGAGCAACTGCATAAACCTCCAGCGCGAGATCCTTCAGCCCCTCATTCAGGTAAATATCTCCCAGTAACACCAGACCCGCTGCGGTTGCCTCTCCTTTTCGCCTTAAAATCTCCAGATTGGCTGCAGCCTTTCCCCGTTGCTGATCAGCCAGATAAAGGTTGGCCTGAAAAAGCCATAAATCCGCCCGCTCTGGATGACGGCGCAGAATCTCCTCCACCAAGCCGATGGCATCCCGGTAGCGTTCCAGGGAATGCAGGGCCTGCGCCTTGCCCAGTTGCCAATCAAGATTCTCCGGTCGGTAAAGCAGCGCAAGATCGTACCCCGAAAGAGCCGCACTGGCATTGCCTTGGGTCAGATAACAGTATGCCATCAGGCCATAGAGGTCCCCATCCGCCCCTCCTTTTTCCAAGGACTGAATGAGGAGAGGAAGCGCATCCTGAACCTTACCCTGCTGCAAATAAACCAAAGCCAAATTGCGGTATGCTCGCAGGAAATCAGGAAACTTTCTCAAAGCTTCACGGTAGGCCCGTTCCGCCGCTCCCAGTTGACCACTCTGGAAATAAACATTGCCAAGCGTATAGTCGAGGGCCGCACTCGACTCCTCCCGGATCGCCGCCGTCAACCGGGAGGACGCCGCCGCATACTGCTCCCTTTCCATAAGCGGAATCAGCCCCTGCAACAATTCCTGTTCTTCGCGTGAGACCGAGGGCTCCCGGCTACCGTCAAATCCGTAAGAACCGAGAAAACGGGCACGAAAGGCCTCGTTCTCCCAGTTGCTTTCCATCAGTCCAAATGGACGACCCTCCAGCGAAATCAGACCGGACAGCCAGACGGAGGCGATGGCCACCACGACTGAAAAACGCCACGGTCTGTCAGTTCGACGGCCTGACGTTCCAACGGCCATACCGGCAGGACTTACAGGTTCGTCCACGCTCTGACGAGCGCGGCTACGTATCAATGGAGAAGTAGCTGCCTTCGTAAGAAGGTGGCTGTCGGTGAGCATGCCTGATTGGCCCACGCCCCGACGAGTGTGGTTACCGTAGCTGCGTTCGTGAGAACGTGGCCGACGCACCCTGTTACTGGTCAAATAAAAAAGGTGAAACATCACTAATAATTAATGGGTAGAATGAAAGCCACCGCAACAGGTTTGCCGTTGCGGGTGGGAGACTCGTAAAGACACTGCTCGGCAAACTGGCGGGCATGGCGCACCAGACGGGGATGGTCGCTTGATATCACATCCAGCACCTTGACCCGGCCACTGGGTTCAATCAACACCTTCAAGCGCACCCGGCCACTGATGCCCTCGCGTGACAGTTCATAGGGTTTGACCAGTTCGGGGGCACTGATCACCCGTGGGCGGCGATCCAACTCGCTGATTTCAAAAATATCCAGATCCGCCATAACATCGGGTTGCAGCGAAAACCCGCCCACCTGAAAGGCCCCGGCGGTCACATTGCCAAGGCCCGGGTTCAGGCTGACCTCAAGTTGAGCCAGTGTCATGGGAGCCGCCTCTGCTTCCATTTGCGGAGCCACTTCCGCCACCTCGACTTCGCTTCGCTCCTCCGCCTGGGGAGGAGGGGGAGGTGGGGGGGGTTGCAGTACCGCCTCCACTTTGCGGATCTCAAGTGCCTGTACTTCACGATCACCGATGGTTTGAGTCAAGGGCAGCAAGACCAGTACCAAGGCTGCCGCCCCGAGTGCCCCCAACAAGGGCAAGAGTCGTCCCCGCTGCAGGCTTCCTCCATCGTATGACAGGCGTCGGCTCATGTTCAATGTTCTGTGGCGATACTCACAGCCGGAGCTCCGGCCAGTTTCGCTTCGTCAATAACCCGAACCAGCAGGTGTGTCGGCACATCGCGGTCCGCTTGAATGATGACCGGCATACTTTCGCGCTCCGAAAGCCGTCGGACCACGGCACGCACACCGCTCACCCCAACGTCACGGCCACCGTAAACCACCCGGCCGCCACCGGTAATCGCGATCAGAATGCTGTTTTTTTCAAGATCCACCGCTGAGGCCGCCTGCGGCTTGTCCACCGCCACACCCGTTTCCTCCACAAAGACAGTCGTCACAATGAAGAAGATCAGGAGTATGAAAACCATGTCGATCAGTGGAGAGATGTTTATCTGCTCCGTGCTCTCGGTTTGAAAATGGGGACGACGTCTGGCCATGGCGAATCAATCAGGTGGCAGGCAGGCTCCGCTGCCAGCGTTGCATGGTGATGCTTTCCAAACGGTGCAAAAGAAAATCCAGATCATTCCGGCGACGACGTATAAGATAGAGCATGACATAGCCGGGGATCGCGATAATCAGTCCGGTCTGTGTGGTGATCAGGGCCTCGGAAATCCCGCCGGCCACCAGATCCGCTGTCCGCACGCCTACGTTGCCCGCCAGTCCACGGAATGTCGCCAACATCCCCATCACGGTCCCCAACAAGCCCATCAAGGGTGCGGTACTCACGAGGATGGCAAGAAAACGCATACGCCGGTCGATCCGTCCTAACTGGGCATGGCGAACAATGCCGAAGCGCTGACGCACATCGTCCAGCGATAGGATATCGCTTTGAGTAAAATCCATGATTGCCGCCAGCTCCCCCTCGGCGCTGACCTGGTCTGTTTCGACCAACGAACGCACCTGTGCTTCCGGCAGCCGCAGGCGGGCCTGACTGAAATAAAAGAACAGTTGAAACACGGAATAATAAATAACCAGAGCGAGCAAGGTCAGCGGCCACATCAAGGGGCCCCCATCTTCCCAGAGGGTCAGGATTTCACGCCAGAGTGCAAGCCCGTCCATCAGGCCTCCTCCTCTCTGTCGGTCTTGGATGAGGCATGGGCCGGGCTTTCGCTCACCCCATTTTGGAACGCAATACCCACCTTTTCCATATTGGAAAGAATACCCTGTACTCTCCGGGCGAGAAGGGCATGGATGATCAGAGCCGGGATGGCGACCACCAGACCATACTCCGTGGTAACGAGAGCCTCGGATATCCCGGAGGAAAGGGCGCGGGCATCGCCAGTCCCGAAAAGAGTGATCAGTTTGAATGTATTGATCATCCCGGTCACCGTCCCCAGAAG
This sequence comes from uncultured Opitutales bacterium, assembly GCA_964499045.1. Classification (GTDB taxonomy): domain Bacteria; phylum Verrucomicrobiota; class Verrucomicrobiia; order Opitutales; family CAZCJJ01; genus CAZCJJ01. The sequence goes on along the minus strand of CAZCJJ010000001.1, from coordinate 28,267 downwards.
CCCCAGCAGGGGTGCTGTTGCCGCCGTTACAGCGATCACCGGCAGAAAACGCTCAAGCTTGGGTTGCAGGCGCAGCAGGTGTTCAAGCATAACTTCCTCAAGGAGGGCTTTGTTCGAATCCGCATAGTCCACAGCATCCGTCAGCATCGCCCCATAGGGATCGGGCGCGGTAAGCGCCAGTTCCCGTGCCTTCTTTTTATCGCCTTCCTGCAGGGTCTGAATAATCTGGTGCACCAGGGCAGGATTCGGCTCTTTGATCCTGAATATTTCAATACCCTTGAACAAGGCCACCAGAAAGGCCACCAAGGCAAAACCAAGAATAGGATAGATCCATATTCCTCCCTTCAGGGTGTGCTCCCAGAGGCTTTCCCGTGCGCCTGCCACCGCCAGGGCATCCCCCAAGGTCGGGTCCAAAGGCATGTCGCCTTTCCCGTCGCGCACCCATTGCCGGATGGCCGCTTCCACCTCCGCACCTAAAGGCACCACCGCCGGCTCAAGCGATGCGCTCTGACGCACCGCACCGACCGCAGCCTCGCCTTGCCCGGCAAAAAATCCGAGCGGACCAAAAAGCCCGAAAGTCCCTTCACTCTGAACACCGTCCGCACCCAAAGCCTTTCCGGCAAAGCTTTGTCCACCGATTTGCCGTTGCGTGCGCAGGACTCCCAGTTCAATTGAAACCAAGGCGGCCTCCAGCCGTTCCGCCGGGTCGTCCCGTTCCCGGTCAAGCACCCGCCTGACACCCGCCAGGGATTCCTCGTAACGCTGAATCTCGGCCACATGGATCCGGCTCTCGAAGGCCCGCAGGTACTCACCCAGGAGATTACCCACATAGTTGATTTCATTCCGTTGCGCTTCCACTTCCTTCTCCAGCGAAACCAGATCCATCTGACGATTGTCGCGCAAGCGTTGCAGACGCTCCACTTCCCGACGCTTTTCCCGCACCTCAGCCTGTCTCCGGTTCCATTCCCGGGCCAAAGGAATCCGGGCTTCCGCGATTTCTTCGCGCAGGGTCGCCAAACGACTCAGGGCATCCTGCAAATCACGGTCCGCCGAAGCCGACACCGTGGAAAAGTCCTCGCCCCGGGCAAACACCATGCTGGACAGCAACAGAAGTACCCACAGGACAGAGCTTATTTGTAAATTGCCGTAGAAGCTGGAGAATGAAGACTCGCAGAGAGTCCTCTTGACTACCGAACTGTCTGACGGTTCGACTGTCCAACTGTCGGACGGTAAAAGGCCTCGCGGAAGTTTCAGCCCATATGGCAAACGGGAAGGTTCTTCTTTATTCATTTGAGTTGTTCGGCATTCTCCCATTCCAGCGGTAAAGTGACAAAGCGTGCCTGGCCTGATGTGCGTTGATAAATTGCGATCGCCTCACGGACCGCATCCCCGATTGCAGGATCATTCCTGGCTTCCCAACCGTTCCCGGACGGGCGGAGCACTCCCGCATAGCGACCGGATACATCCGCATAAAAACCACCACCCAGCCCTATGTAGAGGGATTGCACTTCAACCGTTCTCCCGTCGGGCAGTGTTTGCAGTTCGGTAAAAAGAGTGATTTCCGAATCAAATTTGTCGATTTCAGTTAAAATCCCCACCACAACCTGGGCACGTTGGCCGAGGGAGGCATCTGCTGATTTACCCGCCTCCGGCAAGCGCTGCACCAGAGGATCCAGCTGCAGCAGCAAGGGCTTCGGTAAACGGGACATCAACGCACGCAATTCATTTTCCAAAATCTGCAAACGCTCCCCCACCCGTTCCGCGACTTCACGCCAATCATCCCGGCGCAACTCCAATTCCAGACGCCTGCGCTCTGCCCCGCCCGCATCGCGGCTGAAGGTTTCTATTTGTCGGTTAAGGCTCTCCTCTTCTACTTCCAGCAAGGCAAGCAGATCGCGCATCGTGGCCTCTTCCTGTTTCCAATCGGCCCGTTCCCCGGAAATCTGTTTTTCCACCTGAACCCACTGCTGTAAAGTATCCCGCGTCGTTGCCAGAGGATCAGACGCCTGAAGCAAGGAGGCCGACAACATCAAACAGCCAGCCAACAGGGTTGAACGGTACGACAGTACGACGGTACGACAGTACGACTGAAAAGGGCCTCGCTGAAGCTTCAGCCTACTCTGCTCTCTGTTGTTCATAATAATGGACGGGATTTAATCAACCCAACCTTAATTGAGATTAAGTCTCGAAAAAGGCGGTGATTGAAAAGAGATATAGGAAGCTTGTCAACCAAAGGCTTGCCAAGGATGGTTCTGGCCGCCATTTTGCCAATCCTGATATGGGAAAACAATACAACAAAGTCATCAAACGGAAACGCCGCAAGGCCTACAACGAGCGCCGCAAAGAGCGGGTGCAGGAAACCAAGGGGAAATCCAAAGCGTGATTTGCCACCGCCCAGAGAGACAGGGGCGCTTTCTCCGGCCCCTGCTTTCCGGCCTGCTTTTGGCTGGCTGCCTGACTGCGCAAGCGGTGGAAATCGACCATTCGACCTCCCGCTACGAGACGGCGCAGACTTTCAAACGGATTTCCGAATATTTCACGGGCCGGGAAAATACGGGGAACCGGATGATCCTCCGCACGAATCCGCAAGTCCGGCCAGGCTACTACTTTATTTTTTCACTGGATGAAAGCATGCAAGCCCTTCCTGAAGGCTCCATCGCGCTGATGGGAGTCATCTGGCCGGGGAACCCGAAACCGGTTGAGTATGCATTGTTCCTTCCGATTCCCCGTGAAAACAAAAAAGAGCTCTGGTTCGGCCTCACGGGCAATGCGAACCCCGGGCAGACCGCACAGCCGGTGGCATGGAAAATCTCCCTGCTCTCCCCCGACGGCAGCACCCTCGTCGAACGGAAGAGTTTCCTCTGGGAGCAGCCGTAAGTAGCCGCGTTCGTTAGAACGTGGATAGCCAGCCAGCCCCCTCCCCCGGAAAGCCACCTTCTTACGAAGGCAGCTACGACACCCTGGAAATGTAGCCGCGTTCGTCAGAACGTGGATATTGGCGTCGATATCCGAATGAAAAAACAGGGCGGCCCTGAGGACCGCCCTGCCAACACAACCCAAATAAAGGATTCAACCCCGGCTCAATCCAGCGGGATCAGATTCGTTCGGCAATCAAAGCTTCCAGCTTGTCGATATCCGCAGCAAAGAGGCGAATGCCATCGGACAGCTTTTCGGTCGCCATCTGGTCTTCATTCAATTCCCAGCGGAAGGTTTTTTCATCCATATGAACCTTCTTGATGTCCGCTGACGCGGCGGCGGCGGCGTCCAGTTTCTTTTCGATCGGCTTTTCCGATTCCGCCAGCTCACCCAGGAGGGCCGGACTGATAGTCAGCAAGTCGCAACCGGCCAACTCGATGATTTCGCTGGTATTGCGGAAACTCGCCCCCATGACCTCGGTCTGATAACCGAACTTCTTATAATAAGTATAGATGGCTTTGACGGACTGAACTCCCGGGTCTTCCGCTCCCTTGTAGTCCTGTCCGGTATTGGCCTTGTACCAGTCAAGAATGCGTCCGACAAAGGGGGAAATCAACTGGGCTCCCGCCTCCGCACATGCGATGGCCTGGGCCATGCTGAAGAGAAGGGTCATATTACAGTGAATGCCGTCCTTTTTCAGGATCTCGGCGGCGCGGATACCTTCCCAGGTCGAGGCAATCTTGATCAGAATACGATCCTTGGAAATGCCCTTGGACTCGTACAACGCAATCACTTCCCTCGCCTTGGTCACGGTTCCCTCGGTATCAAAGGATAAGCGGGCATCCACTTCGGTGGAAACACGCCCCGGAACAATCTTCAGAATTTCGAGACCGAAAAGCACGAGCACATGGTCGACGACCTTGTTGATCCGCTCCACACCGGAAAGACCCAGTGCTTCAGTTTCTTTTACCGCCTGATCCAGCAGGACTGCGTACTCCTCCTTCTGTACGGCTTTCAGGATCAGCGATGGATTCGTCGTCGCATCCTGCGGCTTAAATGCTTTCATGGTCTGGAAATCACCGGTATCGGCAACCACCTTCGTGTATTGTTTGAGCTGTTCCAGTTGGTTCATCGTACGTTCTCTCGTTTGTATAGTGTAATGATATGAGCCCGCAGCGAAGTCCGGGACTCTTCCACGGGAAAAATGAATCTGACCGGAATCCGGACACTTATCAACTTAAAAGCCGGAAAAACTGTCAGACAGTTAGCCTGTCGGACCGTCGGAACGCTGGACTGTCCGACGAAAAGCGGACGCGGCCAGCAGTAGCCATCCGAGAATAAGAAACAGGCCGCCCAGCGGTGTCACCGGGCCCAGCCAGGAGGGACCTCCGAGGGAGAGGTAGTAAAGGGATCCGGAAAAAAGCAGGATCCCCGCCCCCCAAAACAAAGCGACCAGCCAGAACCAGGGTTGCCTACTCGCCAAAGCGAGGACCAAAAGGGCCAAAACGTGAATAAAATGGTAAAAAACCGCAGTTTCCCAGACCTGAATCCGTCCGGCAGCGGCCAGACTTTCCTCCAGTCCGTGAGCCCCCCAGGCTCCGAGAACCACTGCCAGTGCGCCCAAGAGGGCCGTTGGAAGCAAAATAAGGCGGTCAAAACCCTCGTTTGTTACGTCTGAATGACTATTTTGATACATTTTTTAAAATTTTCTTGATTTTTTTGAACGAAAAGACGATAAACACGTCCTGAGTCTGCTTACAGGGACTCACCTAACTGACAAACTAACAATACAAACTTAGCAAACCAATGAAAAAGATCATTGCGACTATCGCTCTTGCTGGACTGGGTGCAACTGCTTCCCAGGCTCAGTTGGAAAATCTGTCCGTGACTGGCACCTTCGATTACGAAAGCCAGTACGTGTTCCGTTCCATCAAAAAGACCGGTCCTTCCTTCCAGCCTGGCTTGGAAATTGGCTATCCGGTTCTCGGTGGTGACCTCTACGCCGGTATGTGGGCAGCGATGCCTGTGACCGCCGACCGTAGCCTGATCACCTTCCCTCAGGACCGTCTCAACGAAGTGGACTTCTACATCGGCTACGCCTATCCGGTTACCGATATGTTCACAGTTGATGTAGGTTTCACCTACTACTGGTACCCGAACATGCCCTCCGGTGCGCTCGGTACTATCCCCGGTATAAAGAGCGGGATCGGCCAGAGTCGTGAGGTTTATGTCGGTGTTTCCGCTGACGTTCTCCTGAGCCCGGCTGTTTACTTCTACTATGATTTCGACTACGAGCAAACCGTTCTCGAATTCTCCGTAGGTTACAGCCTCGACCTCGCCCAGTACGCTGGTGTTAACGGCCTGTCTCTGGACCTCGGTGCCTACTTCGGTCTGTTGAACGCCAGCAACGCTGATCCTCTCTTCGCCAAGCGCAACAACGGCTACTCCTATGGTGGCGGTACCGCTGACTTGGTTTATGCCATCAGCGAAAACTTCGCCGTTTCCCTCGGGATGCGCCTATCCGTCAACAACGAAGGCAAGGAAGACTTCACCAACCCCGGTTCCTTTAACCGTGGCGGTGAAACCCAGTTCTGGTGGGGCGCCTCCGTTGGTTTCGCTTACTAAGGTCTAGGAACGAACCATTCTTTCAAAGCCCGTGCGAAAGCACGGGCTTTTTTTGTGCCTGAAAACAGGATTATAAACCTAAAAACTGCTATTCAACCACCGATGGGCACAAATGAACACTGATAACCAGAAACTAAAAAGTTTAACGGGGTTCCCCCAACAAGTGAATCAGTGAATAATCGTAACCCGTTTTACATCAGTGTCTATCAGTGTTGATCAGTGGTTCAACGGCGGAGAATAGGATAAAAGGCGAGAGTACCTGTACCCTACTATATCTACAGACGGGAACGATGGCGTAGCATTCGGGACACCCATGTTTTTCGTGGGGAAGCTAAATTTTTATCATTGTTGGCATGCATACTGCATAGGGAGAGCCGTTCATCATGAATACCATGAAAGAAACAACGACATGGTGAATACAAACGGAGTCCGCCCACGGGACTCACCTAACCAACAACACAAACTTAGCAAACCAATGAAAAAAATCGTTACGACTATCGCTCTTGCTGCACTGGGTGCAACCGCTTCCTAGGCTCAGCTGGAAAACCTGTCAGTGACTGGCACCTTCGATTTCGAAAGCCAGTACGTGTTCCGTTCCATCAAACTGTCCGGCCCCTCTTTCCAGCCTGGACTGGAAGTTGGCTATCCGGTTCTCGGTGGTGACCTCTACGCCGGTATGTGGGCTGCTGTGCCTGTGACTGCCGACCGTAGCTTGCTCACCTTCCCTAATGATCGCATCAACGAAGTGGACTTCTACATCGGCTACGCCTACCCGGTTACCGATATGTTCACGGTGGACGTAGGCTTCACCTACTACTGGTATCCGAACATGCCGGCCAACTTCGGGATTGGCCAGAGCCGTGAGATCTATGCTGGTGTTTCCGCAGACGTACTTCTGAGCCCGGCTGTTTACTTCTACTATGACTTCGACTACGAGCAAACCGTTCTCGAATTCTCCGTAGGTTACAGTCTCGACCTCGCTGAGTATGCTGGTGTTAACGGCCTGTCTCTGGACCTCGGTGCCTACTTCGGTCTGTTGAACGCCAGCAACGCTGATCCTCTCGGTGCCAAGCGCAATGACGGCTACTCTTATGGCGGCGGTACCGCTGACCTGATTTATGCCATCAGCGAAAACCTCGCCGTTTCTGTTGGGATGCGCGTTTCCCACAACAACGAAGGCCAGCAAAGCCAGTTGAACTCTATGAACCGTGGTGGTGAAACCCAGTTCTGGTGGGGTGCCTCCGTTGGTTTCGCCTACTGAGGTTAAGGAACGAACCATTCTTTCAAGTCCGTGCGAAAGCACGGGCTTTTTTGTGCCTGGAAACAGGATTATAAACCTAAAAGTTTAGCGATATTCACCCAACAGGTGAATCAGTGAATAATCGTAACCCATTTCACATCAGTGTCTATCAGTGTTGATCAGTGGTTCAACTGCGGAGAAATAGGATAAAAAGCGAGAGTACCCGTGTCCGACTATATCTACAGCCGCGAGCGATGGCGGGCTACGAAAGAATAGAGCCTGTCTGCAAGCCAGGCAAAAGGCGGCAACCCACGGTAGAACCAGGGAAGGAGGGAGAGTAGTGGCACCTGTTGAAAGCAGTGCAAGGCCGCATTGGCTCCCCGCAACACCCGGCCATTCACCTGAACGAGGTGGACGGCTTGCTCCAGGTCAGAAACTGGTATTTCGGGAAAGCGTGTACGCGTCTTTTGATAGGGACAATATGTGACACGGGGTCCAGTGAGTTTTTGCCACCGCCTGACCCAGCGCGCGCAGAAAGTACAGTCTCCATCCCACAACAGGATGGGACGCAATGGACGGTGCGCGACATACAGGGTTTCCTTCGTCTCGGTCATAAAGACTGGATCGCATCGGCCAGAACACGGGCAGTTTGCTCGATTTCCTGATCACGATGAGCAGTACTGATGAAGCAGGCTTCGAAGGCGGAAGGCGGAAGGTACACTCCGTGCTTCAGGGCGTAGTGGAACACCTTGGCAAACTTCTCCTTATCGCTGGCAATGGCCTCTTCGTAATTGCGAACCGGGGAAATACTGAAATAGAAGGAGAACATCGAACCGACTTGGGGAACCTGCAAGGGAACTCCCTTCTTTTGAGCCGCTTGCAAAAGGGCATCGCGGAGGAATTGTCCCTTTTTTTCGAGGGATTCGTAGGGATTGGATTCAACCAATCGGGAAAGCGAGGCGATACCGGCTGCCATGGCCAGCGGATTACCACTCAGGGTTCCGGCTTGGTAAACCGGCCCTTCTGGAGCCAGATAATCCATGATGGACGCCTGACCGCCAAGGGCCCCTACCGGAAGCCCGCCGCCGATAATCTTGCCCATCGCAGTCAAGTCAGGAACAATGCCCTCCTTTTCCTGCACTCCCCCCAGGGCCACCCGGAACCCGGTCATCACTTCATCGAAAATCAATAGGCTCCCGGCTTCGCGTGTGATCCGGCGTAGTTCTTCAAGGTATCCGGGCAACGGCAGAATCAGTCCGACATTCGCGGGATAAGGTTCAACAATGACCGCAGCAATTTCCGGCCCGTGTTGAGCGAAGGCTGCTTCGAGCGCGGCCACATCATTAAAGGGCAGAACCAGTGTTTCCGCTGCAAAGGATGCCGGAATGCCCTTGCTATCCGGATTACCCAGCGTCAGCGCACCGGAACCGGCCTTGACGAGCAGGCTGTCCACATGGCCGTGGTAACAGCCGGCAAACTTGATAATCTTGTCCCGTCCGGTGTAGCCCCGGGCCAGCCGGATTGCGGTCATGGTCGCCTCCGTCCCGCTGTTCGTCATCCTCACCTTCTCGACTGAAGGAACCAGCCGAACAATCTGTTCCGCCATGTCCACCTCGTAAGGATTCGGAGTACCAAAACTGGTGCCCTTCAGCAGGGCAACACTCAGGGCTTCACGGATAACCGGGTGGTCGTGGCCATGAATGGCCGGCCCCCAGGTGCAGACATAATCAATCAGTTTCTGCCCGTCGACAGTGGTCAGGTAGGCTCCACTGGCACTCCGGGTGAAGAAGGGTGTGCCACCTACTGAGCGGAAGGCACGGACCGGTGAATTCACTCCGCCGGGAATCACTTGGCGGGCACGTTCAAAAAGTTCAGAAGATGACATGATAATGAATAGTTGAATTTTAGGCTGTAGGTATTTAGGGCAGAGAGGCAACGTTGGAATCTCACGCCAAAACCCAAAGAGCCCAAGGTTTTGCGAGGTTGAAAAAGATGGAGGCGATTATTCGGAAATCAAACTGATCCCAAGGCGGAGCCACAGCGGCATGGTGATCAGGGCGACAAAAGTGGTGGCCAGGACGGCCTGCAAGGCAACCAACCCGCGATTGATGTACATTTTGGCCATGATGATAGTGAAAATACCGCAAGGCATGGCCGCATGTACGACAATCACCTGCTTCAGTTCGAGGGAAATCGGCAGGAAGGTCAGGGTCAACATGAGAATCGGCAGAATGCCCAAACGCATGGCGACACTGAGAATGGCCACCCGGGGATTGCTCGCCAGCCGGGCGCCCCGGCCAAGATCATAGAAACTTGTGCCGACCATGAACACCGCCATCGGGATGGCACAGTCACCCAACATGTGAAAGGTTTTGAGGATGAATCCCGGCAGCCAGTCCCCTCCATGGGCAAAATTGAGAGGAACCGCTACCAACATGGCTACAATGGGAGGCGATACCATTTTCTTCCACATAGACAAGGAGGTCGCACCGGTCAGCACGATCATACCAACGGACCAGATGGCGACTTCTACTCCGAGGCTCAACACCAGCATCACCCCGATGGTTGCGGGATCAAACAGAACAGTCGCCACCGGAATGGCAATGTAGCCGTAATTGTACACCCCGCTGGTCAGGGCAAAGGAACGTCGATCTCCGACATCCGGCATCCGGAGCCAGCGACTTGCGAACAGACTCAGGTAAATACTGGCGGCAACTATAACAAAACCGATACCGGCTGCGGTTGCCAGCAGGCCGACATCGCGCAAACTGTCATTGCCCACGACAAATTTAAAGACCAGGCAGGGATACAGCAGGTTCACCACCACCTTGACCAGACTTTGTTCGCCCTCGGCCGATACCCATTTCCAGGCACGCGCGCCACACCCTAGCCCCGCAATCGCAAAAACAGGGAGCACCGCAGCCAGCAATGTGGTGTAGCTCATCATCACAAAGCTCTATCCAATGCGCTGCCCGCACCCCTTGTCGAGACAGAAGCCGGTGAGATATGCGGGTTTAGGTTTTAGCTGTTTAGCCTGTAGGGGGACGGACACCAAAACCCCGAAACCCCTACAGCCTACCGCCTAAACCCCTAAAAAGCTACCCATTCACAACGAGAAAATGTCATCCATGGCGCGGCTGGTATTGTGGATCAGTGTTTCCGGAGAATACTTGTAGAATGGAGCCGGGGGGATCATTTCCGCGGCAACCCAGCCTTCATAGCCAACAGAACGCAGGCTTGAAACCACAGCCGGCCAGTTGACATCTCCGGAAAGGAGATCGACAAATCCGTCGACCGAACCCACGGCCCGCCGGTAATCCTTGAAATGAACCCGGCGAATGCGCGAGCCCAGAACCGGAATCCAGTGCTCAGGGTAGCCCAGTGCCAAGGTATTGCCCACATCGAGATAGGCCCCCACATATTCGCTCCCGAACTGGTCGATAAAAGCACGCATTTCCAAGGGGCTGAGCAAGAATTTGTTCCAGACATTCTCTATCCCAATCACCACCTTGTTTTCCTCAGCCAAAGGCAACGCCTCCTTGATAAATGCTGTCGCCCGCTCGTAGGCGAGATCGTAGGGCACCACCTCGCTGCCGGGGATAAAGTCGGCCCCAACGCTGCCCGGCACCACCAAAATAGCATCCAGTCCGAGTGCTGCCGCACTGGTAATCTGTTTCTCAAGAATCGCCCGGGCACGGTCACGAACTGCCACATCGGCGCTAACCGGATTCGCGCCCCAATACATGCCGGTCGCAAGAGATGTGAGCTGAAGGCCCGCCTTTTCCGCCGACTCTCTGACCTGGGCCAAGTCCGCCGGAGTGGATTCCATGTTCACCACCCCGTCTTCGGAAAGATCGACTTCAAACCCGGCAAACCCGGCGGATTTCGCCCATTGCAGTTTTTCCTCCCAGGACACATCACCCGGAAAGGACCATATGTTGATTGCTTTTTTCATTATATCAGAATGCTTTTTATTTTTGTTGTTTTCAGATTATTCCAAAACGAGGGAGCTCTCCGTCCGGGCTGATTCAATTTCCGCCGTAGTGACGCGGACGGATTCCACGGCCTGTTCCAAAGTGGCGATTTCCGGGGACTGACTTTTGTCGATGCAATCGATAAAGTAAACCAATTCGGCATGGTAGGCACCGAGACTGGAGATATTGCCTTCCCCTGTACTGGAAGAACCGCTGTCATCCGCCTCTTTCAACTCAATCGTTTCCTTCTTTCCGTCCTGCCGGGTAAGGTGAAAATAATTTTCATCCCCCACCGCGAACTCCACTGCCCCCTTGGCAAATACGGCCTGCAGGCTCATGACAAAACCCCATTCCGGAGGATAATTCCATCCACCTTCCGCCGTCACCGCCAGCCCCTCATAATCATACTGGGTAAAGATATGACTGGGACCGCTGTAGTCCACTGTGGCCTGCGAGCGCACACTCCGTGGGGTGCCGAGAATACTGAGGATGAAATCCGTGTCATGGATATGCAAATCAAGGGCCGCACCACCACTGCGGTCACCCTTGTTCAGCCAGTCATCCGTGCTATAGCCCGGGCGTCCGGCGCGCCGCTGCAAACTGAGACTGCAAAGCTTGCCCAGAGAGCCCTCCTCCAGGATCTCCTTGAACTTCTTGTATTCGGGCCAGAAGCGGATGCAATGGCCAACCTGAACCACCGCTCCGGTTTCCTGCTGGACTGCCAGCATGGCTTCGGCCTGTTCCTTGTTCAGGCAAACCGGTTTTTCGCAGAAAACAGCCTTGCCCGCCCGCATCGCCTCGATTGCCAGCGTCGCATGGGTATCAGTGGGGGTGCAAACATCCACCACTGCGGCCGGAACCTCTGCCAAAGCATCCGACAGTTTCGAATAGACCGGCACATCCCAGCCAATCGTCTTCATCTTCTTTTTCGCCTGATCGCCGCTGAGGCAAACCACCGCAACCACCTCGGCTCCGGGAATTTGACGATAAGACTGCGCGTGCATGGAACCCATGAACCCGCCTCCAACTAATATGATTCTGATTTTATTTTCCATAATGTCTCCTTTTTCGTCCCTCTTTATAACCGTGGGTCCACCTTCTCATGAAGGCGGCTACGTAGCTGCGCTCATGAGAGCGTGGCTTGTTGATTGCCCAAAGTTGCACACACCGATTTTCCTCCACTTTCGCAGGAGGTGATTTCCGCTTCTGCAATAGCCAAAGTTTGCAGGGCTTGAAGCCCAGTGTTGATTTCGATCGCCCGCCCTTTCCGGAGGCAATCCACAAAATAAGCCAGCTGATGGTAATAGGCCCCCATATCGCTGATGTTGCCCCCGCCCTTGAATGAATCCGCCTGATCCGAACCGCGGCCTTCAATCCGACGGGCTTCACCGTTCAAGGGATAGAAACCAACCCCGGGGCCCTTGCGACTGTCGTATTCGAGAACCCCTCCCGTAAAGGAGGCCATGTACCCCATCCGGAAAGGCCAGCCAGGCGGATAATCCCAGCCACCTTCCGCAGTCACCAGTTTGCCTGGATATTCGTATTGCGTGGCAATACTGTCCCAACCGGATGACTGATGAACTCCGCAACTCCGCACACTGGCGGGGACGCCCAACAACCAGTGGAGTACATCGACGTCATGGATGTGCAGGTCTAGCGCCGCCCCGCGGCACAAGGCCTCCTGATTCACCCAGTGCTCCGGGTCGGGCGAAGGGCGCCCTGTCCGGCGGTAAAGGTGGAGATTTTTCAGGAGACCCGCCTCTCCGCTCTGGATAAAGTTATTCAGGATACCAAACTCCTCCCAGAAACGCATGCAGTGCCCCACCATTAAAGGTACGCCCGCGCCTGCGGCGGCATCGACCAAGCGCCGTCCGGAAGCCACGGTTAATGCCAGTGGTTTTTCACAAAAAAGAGGGATTCCGGCCCGAATGACCTGAAGCCCTGCCTCCTCGTGCAACCAGGTCGGCAGACAAAGATCTATCGCATCCAGTTTCTCCTCCGCCAGAGCCAATTCCAGGCTCCCGTATACCCGGATTTCAGGATATGTGGTGCGGAGAATCTCCAGCGCCCCAGGGGCCGTTTCCACCACGCAAACACATTCCACCCCGGCAAGCTTACGGTAAATCCCGGCATGCATCTGGCCCATAAAACCAAAACCGCAAATTCCCACTTTGAGCATATTTGCTATATTTTTAACTTTTTCGACGATTGGCAAGACTAAACGAAGGCAATTGATAACTGCGTTTGTAAAAACGAGGGTCGGGAGCGGGGGGCATAACAATCCCGCCCATACCAGCGACTAAAGACTTGCATCCACCGGAGCAGAATCTTCCAATGGCGCCTTTATTTTTTATCTGGCTCCATCCCGGATCGCATCCGGCTGGAGCTTCGGGACCGGACTGGATTCATTCCACGAAACAGGGATGGATTCGGGCCACCCATGCAGTCTCTTACAATGGCCGCCACAAAAACTTCCGTCCTCATCAAGGGAATCGGCGTTTACGCCCCCGAAAACATTATCACCAACAACGATCTTGCCCAGCGGGTCGAGACCTCAGACGAATGGATACGCACCCGTTCCGGCATTAGTGAAAGACGACTGGCGACGGAAGGAGTGCTCACGTCCGATTTGGCCGTGGAGGCCGGACGGGCAGCCATTCAGGATGCAGGGATTACACCGGAAGAAGTGGACCTGTTGATCGTGGCTACCATGAGCCCTGATATGCCCTTCCCTTCAACAGCCTGCATCGTGCAGCACAAATTGGGATTAAGGCACATTCCGGCTTTTGATATTGTTGCAGCCTGTTCCGGCTTTCTCTACATGCTGGAAGTCGGAACCCAAATGATGCGATCGGGCCTATATCGCAACGCCCTGATCATCGGAGCGGAAAAAATGTCATCCATTTTGGACTGGCAGGACCGCAGCACCTGTGTCCTCTTTGGCGATGGAGCCGGAGCCTGTGTATTACAGGCAGGCGGTGAGCCCGGATACGGAGTTCTCGACGCGGTTCTGGGGGCAGACGGGGCCGTACCGAGCCTGCTCCACATGCCTTCGGGCGGGGTTGCCTCTCCGGCCTCCCATGCGACCGTAGATGCCCGCGGCCATTGCCTCAAAATGAATGGCAAGGAAGTCTTCAAACTGGCTGTCAGGGAAATGGGTGAAGCTGTACTTAACAGTCTGGAGAAAAATGGACTGAGTCCCGATCAGGTTGCCTGCTTCATTCCCCATCAGGCCAATATCCGCATCATTGATTCTCTGGCTAAACGCCTGCAAGTCTCGATGGACCGTTTTCTGATCAACATTGACCGCTTCGGCAACACTTCCGCCGCCTCCATTCCGCTGGCACTGGAAGAAGCGAGACGGCTCCAGCGTTTCGGTTCCGGTGACTACCTCATGCTGGTCGCCTTCGGGGCCGGCCTCACTTGGGCCGCCACCCCCATTCGCTGGCCCTGAGCAACGGAGTGACCCTCTTACACCACCCCGGATATCTCATCAGCCATTACCATTCTTTACCATTGCCACCGAATTGTCCTTCATGCTCACTCTACTACCTATGAGACGCTTTTCCATTCTGCTGATAACCCTTCTCGCAACAGTGGCCTCGCCGCTGTCGGCTGATCTGGTCTGGACCCCTGATGCCGGATGGCAGGCCCGTGGCGGAGTCCTCGAACCTTTCCTCGGCACTCCGGAGGGGCAGACCGGCGTTGAGCTGATGAATGAGGCCCGCGCTTTACAGGAAAAAGGAAACAACTGGAAAGCACTCAGCCTGTACAAGGAAGTCATCAACAAATACTCCACCTCCATCCTCGCACCAGAGGCCCACTATCAACGCGGGCGTATCTACGAAGAGCGCCACCAGTTCAAGCGGTCCTTTGATGAGTACCTCGAAATATTGAGGCGCTATCCGGATTACCCGAAATTCAATCAGGTTATCATCGGCATGTACGATCTTGCCGACAGGATCCGGGTTGGTGCACGGCCCTACTTCTGGGGTGTCATTCCCTGGTTCCGCGATTATGGGCAGGCGGTGGATGTTTATGAAGGGGTGGTCCAGAACGCCCCCTTCAGCGAATATGCCCCTCTTTCCCTCATGCACATCGCCGAAGTCGCCAATCGTGAGAAACGGCCGGAAGATGCGATCGACGCACTGGACCGTCTGATCAACGACTATCCGCAAAGCACCCTGACCCCCGATGCCTACCTCGGCTTGGCCCAAACGTATTCGGACATGGTCCAGGGTGCCAATTACGATCAGGGAGCGACCCGTGAGGCAATCCGCTATTACCAGGACTACCTCATCCTTTATCCCGGCAGCAACGGAGCCTACCTTGCGGAAGCCGGCCTGTACTACATGCGCGAAACACTCGCCCAAAGCAAATACAACCTGGGTGAATTCTATTACCGCTACCGCAACAACAACCGGGCGGCTCTTGTTTTCTATAATGAGGCCATCACCCTCGACCCCAACAGCCCTTCCGCCGAGCGGGCACGGAAAGCCATAAAGAAGATAGAGGAGGGTGTCCCGGCTCCGCGTACCCCTGTGGACTGGATATTCGGACGCTATCACAATCCCAATCTCAAGAACTACGAAGAACAGTCTGAGGTCGATGCAATGGAGGATGATGCCTTCCAGATTCAGCAAACCGAAGCCTTTTTGGAAACACCGGGAGCCATGGCCGAAGAAGAGTTTGTTGACGGTACCGAACAAACCTTTGAAGGCGTGGGCATGCCGCTCACTGACCCCGTCACCGGAGCCGTTTTTGAAGAGGGCGTGCTAACCCCGGTCGAACAACCGGGTCCTGACACCACCGAACAACGTGCCACCGACCGTCTGCAAAGAGACAATGCCGCCAACCCCGACCTGCCCGCAGGCAACTAAGTATCCGTACCATGAAATCTTTCTATCTGCCCCTGAGCCTTGCCTTGCTCTTCCTCTTCGCAGGCTCCGCCTGCTCCAGTTACCGACTCGGTCCGCCGGGAGAGTTGCCTTTTAAAACCGTCTACGTCGAGCCGGTCACCAACCAGTCCTACGCACCGCAGGTACAGGCCCTGCTGACCGACGACATCATCGAAAGCCTCCTCCAGGGGGGACGGGTAAAGGTCACCTCCAAAGAAGAGGCCGATGCCATCCTCAGTGTTCAGGTAGTGAATTATTTCCGCAATGTCGGAGCTACCCTGCCTCAGGATACCGGGCGGGCCCAGTCCTTCGACCTGACCCTTTCAGCCAATATTCATCTACAGGATACACGGACCGGCAACTCCTACATCAAAGAGCGTCCGGTCACCGTTACCCAACAGGCTTTTGTCCAGGGTGGTTTCCAGACTGCTGAATATCAGGCGATGCCTGTGCTCACCCGCAAAATGGCCCGGGCAATAAACGATATTGTCACCTCCGTCTGGTAAATACCGATGAGTATCCGCCATACCAGAGTTGTCGCCCCCTCAATCCTGGCAGGAGATCATGCCCATCTGGCTGATAGTTTAAAAGAAGCCGAGACCACACCGAATGTCTCCTGGCTCCACATTGACATCATGGACGGGCATTTTGTCCCGAACCTGACCTTTGGCCCAAAGACGGTACAAGACCTCCGCCCGCACTCCAAATTGTTTTTTGATGTCCACCTCATGTTGGCGAACCCTGATCGCCATATTGACGCATTCATCAAGGCTGGAGCCGACAACGTCACCATCCACGCCGAACCGCACTATGCCCATGCCGAAACCCTGCATTCCATCCGGGAACAGGGGGCACAGTGCGGGATCTCCATCAATCCCGATACTCCGGCGGAAGTGATCCTCCCCTACCTTGATCATGTTGATCTGGTGTTGCTGATGACCGTACAACCCGGTTTCGGAGGCCAGGCCTTCCGCGACGATGTCCTCGAAAAAATCAGCTTAGTCAACGAATGGCGCTGCAAACACCACTATCCCTGGCGCCTGGAAGTGGACGGTGGAGTCGATCTCGAAACCGGAAAACAATGCTTGGAGGCGGGTGCGGACACCCTCGTCGCCGGAACCGCTTTCTTCAAGGCCGCCGACCGTTTGGACTTTGTTCAACGCCTCCAGGAATAAAACTGTCGAGCCTTGCATATCCTTATCATCACCCCCGAGTACCTGCCCCACCCGGGCGGAATCTCCACCTACTATCAGGCTCTGGCCCAATGCCTCCAGAGCACCGGAGAAAACGTTACCCTTGCTTATTTTGAAACGTATCCATCACGAGGTCCCGCTCCCAAATCCAATTTTCAAACCGTAAATCTGACCGACGAAAGGTCCGCACTGCAGGTCGCCGCAGACCGCTGTTTTCCCGGAGATCACCCGCTGGTCCGTTCCGTCCTCGCCAGCGGACTGGCAGCGAGACGTTGGCTCAGGAAAGCTTTGCCCAAAGATTCGTTTGATCTGGTAGTGACTGCCGACTTTCTCGGTCTGGGAAGCTTTCTGAGTGGCCCGGAGTTCCCCCCGCTCCTCGTCACCGCTCACGGAACACTCGGGCAAATGCAATACCACTCCCCTGCATCCCAATCTGCACCCGACCGACAACGCGTTCAGGCCTGGGAAACGCTCAGTCTCCAACAGGCCGACTTCATTCACGCCTACAGCCCGGCCAATACCACATTCTGGCAGGAGCAGGGATATGCCGACATCGGCTTCACCCGTCCTCCCTGGGTGTTGGGAGAAGATACCCCCCCTAGCAGCAGATCCGCTTCCCCGTCCTATATACTCTGTGCCGGAAGGCTCCAGTCCTGGAAGGGGCCGGAACAGGTGCTCCGCGCCTTGAAACACATTCCGGTTGAAGCCGGTATGCCGGAAATCCACTGGTATGGCGGTGATACCCAAGACCCGGTCAGTGGTGAGCCTCTGAGTTTGAAATTGGCCAGGGAATACCCCGAATCCTGGGGAACCCGCTTTCAATGGAAAAAGCCGGTACCCCGTGAGGAACTCAAACAACTGAGGTCCCGGGCCTTTGCCTGTCTCGTTCCCTCCCTCTGGGATACCTTGAATTTCACCGCGCTCGAAGCACTGGATTCAGCGACCCCACTTATTCTTTCCACGGCAGCCGGAGCAGCCTACCTCATCGAAAACGGTCACAACGGATTCACTTTCACTCCGGATAGCAATGGCCAGGCTCTGGCCGAAAGCTTAAGACAACTGCTTGCGCTGGGGGACAAGGAACGACAAGCCATGGGACAGCAAGGCAGAGAGCACCTGCAGTCCCATTTGACTCCGGGGTCAGTGCACACCGATTTCCTTGAGGCGGCCAGCCAAGCCATTGCCCGCCGCCAACAGCGGGAAAAGAGTGGCTACCCCATGGCTGACGCAGGGGCCATCTGGGAAACCTGCGTACACCACTTCGACAACAAAGGATGGAAGCAAAACCATTCACTGCGGGAATGGGGGCAGGCTTTGCAACAGGAAGTAAAAAAGCGCCTCATTAAACACTAATCCGGTTTCAATGGCTACCTGTCCCTCCATTTCAGTGCTTCTGCCCGTTCACAATGCGGAGCATTATCTGCGGGACGCCTTGGACAGCCTGGTCAGACAAACCTTCACTGAATGGGAATGCCTGGCGGTAAACGATGGCTCGCATGACTCCAGCGGGGCTATCCTTGATGACTATGCCCGCAAGGACTCACGCTTCCGGGTAATCCATCAACCCGCCTCCGGAATCGTCGAGGCCCTAAACAGAGGACTCCGTGAGGCCCGGGGAAGCCTGATTGCGCGAATGGACGCGGATGACATCGCTTATCCGGAACGATTTCGTAAGCAGAAGGACTTCTTGGAGCAGAACCCTGGTTTTTTGGGCTGCGGTGCCTGGGTTCGTTTTATCGATCCACACGGTGCTCCAATCTGGACCTACCGGGTCCCGGAGGATCCGGAGATCATCCGCAAGGATCTGTTGAATGGAGGGATCGGCGGCTTGATCCATCCGGCCATGATGCTGCGCAAACCGGCATTGGACAAAGCCGGCCCCTACCGGAAGGACTATGAATACATCGAAGATTTCGACCTGTTCCTGCGGCTCAGTGATCTCGGCCCCTTGACCAGCTTGCAGGAGACACTCCTCGATTACCGTCAGCACTGGAAAAGCATCAATCAAGTCGCGGACCGACAGGATCGGGTCCAAAAGAAGATACGTTTGCTGGCTTCGCGCGGGATCGAATATTCACCACCCCCCTCAAAAAACGTCCTGCCCAGCCGAAGTGCAACTTATTACCAGTGGGCGCATTGGGCGCTCTCCGACCGTCATCGCAACACCGCATTACGCTATGCCACGCTCGCCTGGCGCAGCCACCCATTCCGCTACCGCGAATTTCATCTCTGGCTCCGTGCCCTATACGCTTGGTTAAAAGGGAAGGTCGGGGCGTAAAGTGATTGCCGCGAACCGATTAGCAGGAAAGGAGCAAAAAAAAAAGATCCTCTGCTCGTGCCGTGATTGAAGAAAGCTCTATTAACCTCGCTTTGTACAGGTGGGTGCTTTCCGCATGGCTTTCGTCTTCCGCTGTACGGCATGACGGCCACCACACTGGGTCAAGCTCCCGATTTATCTGAAAGGATAAGAGCAATTTCGAGGTATCGAACACAGAAGAGGATCTAAGGCATACTATGCACCCATAATGCCCATTTGCCAAGTGTTTCCGGCAAATAAAAAGTGGATTCACATTTTAACTGCGAAAGAGCTGAAAGGTGCACGGACGTCTCGTCCGTGATTTCCCAAGTACGCAGGCAAGATGCCCGCGCTCCTTTTCACTACGCCTCGGCAAGAGGCTGGGTCAGGAGGACCCGGATCCGGTGACGTTTTGGAGTGCGGGCAGTCCCTGCAGAACATTAAATCGCCCCCGCAGGCGGCGGGCCACGTTTTGAAAAGCGTCTACGGTGCTGTTGCCCTGCGCCTTCTCGTCGGCACCCAGGAACAGCACTACATTGAATGGAGGGCGGTCGCGGGGGGTAGGAAAGATCGTGCTGGAAGCATTCTGGAGATGGGATAGCACCTCATCCCGACTCCAACTTGGAGCCGGCTTCGTACGAACATCGGGGAAGCGCTCACGCGTAATCTCACCGATGCTGCCAATCACCCGTTCCGGTTGGCCGCGTTTGCGACGGGCTTCATTCTCTTTATTTAACCATTCCCGGGCTTTCGCCACGGCATCTACCCAAGCCGCCTCTTCCTTGTCTCCCCAGCCCCGGCTGCGATACCAGCGCGCGAGTTCGGCTTCATCCATACCTCTCCTGTACCATCCCCACCATGAGGTCATGAGAAAAATGGCGTCACAGCCTTGTTCCATGGCAACCTGAACGGCCCTGGGCCAGTGGCTGATTTCATTTTTCATCGGATCAATCTCCGTATTCTGAATGTTCACGTTGCCACTCAATCGCCCGACGCGCGCAAATTCCTTATTGATCGGATCGATCCACTTTGCCAAAGCCTCCTTATTCGCCGTCGTGGCCGGCATCATGTTGGTCGAAAAGGCCTGTATGCTACTACTGCTATAGAACATCACGTTGAAAAGGGTGCCCGGAGAGAGACCTTCCACCTGGCGAACGATCTCCTGTTTGATGAGGTTATAGGCTGGCATCCCGCCGCGAACGTCCAGCATCATCAGACGGCTCGCATCAATGATGAACATGATACGTTCCCCCTGACTGCGGATACCGAAAAAATTGACCGCTGAACGGTTAAAGTCGATTCCACCGCTCCCCAGGGTCCCCCTGAGCGCACCGCCAGCCTGGCCACCCCGGCCAGCCGCACCGACTCCCACACGGGTTCCCACCTGCGGCAGATCAATGTCCAGCGTGGGCATATTCAGGTCGGAAATATTCGTCACCGTGATCCGTTGGGTGGGACGGGTGCTCTGGCGCTGCTGCTGCTGCATACGAACCTGTTGCTGCAAACGCTCAGGCTCCTGCCTTTCGGCTACCGGGGGTGCTTCCAGTTCAGGCTCCGGTGGCTGAATATACTGGTAAATAGTGATGCCCCCCAAAACGAGCAAGGCCACACCGTGCAAAACTACACTGATGATAATGACTTCAATGAGGGGTAGATTTATCTTTCTTTTGGCCATGGTAAAAACTTAACAATTACTTATTGAAGGTCAACTCAAGCACACACAAGCTAATGCGTGAGTTTTCCTGGAAAATATTTCAACCGGATCCACTTCCGGTTACATTGCGCAGGGCGGGCAACCCTTCGAGAACATTAAACCGTCCCCGGTTGCGGCGGGTGAGTTGTTGAAACTGCTCGACTTCCCGGTTGCCACGAGCCTGCTCGTCGCTGCCCAGAAACATCACCACATTGATCGGGGGACGGTCGGAATGTTTCTCATAGATCTTGGGGCCCATGTTCTGGATGTGTTGCATGACTTCGTCAAAGGTAAAGGCCGCACTGGGTTTGCGGCGTACACGCGGGAACTGTTCCGCGACAATCGTTCCTATCCACGAGACCACGCGTTCCGGCTGCCCCCTGCGCCGCCGTTCGGCATTCTCGTTGGCCAACCACTCCTGGGCTTTTTTGACCGCATCCTGCCAGACTACCTCGTCCTTATCGGTCCATTTGACTTCGCGGTAATAAGCAATCCGTTCCTCCTCCGTGATGTAACGCGGGTGGTGCATCCAACGGGACGTCATCAGGAAAATCGCATCACAGCCCTGCTCCATGGCGATTTGAATGGGTCTGACCCAGTTCCGGAGACGGTCCTTCATCGGATCTATATCCGTATTTTGCGGCTCCACGTTGTTCTGCAGGCGACCGACCGATGCGATGTCCTTGTTAACCGGATCGATCCATTTTGCTAAGGCTTCCTTATTAGCCGTGGTCGCGGGCAACATATGACTGGAAAAACTGTAAACCCGGTTGGTGTCGAAGAACATGACGTTAAACAAGGTTCCAGGAGAGAGGCCGTTGACCTGCTTGATGATCTCCTCCTTGATAATATTGTAGGCTGGAATGCCTCCTTTCTGGTCTTCCAGTATCCAGCGGGTGGCGTCGATGATAAACATGATGCGCTCCCCCTGGCTGCGAATGCCAAAAAAGTTAACCGCTGAGCGGCTGAAATCAATGCCGCCTCCACTCAAATTCCGACTCAGGCTGCTTCTGCCCTGAGTGCCCGCCCCAACACCTCCGACCCCGACTCGGCCTGCCACTTGGGGTAAATCAATATCCAAAGTGGGAACATTCAGTTCGGAAATATTGGTTACCGTAATACGCTGAGTCGGCCGGGTGCTTTGGCGTTGCTGCTGCTGCATCCTGACCTGCTGCTGAACTTTTTCCGGTTCTGTCCGGTCAACAGCGGGAGGAGCCTCCATTTCGGGTTCCGGGGGGATAACGTATTGATAAATAGTAATCCCCCCCAGAATCAGTAATGCCCCCAAATGAATAAGAACACTGACAATGATCACCTCGATGAGGGGCAAATTGACTTTTCTCTTAGCCATGGGCGGTGAGGGCGCAGTACCCGGAAAGGGTCTGGCCGAGATTAGATGGGGTAAAAACGCTTTGCCTTATCCGTTCGGAGTAAGGGTAGGCTAATCTTCCGGAGAAAAGGATACATAACGTATCCTTGCGGTTGCACAGGCATTCAGCACATCAATGGAACGCTGGTGCAGGGAATTGCTGTTGGCATAGATGGTGATGGAGGTGTTCAGGCCTGCTCGGTCGGCGGCGGCTTTCAGTCGCTCCAGCGTACGGGTCAGCTCGGGCATACTCCTGCTGCCGGGATGATCCATTGGGGCACCATTCAGAAGCACCTCCCCACTGGGATGGATGTCCACCACATGCTCTTCGGGCAACTGGACATTAGGGGGCGGCGGCACACTGGCTGGCAACCGGATCCCCAGATCCGCCTCTTCCGTCAGGTCGACCGTTACCATGAAAAAGATGAGCAACAGGAAGACCACGTCGATCATCGGCGTCAGGTCGTACTTGTCGTCACCCATAAGGGCTTGGTTAATTTTGGCCATTACTGTTTGAAGGTTGCGAAAATAACATCGAAAACACCGTTGTCCGCACAGGCTTGCATGACATCGCGTACATGCTTGTGCGCAGTGTTGGCATCGGCGCGGACAAATACCTTGAAGCCCGGGATCGTCTCATTGTCATAACGAACGGCACTCCCCAATTCCTCCAGAGTCGTGGGCATCATGCCAATAAACATGCTCCCGTCCTCCTGAATAGAAATATGCATGCGCCTACCGGTTTCATCCGGAACCTGCGCCTTTTCGGCCGTGGGCATGGCAATCTCGATCTTTTCCGTGATTTCAGCCGCCACCACCATGAAGAAGATGATCAGAAGGAAAACGACGTCGATCATCGGGGTGAGATCGAAGGACTCATCCTTCATTTCTGGGATGTCAATTTTCATCTGGTTTCCAAGTGCTGGTTAAGGATGCAGACCGGGGAATGGAGCAAGCCCATACCTCCGTTTAGTTTTCGGAGGCATGGCGACGAACGCCTTTGATAAGCTCGAAGAAAATATCACCTACCTGTTTGGACACCTGAGAGGCGATTTTACCGTAGCGGTTCTTGAAATAGAAATAGAAGAACATAGCGGGAATCGCGATAATCAGGCCGGTCGCGGTGGTAATGAGCGCTTCCGAAATGTTGTCCGCCAATTGCTGGGGCTGCCCCATACCGGCGGCCGCGATATTACGGAAGGCCTTGACCATACCAGAGACGGTACCGAGCAGTCCGACCATCGGTGACAGCGTCGCCACGATCGAGAGATAGTTGATCATGATGAAAGGCGCAGACAGCTCTTCAGTTGAAGACTCCTCCATCGCTTCCTTCATCGCGGCCGGGTCGAGGTGTTCCCCATCGACACGTTCAAGGCCGGCATGAACAATATTTGTCAGAACCGACGGGTGCTCATCGCAAATGCGCTTGGCTTCATCCATTTCCACCTTGCCCATGGCAGGTTTCAGTTGTTCCACCAGATCAGGGCGCAGAAACGGTTTTTCCCGGATCATCATGAAGTTGTAGATGGTGAGGCCCACTCCTGAGATAGAGAGGAACAGCAGCGGGTACATGGCCCAGCCACCGGCGTTAAAAAGACCGAGAAGGCTGACCTCATCCGCGACCGGTGGGGCTTCTTCAGCGGCGGCAGGAGGCTCTTCAGCATCCTGGGCATGAATCGCCTGGAAACCCGCGGGGGCCAGAACGATACTCAAACAAGCGAGGAATAAACGGATTGTATGCATGGATCTTGAGGTTGTGGATTGAAAGTTGATGGTTGGTTGAAAGTTTAGTTGGTGGCTTCGGCAGTTGGCGAGGGTAATTGAGCCAGATGCTCCTCACATTTCGCAGCCCATGGGCTTTCGGGATAGAACAGGACCACTTCCCCGTAAACCTGACGGGCTGTATTCAGATTATCGAGCTTTTCATAACATAGCCCTGACATGTAGAGCAACTCTGCATTCCAGGGATAGGCGACTTCGGAAAAAACGACCCCCTGACTGACCTCGCGCATGGCACCGAGATAGTTGTCACGTTTCAAATAGGCCAGTCCCTGTACCAGCTTTTTCAGTGAGAAGGCACGGTCTTCGGGCTGGAGTTCGGCCACCCTTTCCAGAAATACCTCCGCCGTCTGGGCCCGGTTTAGCTGGATGTTACAGTAAGCCGTCCACAGCCGGGCAATATTCTGAATATCCGGGTGCGGAATATCCTGCAAGCGCTGGTAAAGGAGCAAGGCCTCGTTGATTTTACCCTCATCCCTGATTTTGTTGGCAAAATTCATGACCATGAAAAGAGAGTCCGGACGCTCCACACTGAGCGGTACAGTGGCAATGATCCCAATTGCATCTTCCGTCTGGCCTTCCTGCGCGAGACGCTCCAACAAAAAGAGGCTGTGGCTGAGGAAAACCGGCGGCAGTGACTGCAATGGCAAGCGACGGACGACGGTGACGGCCTCATCCAGATAGTCGCTGCGACTTAATGCATAAACCATACGTTCCACCGGATCGTGAATATTGAAATTCTGGGGAGGAATGGAAAGGAAGCGGATCAAAGGATAGGCGATGGGCCGCAATTCCTGCAGCCCTCCGGCAAAATCCTCTGCTTCAATCAGCTCCAGTGCATCATCATAACTACTGGGGGTCTGGTAGAATAGCTGCAGATCACGGGTATCCAGAGGGATCCCGATTTCGCGAATATCATTGGGCTGGTAGCGGAAAATAAGGTCCCCCCGGTCCGTACCCATCAGGAAAAGGCGTTGGCCCTGACCTGTGCTCACTCCGGTCCGGTTGAAAACCTCCACCGGAGCCGTTCCAAATTCGCGGAAGTAGTTTCGGGACTCATCTTCCTCCTGTCCGGATACCCACAGAGGGAAAAGGGCCAGGCATGCCAAGGTGATGGGGAATAATGCGGATAGTTTCATTGCAGGGCATTCCTTGCTTGTCGGATTTGATTGTAGTAGGGGGCCTCGGAGTAGGCGCTGTTCTCCAAAAATTCATCGTAGGTCTGACGTGCTTCGTCGGTGCGTCCCATTTGCTGAAGCAACTGGCCACTTTCCCAATAGGCACGGGAGGCCCAGTCAGGAAAGGCCGAGTGACCGACGTAGGTGCGCTCAAAGAAAGCCTGGGCACGCTCGAAATCATTTTCTTCTTTGAAGGACAGGCCGGTTTTGACCAAAGCTTCGGCATGGGGCTGGCCCCGCCAGTCGCGGATTTCCACGACTTCCTGGTATTTCTCCCGAGCCTCCCAATGGCGACCAAGGCAGCGAAGGGCATCCCCCTGTCCGATAACCGCCTTCCAGATGTCTCCATAGGCAGGGAACAATTTCTGAGCCCGGGCATAGGCATTCAAAGCCTCTTCACAAACCCCTTCCTGCATTTCCAGGTCTCCCAAAGCCAGTAGCGCATCCAATACCTTATCCGATTCCTCGTGCTGCTCCATCACTGCCTGAAAAGCCTGACGCGCGCCGGAGGGATCAAATTCGCTGAGCCGGTTTCCGATCCAGACCAAGGTGGCCGGGCTCGCATAGAGAAAATCCTGTTCGGTAAAGGCACGATCCGGTGCAAGGTCGAGTCCCAGCTTGTCGCTGGCCATATGCAAGCGGTAGGCCAAAGTACGCTTTCCGGCAGCATCCGCCTCGCGATAGGCTATTTCCAGACGTTGTTCCGGAGTTTCCTCGGGATATGTCGCCAGTTTCCGCTCATACTCCGCAATCATCTCCCCCACCGGAGCCTGATCGGTGATCAGGGAAACCCTGAACTGACGGTCATAAAACCTTTCCAGAACCACCGGATCAATCAAGGGGTGTCCCCTCAAGTAATCAAAAAGGGCACTGCGATCTTCGGCCAGTGTCTGGCGGAATGCGACCTCATCCACTACCTTCCGTAAGAATTGTAGTGTTTCCTGAATTTGTTCGACGCCCTTGTAATACTCCCCGGAAAAAGCGACCAGGATATCATCGACACCATAACTCTCGGGGTCATTGCCGTGTTCGACAATAGCATCCATGTAGAGGCTGAACATGGCAGATGGATTCCCCTGCAAAAATCTGGAACGTCCCAACTGGTAGATGGCGCCGGTTACCTCAACCTTGTCTCCATATTTTTCGATGAAGGTCATGTAGTTCCGCTCCATATCC
The DNA here is from genome assembly GCA_964499045.1 of uncultured Opitutales bacterium. Classification (GTDB taxonomy): domain Bacteria; phylum Verrucomicrobiota; class Verrucomicrobiia; order Opitutales; family CAZCJJ01; genus CAZCJJ01. Next base: position 1,930 of record CAZCJJ010000001.1, on the reverse strand, counting down.
TTGTAACGCTCCGTGGCCTCGTAAATACGGCCCTTCTCAAAATAGGCATTCTCAATGTAGGACAGGTTGTCGGTAAAAACCTCAACATTGTTGTAGTGGCGGATGGCCTGCTCAAGTTCACCGGCTCCACCAAGAATATCTCCCATGAAGAACTCTGCCTCCCCACGCAGGGTCGTATCAGGGTACTGTGCAATAAAGGTCCCAAACGCTTCCCGGGCACCCTCCAGATTTTGCATGCCATACTGGCAAATTCCGAGACGGTAGAGCGCATCCTCGGAATAGGGACCGACAGGGTATTGACGGAGCAAGCGTTCAAACATCTCGGAAGCCTCGGCATAGCGTTGTTCAAGCAAATAACCCATACCTGCCCAGTAGAGCGAGCCTTCGAGCACCATATATTCAGGAAACCGCCTCACATAATCCGAGAACTGATCGATCATCAGATCATAACGCCGTTCCTCCAGCCAGGTGGTTCCCATGAAGTAAATCAGCTGGCCCGCATAACGGCTGCCCGGATTTTGTTCGATGAAGTTCTGAGCCAGAGTGAAAAACTCGTTGACCCGGCCATCTTGCAGGTAGAACTCAGCCAACCGGACAATCACATCGTTTTTAAACTGACCCATCCCACCATCCTGCAGATAGGATTCCCCGAGGCTGACAACCTGATCTCCCAGTTTCAGGGTGGCCGCGGTGGAAAAGGCCGCATATAGGAAATCCTCCCGGTTGGCGTGATTCGGGTAGCGCTCCAAGAGCCGATTGTAGGCCCAGAATGCTTCCCAGTCCCGGCCAGTCAACAGATAGGTTCGGGCAATCCGGACTTCCAGTTCGGGCGTATAGGAGGTCACCTCCCGGATGGCATTGAGCTGGGCTTCCGTGTTGTAAACCTCGGTTTCCAGTTCGATACGCCGCTCGTTGTCGGCCGCCACCATGCTTTGCAACAGGTCCAGTTGTTGCTTGAGGCTGCCCAGACGACGCTCCTGCCAGTTGATGATTTCCTCTACCGTCAGCACCATCCGGTAGATTAACATCGCCTCATTATACTGATTGTTGCTGCTTAGGCGGTCTCCCGCTTCAATCAGGGCCACATTCAGCTGCAGGCGGTAACGGGCCGGGGAGTCCCCGACCAGAAAGGGAAGTGTTTCCAGCGCTTTGCTAAACTCATTCCGGTTAATAAAGGTTTCGAGCAAGGCGGCGGCACCCAGTGCCTTGTCTTCCTCGGTCCCGCCTTCCTGAAGCAGCATGAAAAACCAAGGCTCCCCTGCTTTCCAGTTCTGGGTGATGTAATAACATTCACCGATACGCCTGAGGGCCTCGTGCCTCTGTGCTATCCGTAAATTGTACACGTGGGGGGGGGTCAGTAGTTTCGCATAATCCTTCGCTGCATTTTCAAATTGCTGGAGACCACGATAGCAATCCGCCCGGGAAAAGAGCGCATTAATGATCAATTCACCGTCCGGGAAATGCTCTTCATAGGAATCAAAGGCCTTGATCGCTTCCTTCAGCAACTCCTCCGAAGGGCTTTCCCCATATTCAACGAGATAGCTGACGCCCAGATAGAAATAAACAGGGCCCAGCCGTTCCTTGTATTCCTCTCCTTCATCCGAAAAACGTTTGATCAGCTCCAACAGGTAAGGCCGTACTGCAATAAACTGACGGCTTTCCACCAGCTCCACCGTCCTGTCCTGCAGGGGCGTCAATGCCATCAACGCCGGATCCTGTTGGGCAATGACTGCAGTTCCGGGGACCACCCCGATAAGAAAAGCCACCCAGGCAATTCGGCACCGGGTGATGATCCATTGAGTTATTTGCAAAGCCACGATTGATAAAATTAAGGTAAAAAGGTTGCCGCCAGCATAAGCACGGCTTGATGGGGAAGATCGAAGTTATGAAAGAACATAATCCAAGCCACCGATGACAAGCTTTTTCTGTG